>JALZKD010000074.1 GCA_030859405.1 Actinomycetota bacterium | reverse complement strand
CGGCGTGGCGGGTGACGGGTTCGTCGCTGGTGAGCAGCAGGACGACGGCTTCGAGGGCCTCTTCCATCATGGCCCGCTGGCGCTCCGGGGCCAGGCCCAGCATGGCCGCGTCGGAGGGGAGGGCCCCCGGCCCCACGCCCAGCATGACCCGGCCTCGAGTCAGGTGATCCAAGAGGACCATGCGGTCGGCCACCAGGAAGGGGTGGTGGTAGGGGAGCGAGATGACGCCGGTGCCGAGGCGTATGCGCCGGGTGCGCTCGGCGGCGGCGGCGATGAAGATCTCGGGGGCGGCGATGATCTCGGCGCCGGCTGAGTGGTGCTCACCTATCCAGGCCTCGTCGAAGCCCAGCTCGTCCAGGCGCGAGATCAGCTCCATGTCGCGCTGGAGGGCCAGCGTGGGGTTCTGGCCCGCGAGATGGAAGGGCGCCAGGAACACGCCGAAACCGAGAGCGTCCATGGTCGGGCGCCGGTGACCGCCAGGATGCGCTAGACGTCCACCACGACGCTGCTGCCCACCTTGTCGTGCCAGGACTGACGGCGCGCGTCCCAGAGTGGCGAGAGGCTGTCGATGATCCCCGGGATGAAGCAGGCCGCGAAGAGCAGGGACTGGATCAGCACCCGCACGGAGGCGCGGCCCATGCCAATCGGGCCACCGGCCTGGACGTCTCTCACCTGGATCTTCAACGCCCTCTTGCCCACCGTCTGGCCTCGGGCGCCCCCGTCGAGCACCGTTCGGTAGACCAATGGCGCGATCACCGCCAGCAGCCACACCAGAAGGGTTGCCGTGGAACCGGTGCTGGTGGTGATGTACTGACCGCTGGTCACGTCGTACTCCACGCTCCGCTCGAAGCTGATGCCGAATATTGCGAACAGGATGCCCAGCGGTACGGCGACGATGAAGTAGTCGATGATCCATGCCACCAGGCGCTTCCACCACTCGGCCAGCGGCTGGCCGCCCGGTCCCACCGGGGCCGGCTGTTGCTGGTATCCCGGCTGCGGAGGCTGGTAGGCGCCGGGCGGCGGTTGCTGGCCGTACCCACCCGGCGGCTGCTGCTGCTGCCAGCCGCCACTGGGCGGAGGTGGGGGAGGCTGCCAGCCACCTCCGGGCGGCTGCTCGCCGGGGGGAACGTTGGTCATCGGACCTTTACCTCCGCTCTATGCCGCGTCCACCACCACGCTGTTGGCGACCTTGTCGTGGAGGGCCTGGCGCTTGTCGTCCCACAGAGGCCACAGACCGTCCAGCAGGCTCACGAGGAAGCACAAAGCGCCGGCGACCGAAGGGATGGCGGCCCGCCCGACCCCACGGCCCACTCCGATCGGGCCTCCAGAGTTGGCGTCGCGCACCTGGATCTTCATTACCTTCTTGCCCACCGTCTGGCCAGCGGCACCACCGTTAAGGATCCCGTAGTACGCCAGGTTGGCGGCGATCGCCACCAGGAAGAAGAGAAGGAAGGCACCGCCCAAGATTCCGCCGCCACCCTCGATCTCTCCAGTGATGGGGTCGATCGTGGTCTGGGAGATGCTGCCGGCGATGAGGATGATGTAGAGGATGAAGAGGGGTACGCCCAGGATGAGCCCGTCGATGATGATGGCCACCAGGCGCTTCCACCACTCCGCCATCGGCCTCCCGTCAGGGCCCACGGGAACTGACTGCTGCTGCCCGTAGGGCGGCGGTTGCTGACCGTACCCACCCGGCGGCGGTTGCTGGCCGTACCCACCCGGCTGTTGCTGCTGCCATCCAGCTCCGGGGGGAGGTTGCTGTGAACCGCTGGGCGGCTCTGACCCGCTGGGAGGCGGATAGTCCCCCGAGGGGGGCTGCCAGCCACTTCCGGGGGGAACGTTCGACATCAGGGATCTACCTCCGCCTAGGGCGCCGTGACGCGACGGCTGACGCTACTCGCCGTGTCCTCCCGTGTCACTGAAGGAGATCAGGCTGCTCCCGGACGATTCGCTGATAGAGGGGCTGGAAGCTGAACCAGCCTGATCGTGGAGTGCCCACCTGACCGTGCGTCCTCTGTGCCGTCTCGTCGTCGATCAGCACCGGGCTACCGGCGGCCTCGGCCATGAGCTGGACCTGACAGGACCGCTCCATGGTGATGAACCACCAAACGGCCTCGTCCACCGAGCCTCCCACCGTGAGCAGTCCGTGGTTGCGCAGGATCACGGCCTTGGTGTCGTCCAGGGCGTGAGCGATGCGCTTGCCTTCCTCCACGTCGAGCACCACTCCGGCGTAGTCGCCGAACACCTTGTGGTCGCCGAAGAAGGCGCAGGCGTCCTGGGTAAGGGGATCGAGGGAGCGTCCGAGCGTGGACCAGCACTTGCCGTAGGGGGAGTGGGCATGAGCGGCGGCCACGGCGTCGGGGCGCGCCGCGTGCACCTGGGAGTGGATCACGAAGGCGGCCGCGTTCACGGGCGCCGCCCCGTGGACGACCTCTCCGTGGTGGTTGACCAGGATCAGGTCCGACACCCGGACGTGGCCGAAGTGCATCCCGAGGGGGTTGACCCAGAAGTGGTCGCTGTGCTCGGGATCGCGGGCGGTGATGTGCCCGGCGATGCCCTCGTCGAAGCCGAAGCGGGAGAAGAGGCGAAACCCGGCGGCCAGGCGCTGTTTGCGGTGGAGCCGCTCATCCTCCACGTCGACGAAGGCGGGCGGTTCGGGGAACTCCCGCTGGGGGAGGCCGCTCTCGGGCGGATCTGGGGGGCTCGACGCCGTGCTCACGGGCGCACCTGTCGTGCCGCCAGCCAAGGGCTGCCCACCTCGTCGGCGGCCTGGGGGCACTCCTCGCAGCGCATGTCGAAGCCCCGTACAGCCTCGATGACGCGGCTCACCTCGGCGTCGGCGGCGTGAAGTCCGACGTCGAGATAGCGGTCGCAGGCGGTGATGGACGGGAACCCGAGCAGGCGCGACAAAGGCCCTGCTTCGCGTTCCACCACCAGCGTGGCGTTGACGGCGGCAAGGCGCTCGGCGGCGGCCTCGAACGCCGACGGGTCACCGCAGACGATCACCGCGTGCTTGCGACCGTACACATGGCGCAGGGCGGAGTTTCCTCGGAGGTTCTTCGGAACGGAAAGAGCCATGGGCCACAGTCTACGGAGGCTCGTGCAGCTCCACCGCCACGGGCAGAGCCTCGTCCCGCCAGCGTTCGAGGCTGCCCTGGTAGCCCCGGCGGTACTTGTCGTAAAGGAGCTGGCGGGCGGCCCGTGCCTCGTCCTCGTCCCGGACCACCCTGGCCCGAGCGGAGTACCGGCGACCGGCCAGCTCGAGGGTCACCGCCGGCTCAGCGACGAGGTTGCGTACCCAGTCCGCCCTCGTTCCTCCTCCGGCCAGCAGGTAGACGGTGGAGCCTTCGAGGGCGAACCAGATCTCGATGCGGTGGGGGCGAGCCGTGACCCGCCCGGCGGTCGTGAGATGGCAGTAGTCCTCTTCGCCCGGCCCCCGGCGTGTTTCGCCCGACGTCATGGCCTACCGCGCCGCCGGCCCGCCGCCGAGGGGATGCAGCAGCATGGCGGCGGCGATCTCCTCGTCGGCCACCTCGGTGTAGAGCTGCGTCGTGGCCAGGCTGGCGTGGCCGAGGGCCACCTGGAGCTGGCGCAGGCTGAAGGCGCCTTCGCGGAGGCCGAGGGTGGCGAAGGTGTGGCGCAGGGCGTGGACCCGCAGCCCCTGGCGGCGGACCCCGAGCTGGCGCAGAACCCGGTCCACCACGTAGATGACGCTCTCGCGACTGGCCTCCACGCTGGTGCCCACCACATCGCCGCTGCGGTTCCTCACCGGACGGGCCCGGCTCGACACGATCACGGTGCTGGCCTCGAGCCCCAGGGAGTCCAACTTGGCCTGTCTGGTGGGCAGGTATTCCCGCATCGCCTCCTGGACCACGGGCGGCAGCCCGAGGCGGCGCTCCTTGTCACCCTTGCCTCGCACCACCGCGGCCCGGGGCGGATCGCCCTCCACGTCGCTCAGCCGTAGCCGGGCCACCTCGTCGAGGCGCAGCCCGCAAGCCAGCGCGAGGGCCACGATCAACAGATCGCGCTCGGGCCAGGAGGACTGGCGGGCCAGGTCCAGGGCCCGCACCGCCGTGGGCTGGTCCATGGCGCGGGGGATCCGCTTGCGCTTCTTCGGCGCCTGCAGGAGGGCGGCGGGATCGGACGGGACGCGCCCCGTGCGGTAGCACCAGGCGAAGAAGGAGCGAATGGCGGCCATGCGCCGGGCCACTGTGGCAGGAGAGCGCTCCTCGGGCGCACGCTCGGGATGACGGTGGAAACGAGGATCGGGCCTGGTCCGGAACTCGGCCACGGCTTCGTCGAGATGGTCGGCGGTGACAGCAGCCACGTCCACGCCCTCCAAAGCGCGCAGGACGCGATGGTGGCGGTCGTCGGGCGTCAACCGCTCGAGCCCGGCTCGGGAGGGGAGAAGTCCCTGGATGGCGGCAACCTCCACCATGGTGTCGTCGAGGTCGTAGCGGTAGGCGGCCAGGGTTCGGGCCGAGCGCCCCTCGTTGCTCAGCCGCTGCAGGAATCGCTCGACGGTGGCGGCGTAGGGCACGGACACCCCTCCAGCCTGACGCAGGGCGACCTCAGGGTGGTGGTTCTGCGCCTCTTCGGGCTGGGCCCCAGATGGGCCGGCCTCTAGTCCTGGCCGCGGAGGATCCGGATGGCCTTCGGGGTCAGCGATCCCGCCGCCCGGCCCTGGCGCTCCTTGGAGAGCAGGCCGCGCACCCGCGCGTCGTGGATGAGGTCCCGGACCTGCCCCGGGTTGCGCCCGTGCTCGGCGGCCAGGTCCTTGATGGGAGACCGGCTCCCCTCGGCCAGCTTCTTGGCGTACCGGAAGGCCCACTCGGCGTAATGGCGGTCGGGGCGACCGGCGCTGCCGGGGCGACCGACCCGGGTCCTGCTCCCGGCCGGTTGTCGGTGCAGGTCCGAGCCGTCCGGTACCGAGGACAGAACGAGCTGGTGCAGGTCCGTGAGGCGGATGCAGCGAAGGAGGCGGGCGCTCACCCCGCCGTCGGGCACGTGCTCGAGCGCCTCCTGGCGCCCCGACCACTCGCCGGGCTTGCGGCGGCTCGTCCGTCTTCCTTCCGTTCCCGCGCCCGGACCGGGGAAGACCTTCAACTCGGCCATCACCAGGTGCTCGCCCTCTTGGAGGAAGACGGCGCTCACATACCACCCGTCGGCACCGTCGATGGCAAGCTCGCAGCTGATCCTGCCCGACGAGCCGGCGCCTTCGACGACAACGTTCCCCCTGGGGGCATGGCTGTCCGCAGGTATGTCCCAGTCGGTGGGAGCGTTGGTGTCCCGGCGTCCCTTCCTGGGCTCGACCATGACAAAGCCAACATACCCGTAGCCAAACAGAAATCACTCGCCTCGGTGCCCAGAAGGCATGAGCACTGGCCGCTAGCCCTAGTCCTTGCAAAAGAATGGTTATGTAGGTAGGGAGCAACCAGCGGAGGGCTGGTCTGGTCCGGGAGCAGTAGGTTGAGGTGGTGGCCCACCGGATGGACGTGGAGCTCACTAGCGAGCGAGACGACGGCACGTGGACCTGGCGCGCCGCTGGGGCCAAGGAACCCAAAGGCGTGGTCGACGCCAAGCTCCTGCACTCGGGTGCACGGGCGGGCGACGTGGTGCGGGTGGAGGCGACCGTGGAGCTGGACGGCATCTCCGTCACGTCCGTGCTGCCGCCCCAGGACAAGAAGCGTCCCCAGCCTCAGCTCCTCGAGGTGCTGGGCCCGCCGCCGCCACCACCCTCTCCCCCCGCCGCCCATCCCGGCGACCAAGGGTCCGGGCGCAGCTCAGCCCGCCCAAGGAGAGGTGAGAGCGATGGACGGGGGCAGCGGGGGACGGCTCCGACGGACGGCCCGAAGGACCCGAGGGCAGCTCAGAGGGCCCGGGGGCGGGCTCAGGGCCAGAGCCGAGGGCCCCGGGCGGAGAGGGCCCAAGGCGAGCGAGGCGAGGGCGAGCGGCGGCCGAGGAGGACGGGGTCGCCCGCGGCTCCCGCGGCCAAGCGTTCCTCGGCCACCCGGCTCAGTCCGGGCAACGCCCACAGAGCCGCGGCCCTGGCCGCCTTGCCCGAGGAGCAACGTCCTGTCGCCGAACAAGTGCTGCGCGGTGGCATACCTGCCGTCCGCCAAGCCGTGGAAGCCCAGAATGCCGAGCTACGGCGGCAGGGCCAGCCCGAGGTGAAGGCAGGTGCGCTGGTGGCCCTGGCCGAGGACCTCCTCTCGGGCCTCAAGGCCGCAGAATGGCGTGACCGCGCCGAGGCGGCCGCCAAGTCCGTCGACGACATCTCCTTGAGAGACCTCCGGTCGGTGGTGGCCGGCGCCGATGCCGCCGCTCGCGACGATGAAACCCGACTCCTGGCCAGCACGCTGCGCGAGGCTCTGGAGAGGCGCCTCCGCGAGCAGCGCCAGCGTTGGCTGCAAGAGATCACCTCGGCGCTGGAGGAGGGCCGCCTGGTCAGGGCCCTTCGGCTCGCGTCCCGCCCTCCCGATCCCGGCAGCCGCATTCCCGGGGAGGTGGCCGTTCGCATGAGCGAGGCCGCGGGAGCGGCCATGGCTGACGACACGACCCCCGAGCGTTGGTTGGCGCTGCTGGAAGCGGTGGCCGAGTCGCCGGTGCGTCGATCGGTCAAGCCCGCGGGGCTGCCCCAGGAGGAGAGCGAACACCTCCTGGGCGCCGCCCGCCAGGCGTGCGGCCGGGTCCCGGCCCTGGCTCCCCTGCTCGGTATCGACATGCCTCCACCGCCCGGGCCCCCGCGGCGCCGGCCCCAGCCACCCCCGCCGCGCCGGCGCCAGCCCTCGCAGCCCGCGCCCGAGAAGCCAGCAGCGCCCGAGGAGCCGACGCCCAGAGGAGTGGCGGGCGCGGGGCAGCCGGCCAGAGCCGACTGAGGTAGGGCGGCTCAGTCCACGGCCATGATGCCGTGGTCCACGAGGAACTGGACCAACCCGTCCACGACCGCCAGCTGTGGCACATCATCGAGGGGCACCCAGGCAGCATCGGTGGCGTCGTCACCGGGCGCCAGCTCCTCGCTGGCTTGAACTTTCACCGCAAAGTCGAGGATCACCAGGTGGTGGTCGGGACCGGTGCGCTCGAGCCAGCCCACCAGGTCCTGGCAGACCCCCCGCACTCCGGTCTCCTCCCTGAGCTCCCGGACGACCGCCTCGGTGACGGTCTCGCCGGGCTCGACGTGTCCTCCGGGGATGGACCATCTACCGGCGCCCGGGTCCCGTCCCCGTCGCACCATCAGCAGGCGGGTGCCTTCCACCACCACCGCCCCCACGCAGAGCTGCGGCGCCGGCCTCACTGCACTCGCTGAAGCCCGGCTGCGCTCAGCCGCTCGCCATCCGATGGTGCATCACGAGGAGGCGGGCGCTGAACCCGGACTCCTCGAAGAAGTTCTTGGTGGCTCGGGCACCGGGCAGGGCCATGGCGTCCACACCTGAGCATCCCCGGGTGCGGAACCAGTCCAGGAGAGAGTCCATCATGGCCTCCCCCACCCCCACGGCACGGGCCTCCTCCTCCACGAACAGGTCGTCGATGACGCCCAGGGTGGCGGCGTCGCGGAGGATCTCGGTCCGCCCCGTGGCGTAGCCCATGACCGTGTCGTCGATCGTGCCCAGCACCACGGTGCGATCGGGCTCGAGGATGGCCGAGCGCAGGCTGTCCTCCACTGGCTCCGGACGAGCCTCCCGGGCGACGAACACCGCACCCCCGCGCTCCTGGGACCGCAGCTCGGCCTGGGCCTGGCGGCAGAGCTCGGCCAGCCGAGCCACGTCACCCTCCACCGCTGCTCTGGCGCCGACCACGGTGATGGGACCCGTCAGGGCTGCGAGGGTTGCAGCTGGGAGATCCGCGTGAGGATCGTCTTGCGGTGGCGGGTGGCGGTCTCGTAGGAGCGGACCGCATCGAGCTCATCGCTGGACAGGCCGGCAAGGCGCTGCACGACCTGGGGCGCTGACAGGGCGTCGTAGCCAGGGATGGCCAGCTCCTCGGCTGACACCGGGGACTGCAGCGGCTCCGTGGGGGGCGTGGGGTCGACGCCGGGCGCCGGAGGTGGTGGCGGTGGGGGCGCCGGCGCCGCGGTCGGTGCCGCACCCGTGGTGTCCGAAGAGCTCGTTGGCTCGCTGGTCTCCGGGGGCTGGCAGCGACGTCGGGCGTCGCCAAGGTGTCCCAGACCGGCCAAGCGCTGAGTGGCCTGGGCGACGGCCTTGTCCGCCTCCCGCTGGCCCTGGGACACGGCCAGCTGACCCATCATGCGGGCCGTCGTCACCTGGCTGTTGAAGTGGTCCCTTCCCTTGACGATGAGCTCCGGTAGCGCCTCCCGGGTGGCGGCGATGGCTCCCAGGGGAGCGTAGAGGAGGAGATCAAGGGCGCGGTCGAAGGGGTTCTTGGACATGACCTGATCCTGCCACGCCTCGGGTGCTGGTCCTTACACGCAGTCCCGGCAGCGCATGGTTTCCCCGTTGGCCAACTGGCTCGGGTGCTTCACGAGGAAGCACGACGAGCACACGAACTCGTCGGGCTGCTTGGGCAGGACCCGGTTGACCGAGCTCTCGATCCGGTCATCCTGGTCGGGCGCCTCCTCTTCGGCCTCCTCGTCGGCAACGACCAACTTCTCCTTGAGGATGACGTCCAAGCTGGCCTCGACGTCGTCGTCGTCTTCCTCGTCCTCTTCCTCCTCCTCATCGGTCGCGGCCGGAGCTGGAGCCGCTTCACTGCTGACGCCGGCGGAGTCGTCCGTCTCCTCCGCCCCCTTGACCTCCTCGACGGCCTCGTCGCCATCTTCGCTGTCGCCGGCGTCGATCCCGACATCGGCGAGGTCGTCGTCCACGCCCAGGTCGACGAGGTC
>JALZKD010000182.1 GCA_030859405.1 Actinomycetota bacterium | reverse complement strand
TTTGTGAGTTTGGTCCCTGAACCACCGCTCTCTTACCTGGTTTTCGGTGACGAGCGGTGAGGCACTCGGGATCCTTGGCCACAGTCCAGATCGCCACCGGTCCATCGCCACCTGGTCCCTCGTGACCCGCAGCTCCACGGCCATGCGAGGCAACACCCGTCGCCCGGAAGCGGGATGGCAGCTGGCCTCGAAGGAGACCAGGCAGTCCTTTCCCACCTCGCGCAGTTGGCGCTCGGACACGATGTAGGGGCGCTCGGGCAGGGGCCGAAGCGCCGAGCGGTCCACGTCGGCCCGAGTGGCGAGGAACTCGCTGTGGGGCGGTGCACCTTGACTCGGCGAAGGGGCACCAGGCCAAGAAGGCGGCGTCGACAACTGATTGGGCGACGAAGGGTCACAGGCCGGGATGGTCGTGTGGGTCCCCTCGCCGGCGCTCCCTGCTGGCCGGCAAAGCGACTGCTCCCACCCTACCGGCACAGCTCGAGCACCCAGGCGGGCGGCAAGTACAAGCTCAAGGCCAGCATCGTCTGGCACCTCAGCTGGGCCGCCTCCACATCGCCGGATCCCCAGGCCATGCAAGTGAGAGGGCCTTCAGGGCAGAGAGACGTTCGAGTGGCCGAGGCGCAGGGCATCAACACCGACCGGGGCCCACCGACAGGGTGGGCGGTGCTGGCAGCAGCGGCGTCTATGCCCCCGACTTCGCTGAGGGCGACGACATCGACGAGGCGTCGCAGAGCCAAGAATGCACTGGCAACTTCTTCCAGAAGAAGGCGTGCGAGATCAAGAACGCCGGCCAGGAGCTGGTGGGCGACGTGGTCGGGGCGGCCAAGAAGGTGGCCGAGCTGCTTCGACGGCTGGGGTGCCACCTGCACCAAGTGCCGGTGTAATGGCCGGACCCGTCGAGGGCCTAATCGTGTTGACAGCGGCTACTACCCAGCGGTAGTCACCCGGAGGCGGGTAGTTGGCGTTGGTCCGTAGCTGGCACCGGTGTGGTGGTGGGCGATGATCTCGTTGGCCACGGCGCCAGCGTCTGTTCCGAGCGAGCGGGATCTCCTCTACATCGCCTGGGGCGCAGCGGCGATGGCCTTGCTGACGGAGAGTGGCGGCGTCGGCGGCCTCGTCGGTCAAGTCACGTCAGGCACCGATTCAGTATTCGGCCAGCCAGGCGCCGAGGGCCTCGTCGGGGCGATCGTCGACGCCAAGCCCGAGGGGCATGCGGCACTGCCGGCAAGCTGCTCGCCTTGGCATCGGCGACCCCACCAGCGGAGCTGAGAGCCGGTTTCGTATCCCTCACGTCTTCGCTGCTCCCTACCCGTCCCTCGCCCCGGCGCTCAGGGCACGGCTCAGAGCCGGTCGGGAAGAAGAATTCCCGGCCCTGGCGCGTCATGGCGGCCGGCGCCAGACGTTTCATGGTTAGAGAAACAGTACGGCGTCAGCGGTTCTGCCACCAAACAGGCCGTAAGTGGCGATAGCCGGGAGTGTCTACGGACGTTCCAGCGGATATCGGTGCCTCGTACGCCGGCGCAGCAGCGCAATGTCTAGCCGCATACCGGCAGTTTCATGTGAGCCGTTGGGAGTAACCGCAACTTGTCTCTCATCACAACTCGACCGATGAGCTGCCATTTACACGGTAGGAGGCATCTGCCCTGATGAACCGGACATTCGCCGCCGTCTCGTTTAGCAAGGGGATAGAAGACGCTTGGACCAAGGTGGCGGCTTTCGTGCCAAAGCTCTTCGCCTTCCTCGTCATCCTGGTGATCGGCTGGTTCGTTGCCAAGGCCATCGCCAAGCTGATCAACGGCATCCTCGAGCGGGTCGGCTTCGACCAGGCCGTGGAGCGGGGCGGGGTCAAGAAGGCGCTGGAGCGTTCCAAGTACGACGCCTCCGACGTGCTGGGCAAGATCGTCTACTACGCCGTGCTGCTCCTCGTTCTGCAAATGGCCTTCGGCGTGTTCGGGACCAACCTGGTCAGCGCCCTGATCGCCGGCGTCATCGCCTTCCTGCCCAAGGTCTTCGCTGCGATCATCATCGTCATCGTGGCGGCCGCCATCGCCGCCGCCGCGAAGGAGATCGTCCAGACCGCCCTCGGCGGGCTCAGCTACGGCAAGGCCCTGGCCGGGGTGGCGTCGGCGGCCATCATGGCCACGGGACTCTTCGCCGCTCTCTCGCAGCTCCAGATCGCCCCCGCCATCGTCAACGGGCTGTTCTACGCCCTGCTTGCCATCGTGGCGGGATCGGCCGTCATCGCCATCGGCGGTGGCGGCATCCAGCCCATGCGGGCCCAGTGGGAGAAGACGCTGGCCAAGGTGCAAGACGAGCTGCCCCAGGCTCGCCAGGAGGCGCAGGGCGCCTCCGAGCGCATCGCCACTCGGGGCCAGGAGTTGAAGGAGAAGGCCCAATAGGACCGGCGGGTACAGCGAGGGTGACCACCGCTGGCGCCAGACATCCAGTCCACCCCTTGAACCGAGAAGCCAACCACAACCAAAGGGAGACAGAGCCATGGCTGATGCGAGCCAACTGCGTAGGGAAGACCTGATCGGCACGACCGCCTTCGACGACAGCGGCCAGAAGATCGGCGAGATCGAGCACTGCTACTTGGACGTGGACACCGACACGCCGTGGTGGGTGGCGGTGAAGACGGGGAACTGACCTCACAGTCCCGCCTGGCTCCGCTGACGGGCGCGGCCATGACCGCCGATGGCGTTGGGCTGGCCTTCAGCAAGGACCACATCAAGGCTGCACCCGAGCTCGACATGACCAAGGAGCTGGACGATCAACAGGAGTCACAGCTTCTCGGCCATTACGGCCTCACCCATCCCGGCGCCTCCTCCGGCTGGCCCAGCAGTGGTGGCGGTGATGCCATGACGCGCTCCGAGGAGGAGCTGGAAGTAGGCAAGGTGCGCCGGGAGGCGGGCAGGGTGCGGCTGCGCAAGTACGTGGTCACCGAGAACGTCGCCACCACCGTCCCCGTGGAGCGCGAGGAGGTGCGGGTCGAGCGCGAGCCGATCACCCCCGCCAACGCCGACGACGCCACCGCCGGTCCGGAGATCT
>JALZKD010000181.1 GCA_030859405.1 Actinomycetota bacterium | reverse complement strand
CCGCTCGCCGTTCGGCTTCATGAAGGACTGAGCGGGCGACCAGGCTGGCGGAGCTAGCCAGCCAGGCGGTCCTCGAAGAGGCTCAGCATGTGCTCGTCGAAGGCGACCAGGCGCACCACCTCCACGGAGGTGGGCGCGGAGCGGATGGTCTCGACGGCCACGGTGGCGGCCTCGTCCTTGGGGTAGCCGTAGATGCCGGTGGAGATGCCCGGAAAGGCCAGCGACCTTGCTCCCAGCTCGTCGGCCACCTGGAGGCTGCGGCGGTAGCAGGAGGCCAGTAGCGCCTCCTCACCATGGTCCCCGCCGCGCCACCTCGGGCCCACGGCGTGAATGACCCATCGGGCCGGTAGGCGGTAACCGGCGGTGACCTTGACCTCGCCGGTGGGACACCCGCCCAAGGTCCGGCACTCGGCCAGCAGCTCGGGGCCGGCGGCGCGGTGTATGGCGCCGTCGACCCCCCCACCGCCGAGAAGGGACTGGTTGGCGGCGTTGACGACGGCGTCGACGGTCTGCTGGGTGATGTCGCCCAGGGTTGCCTCTATGCGCATGGTGGCCATTCTCCCCCTTGCGCCGGCCGAGATGAAGGGTCATGATGACAACGATGTAATTACACGGTGACGATTCGGAGGGCGCAGTCGTCGGCAGCCGACCGGTCGTCGTGGCTGATGGTTGTGGCAAGGGGAAGGTAGGCCCATGAGGGGATCCGAGGTGCTCGACGAGCTGCTCCACGCCGGTCCTGAGCGGACCTGGCAGCGTCAGGCGAACTGCATGGGCGTCGACCCCGACCTCTTCTTCCCCGAGCGAGGAGCGTCCACCCGTGAGGCCAAGGAGGTGTGCCGGGGGTGCGTAGTCCGGAAGGACTGCCTCGAGTACGCCCTCGACAACAGCGAGAAGTTCGGCATCTGGGGAGGGCTCAGCGAGCGGGAGCGGCGCCGCATCCGCCGGTCCCGGTCCGTCGCCGGGCGCTCCCGGGAAGCGGGAACGGCATCGGCGTCTTGAGCTTTCCGGCCCGCGACAGGGACCGCCGCCAACACTGATCACTGCCCCCCACGACCAGCGCCATCGAGGCCCGCCTGCTCCAGGCGGGCCTCGATGGTTCGGGATGGTGCCAGGTCGAGCTCCTTCCAGCGGGAGGAGGGTATGGCCGCGAGCACCCGTGCGGGCACCAGTCCCACCAGCTCGGCTCGGTCAACCGCCGCATGCGCCGCTACTGCGTCGAAGGCAACGTCGGGGCCAACGGCGAGGGGCTCGATGAGGTTGCAGGACACCTGGGCCCGGCCATCGAGGTCGAGGCCGATAGCGCGTATCCCCGGCCCGCGGATGGCCACCGCCACCTCTCGGGCCACATGGGACCCTGAACCTGGAGCCAGCCACAGGTTGTAGGCCACGAGGGGGCCCCGCGCGCCCACGCTCACGGCGCCGGCGCTGGGGTGGGGCTCACCTGGGCCCGTGTCGGGCGCCACCGTGACGAAGGCGCCACGGCGGATGTCAGGAAGGGACCGTTCGGGCCCGAACAAGAAGCAGGGGACACCGAGGAAATCGGCCGACCAGCGGGCGAACCGGTCTCGGGCGAGGAGGGCGTCGTCGAGCGACGAGCCCTCGAGCGGCGTGAAGGGCACCACGTCGGTTGACCCCAGGCGTGGATGCGTGCCGTGGTGGGACCGCAGGTCGATACGGGCCACGGCTTCCATCACCACCTGCCTGGCCGCCTCCTCGACCTGCGGGCCGGCCAGCGTGAGGACGCTTCGGTGATGGTGAGGATCGACGTGGGTGTCGAGCAGGTGCGAGCCGGCGGCGAGGCCCAGGGCGCCGATCACCGAGGCGTCGCGGCCCTCGCTGACGTTGATCACGCACTCGAGCACCTCTCCACGATCGCGCTGTTGCGGTCGGTCCCCACCAACGGCCCCCTACCATCGGCTGGTGGAGATCGGCCTGGCCCTTCCTCGGCTCGACCGCTGGCAGAGGGTCGCCGACGTGGCGCGCCGTGCGGAGGCGCTGGGCGTGGCGTCGTTGTGGCTCGCCGACCCCCATCCGGCCGGGGGGGGCCGGGCGGCGCAGGCCTATGACGGGATCGAGCCGCTCACGGCTCTGGCCGGGCTGGCCGAGGTGACCTCCGGGCCGCGGCTCGGAGTCCTCCTGCGGACCGGGATGCGGCCCCCGGCGGTCGTGGCCAAGGCCCTCTCCACCGCCGACATCCTGAGCGGGGGACGAGTGATCCTGGGGCTGAGCGAGGGCCCCGACGCAGAAGCCGGTGAGGCCGATCGGCTGGGTGAGGCGATGCAGGTCGTGAAGGGCGCCTTCGAAGGCGGGCCGTTCACCTTCGAGGGCCGTCACCACCGGGTGAATGCGCTGCGCTGCCGGCCCCGGCCGCTCCAGAGTCCAGGGCCGCAGGTCTGGATCAGCGGCAGCGGTGGTCCGCTGCTCGCCACCGTGGCACGCCATGGCGACGGCTGGGGACCGTCTGGCTCCACCGGCACCATCGCCGACTACCGTCGTCTGGCGGCGGCGCTCGACCAGGCGTGTGAGAAGGCAGGCAGGGACCCGGGAGGCGTCACTCGGTTCGTGAGCCGTGAGCTCCCCGTAGGCACGCCCGCGGAGGTGGCCGAGCAGGTGGTGGCATGGGAGGAATGTGGGGTGGCGACGCTCATTCTCGACGGGGGAGCGCTAGCCTTGCCGGTGGCTAACGGCGACCAGCTCGAGGACCAGCTCCAGTACCAGCTGGAGATGGTGGCATCGGCAGTCTCGTCGGCGAACTAAGGAGCACAATGAATCTGGGAGTAACCGAGCTGCTCATCATCCTCGGAGTCGTCCTGCTGCTCTTCGGTACCACCCGCGTGCCCAAACTTGCCCGGTCCCTCGGTCAGGCCTCCAAGGAGTTCAAGCAGGGGGTGTCCGAGGGTCCGAGCGACGAGGATGGTCCGGAGAAGAGCGAGCCCAAGGAGCTCGAGCGGGACGCGACGAAGAAGCCGGCTTCGCCGAGCTCCACCTAGCTTCCGGCTGCCTCCCGGCGCCGGCGGCGGGCGATGCGACGCCGTTCCCGTTCCGACGCCCCTCCCCACACGCCGTGG
>JALZKD010000180.1 GCA_030859405.1 Actinomycetota bacterium | reverse complement strand
CGGCCGCTGCGCTGTGGGGGCTGCCGGGCTTCGACATGGCCGAGCTCCAAGTGAGCCGGCGCAGGGCTGGCGCCAACCGGGGAACCACGTTGGCCCGACTCCACCACCCATGCCACCTTCCCGCCCACCACTGCACGGTTCGCAGCGGCCTGCCGGTCACAAGCCTGGTGCGGACCGTCTTCGACTTGGCGGGAAGCGAGTACCCGGGTCGGGCCGAAAGGGCCCTCCATGCCGCACTCCGCGCCGGGCTCCGCTGGAGCACGATCGAGGCTCACATGGGCGAGCTGGCTCGAAGAGGCCGGCCCGGAATCCAGGTGATGCGGGCACTCCTCACCAGGCACGGCGGCAAGCCTGCGCTCGGTAGCGGACTCGAAGCTCGCTTCCTACGCATCCTTCTCGACGCCGCACTGCCGCAACCGCGCCGGCAGGTGGATCTCGGCGGGCTGGCGTGGGTCGGAAGGGTCGACTTCCTCTACGACGACCTGAGGCTGGTGATGGAGGTGAACGGTGCCTGGAGCCATTCGACCTCCATGGACGCGGAGCGAGATCAGCACCGGACGGCCCAGTTGGTGGCCGCCGGCTACACGGTGCTGCCCGTCCCCGAATACCTCGTCCTCAGCGCTCCGGAGGAGGTAGTGCGTCTCGTCCGAGCAGCTCGGCGGCGAGCTGCCAACGCCTGCTCAACGTTCTCGTAGCCAGAACGACATGGCAACCATGTCGTTCCGGCTACCGGAACGCAGGTGGTTCGGCGCTACCTACCCAGTCGGCCTTCGGCCAGGTCTTCGGCCATGGCCCAGCCGAAGGCGATGAGCGAGTCCCTGCGGAGGCGGTCGAGCCCCGAGAACAGGGCCGCCACCTCGGGGTCGAGGTCTTCGGGCTTGAGGGCCTCGTGGTCGAGAACGCCGCAGGGATTGCCATCTCCCTTCACCAGAAAGGCGCGGTCCTCGATACGGCCCTCGGCGCCGAAGCGCTTGGCCAGGCGTCGGCCCCATGCCCGTTCCTCGCCGGTGGCCTTGTGGCCGGGGCGGGGCACGATGTCCTCGAGTCCCTTGAAGGCCTGGAAGCCGGCGGGGTCGAGGAGCCGCGTGCCCACCAGCACGTCCTCGTCCGGGAACGCCAGCAGGGCCCGGCGGTACTCGTCGGCCATCAGGTGCCTGAGCACCGCTTCGCGCTTGGCGCCACGCCGGACCGACGCCAGACCCACGAGAAGGCAGGGCGTGCCACCGATGCGCTCCAGGGTGCAGAACGAGAAGCCACAGAGCTTTCCGCCTTCCCGCACCTGGGCGATCAGCACCCACTCCTCACGTTGCTTGGACAACAGCCCCACGTCGTAGTTGGCAGGCCCCTCAGCGCAGATGTCGGCCATCTCACCCAGCTCGGCGTCGCTCAGCGCCGTGCAGTCCTTGGTCTCGACCTCGATCGCCATAAGTGGAACAGATTAGTCGACCAAACAGCCCGCTCCCAAGAGGGCCTTCAGCTCGGCGTGCAGCCCGTTGCTGGCGTCGACACCGAACTCGTCGGGCAGGCGGATGACCCTGGCGCCCACGCTCAGGAAGACGGCGCTGTCCCCAGGGTGCTCGCACAGCACGCCCTTCAGCCGCTTCACGAGCGTCTCGCTCAACCCGCCAGGGGGCAGGGTGATGCGCACCTCACGCCCGCCGGCCCGCAGATCGGGGCACTTGACCTCGAGGCAGGTGAGCTTGGGCTGGTCCTCGCGACCATCGAGGCGGGCCCGCACGCATGCCACCGCGTCGTCGGCGAGGATGTGCCCGCACTCCCGCATGACCCGAGGGAAGACCCACACCTCGATGGACGAGGCCAGGTCCTCGAGCTGGAACGTGGCCATGAGGTCGCCCTTCTTCGTGTAGCGACGCACCACATTGGTGATCACGCCTCCCACCCACCGCACGTCGCCGTCATGAAGGTCGCGCAACTCGGCGATCGAGGTTTCCGCATGGCGCCGAAGCACTGCTTCGGCGCCGAGAAGGGGGTGGTCGGAGACGTACAGCCCGAGCATCTCCTTCTCGAACGCCAGCTTCTGCGCCTTCTCGAACTCGATGTCGGGAATCTCGATCCTGTTCTCGGCTGCACCGGCGACGGGAGCTTGTGTCCCGTCGCTGACAGAGAAGAGCTCGAACTGGCCCTCTGACTCACGCCGCCGGCGGGCCAGGGTGCGATCGACGATCTGCTCGAACACCTGGCACAGCCCCCGACGCGGGTGGCCCATGGCGTCGAAGGCCCCGGCCTTGATCAGGGACTCCACCGACCGCTTGTTGAGCACCAGCGGGTCCACCCGTTCGCAGAAGTCGTAGAAGTCGGCGAAGGGACCGTTGGTCCCACGCTCGGCGACAACACGCCCGACCAGGCCTTCCCCCACGTTGCGCACAGCCGAGAGGCCGAAGGGGATGCGGGCGTCCCTGGCCGCGAAGTCGGAGCTCGACAGGTTGACGTCGGGAACCAGCACCTCGGTCCCGAGGGAGCGGCACTCGGCGAGGTAGACGGCGGTCTTGTCCTTGTCGTCCTTCACCGACGTGAGAAGGGCCGCCATGTACTCCACGGTGTGGTTGGCCTTGAGCCACGCCGTCTGGTATGCGACCAGGCCGTAGGCGTAGGCGTGGCTCTTGTTGAAGGCGTAGTCGGCGAACGGCTCGATCTGGTCGAAGAGCTTGGTGCCCATTTGGGCGCCGTAGCCCGCACGCTCGCACCCCTCGACGAACTTCACCCGCTCCTTGGCGATGAGGGCGCGGATCTTCTTACCGCACGCCTTGCGGAGGTTGTCGGCCTCCTGCAGCGAGTACCCGGCGAAGCGCTGGGCGACCCGCATCATCTGCTCCTGGTAGATCATGAGGCCCTGGGTGTCGGCCAGCAGCTCCTCCAGCTCGGGGTGCAGGCACTGGATGGGCTTTCGGCCGTTCTTGCGGTCGGCGTAATCGTTGTGCATGTTGGCCGCCATGGGTCCCGGGCGATAGAGAGCCACCAGGGCGGCCACGTCGTCGAAGGTGGTGGGGGCCAGGGAACGCATGAGAGATCGCATGGGCCCGCCCTCCAGCTGGAAGACACCGACGGACAGCCCGGCGCAGAGCATC
>JALZKD010000073.1 GCA_030859405.1 Actinomycetota bacterium | reverse complement strand
CCTCGGGTAGCGTCGACCCATGGCTATGTACGAGGGTTACTGCGTCAAGTGTCGCCAGAAGCGTGAGTTCGAGGGCAACGAGGTCGAGATGGCCAACGGTCGTCGCGCCGCCCAGGGCACCTGTCCGGAGTGCGGCACCAAGATGAACCGGATGCTGAGCAGCAAGAGCTGACGCCCGGGACCTGGCCCGGGGACCGGAAGGCGGGGGAGCGGGTACCGTTCCGCCGGTGCCCAACCAGCCGTGCAACCAGTCGTCCACCCAGTCGTCCAAGGATCTCCTGGCCGTCCCCAACCCTCACCCGGGGCGGGACTACGAGGTGCGCTGCGCGTCTCCCGAGCTCACCTGCTTGTGCCCCATGACGGGCCAACCCGACTTCGCCACGGTCACCATCGCCTATGTGCCCCACGAGCGGATCGTGGAGCTCAAGTCCCTGAAGCTGTACCTGTGGAGCTTCCGGGACGAGGGCGCCTTCCACGAGGACGTCACCAACCGCATTCTCGACGACCTGGTGGCCTGCCTGGAGCCGCGGCGAATGACCGTCACCACCGACTGGCTGGTCCGGGGCGGCATCCACACGGTGGTGGAGGCCTCGCATCCCTGAAGGTAGCTCCGACGGCCGCCTTCCGAAGGCCGTGGGCCGCATCGAGGATGGCATGCACGCTGGTCTCCACGTCGGTGCCCAGATGGCCGTCACCGTGGACGGGCGGATGCTGGCCGGCGTGGCCCTCGGCGTCGCCCGGCCCGGGGTGCCCATGGGCCGGGACACGCTCCTGCCCTGGTTCTCGGCCACCAAGGCCCTCACGGCGGCCGCCGTCCTGCAGCAGTGGGAGCGCGGAGGACTCGACCTCGACGACCCTGTGGCCGCCCACGTCCCCGCCTTCGCGGCCGGCGGCAAGGAGCGGGTCTCCGTGCGCCACCTCCTCACCCACACCGGCGGCCTCCGGGCCACCGACGACTGGGTCGAGGAGGCATGCGCCGCGGCTCTGACCGACGGCTGGGAACCGGGTCGCCGAGCCGCTTACCGCCCACGCGGCGCCTTCGCCGTCCTGGCCGAGGTGGTCCGTCGCCTGGACGGGCGCAGCATCGAGGACTACGTGAGCGAGGAGCTGTTCGAGCCGCTGGGCATGGCCGACTCCTGGCTGGCCATGACGCCGGATCGCCATGCTGCCTACGGCGAGCGCATGGGGTCCATGCACACCACGTCGGGGGGCCGAACCGAGGTGATCGCCGAGCTGGCGGGCGCCGAGGCTCTGGCCCGGGCCCGGCCCAGCCTGAGCGGCGTGGGTCCCATGGACGACCTGGTTCGCTTCTACGGGATGCTCCTCGCCAAGGGGGAGCTCGACGGGGTGCGGGTCCTGTCCCCCCAGACGACGGAGGCCATGTGCGCCCGTCACCGGGTGGGGCTGCGGGACGAGACGTTCGGGACCGTGATCGACTGGGGCCTCGGTGTGATGGTGAACTCCTGGCACTACCGGCACAAGCCAGCGCCTTACGGATACGGCGACCACGCCTCCTACCGGGCCTTCGGTCACGGTGGGAGCCAGTCGTCCATCGCCTTCGCCGACCCCGAGCACGCTCTGGCCGTGGCCCTGGTCTTCAACGGCATGGCCGGCGAGGCCGCCAACCACCGGCGCACCCAAGCGGTGCTCACGGCCCTGTACGAGGACCTGGGGCTGGACCGAGCGATGGCATGAGGCCTGGTGTAACCATGCCCGGGCCGATCCGTCCAAGGTGGGGATGAGCATGAGACGCCGGAGGACAGCGGGAAGTGGCAACGTCCTGGCCGCTCTGGTCCTGATGGGCCTGATGGCCTGCGGCAGTGAGCAGGGAGCACGGGAGATGCCTTCGCCGGCGGGGCCGGCTTCCACCCCCTCCGTCACGTCGGCCCCCACCGCCACCTCGATCACGCCCACCACCACGGCGGCCGCCTTCGCCGGGATCTGGCCGTTCACGTCTCAGGCCGAGGTGGACGCCTACGCCGCCGGTCCCGAGCGCGCCTACCGCGATCCGTCGACGACCGCTCGCCAGTTCGCGTCTCGGTACGTGGGCATGAAGGATCCCGCCGCCTTCGGCTTCAGCGCCAGCGGCTCAGGGGCAGAGGTGGGTGTGGGACCGGGAGTGGGTGAAGGCGGCCGGCGGCTGGAGAACCCGAGGCTCACCACCGTCGTCGTCCTCGAACAGCTGGGTACGAAGGGTCCGTCCGGCCCGTGGTCGGTGGTGGCTGCCCGCAGCCCCACCATCGAGCTGGAGTCCCCTGCCGCCGGCTCCACCGTCTCGTCGCCGGTCACCCTCACCGGCCGGGCCAATGCCTTCGAAGGGACCGTGGCCGTCCAGGTCAAGGAAGACGCCATGTCCGCCAGCCAGTCGCTGGGCAAGGGCTTCGTCACCGGCAGCGGCAGCTCCGGCGGCGAGCTCGGCCCCTTCAGCGACAAGGTGAGCTTCCGGACGGCCACCAAGCCGGGCGGTGCCATCGTCTTGTACGAGGGGTCGGCCGCCGACGAGCAGGGAGTACTGCGAGCCACGGTCGTGCGGGTGCTCTTCGCCAGGTGATGCCGAGCCCCACCGACCTCGGGGGCGGCCGCCTCAGCGTACGAAGAGGTGCCAGCCCACCCAGAGCCAGCTCAGGAGGACGGCGGCTCGACCGGCTCGATGCCCCAAGGCGGCGTCCACGACGTCGGCCAACGTGGGCTGGTTCCCGCTCCCGAGGCGCGCCCTCATCTCGAGGGCGACCACGGCGGCCAGGAGGACGGCGAAGCCGCAGACGAGCACCGTGGCGCTCAACGGCGGGCCGGTCATCGTGAGGCCAGCCTCCAGCCGAGGGCCAGCCACACCAGGAAGGCGCCGGCCTCCACCAGCCGGGGGCGCAGAGCCACGTCGGCCATGGAGCTGAGGGTGGGATGGCTGGAGCGGGGAGAGAGGCTGTAGGCGAGCAACTCCCACCCGAGGAGCGCCCCGAGGACCACCACCCATGGCCCCAGACCCGCGGGCCTGACCGGCCCCGTTGGCCGCCTGCGGCGCTTCCGGGAGGCCCAGGCCACGGTAAGCGAGCCCGTCCCCACCACGGCCACCAGAGCCAGCACGCTGAAGTGGGCCAGTCCTGCGACCCACCAGGCGTAGGCGACGACCACCGGCGCCAGCGCGACCCGGATCACGCGGTCTGGCCCGCCCGGGCCGGCGCCTGACCGGGCCTGGACGCGCCTTCGAGGCCTAGAGGTGCTCGGACGCGGCCTTTTGCACGGCCGCCACGATGGGGTCCCAATCGGCTCCCGGTGATCGGGTGACGGTGACGAAGTCGTTCACGCCGAAGATGGACGCCACCCCGCCGGCGGCGAACACCTCCTGGGCGAACTCGTTGTCCTCGGCGTCCGCGGCGCCGTTGACGCTCAGGGTCTCGGACAAGGTGACGTCGAGCTGGAAGCGCAGGGCGTTGGGGTTGGGCGAGGGCTCGGGCGTGGCGGTGGCCATGCGCTGATGCTAGAGCCAGCCGGGGGCAGGGCGCGACGGTAGATTTGTCGGCTGTGAGCCGGCGCTACTGGATGGAGACGCTCGGCTGCCCCAAGAACCAGGTCGACTCGGACAAGCTGGCCGGGACCCTGCAGGCCGACGGGCTCGTGGCCGCGGCCACGCCCGAGGACGCGGACCTGATCGTGGTGAACACCTGCGCCTTCGTGGAGTCGGCGCGCCAAGAGTCGGTCGACACGGTGCTGGCCGCGGCCGACGACCGGCGTCCGGGCGCCCGCCTGGTGGTCACCGGCTGCATGGCCGAGCGCTACGGCGAGGAACTGGCCCGGGCTCTGCCCGAGGTGGACCTGGTGGCCGGTTTCGGGGTGCCCGTCTCAGTGGGACCGAAGCCGGGGCCAGCCAGGCCCTCGACGGCGGCCGTGCCCGCCCTGGACCTGCTCAACCTGGCCCGCCCGAGGCCGGCGGCGCCGTGGGCGTACGTGAAGGTCGCCGAGGGTTGTGACCGGGCCTGTGGCTTCTGCGCCATCCCCTCGTTCCGGGGCAGACAGCGGTCCCGCTCGCCCGAGTCCATCCTCCACGAGGTCGAGGGGCTCGGCGTCAGCGAGGTGGTGCTGGTGGCCCAGGACCTCGCCTCCTACGGGAGGGACGTCGCCGGCCTCGGGGCGGGCGCCATCGTCCCCCTGATCCGGGCCGTGGCCGAGCGGGCGGCGCGCACGCGCCTGCTGTACCTATATCCCTCCGACCTCAGCGACGCACTGGTCGACGCCATCGGCGCCACGGGGGTGCCCTACTTCGACCTGTCGCTGCAGCACGCTTCCAAGCCGCTGCTCCGGCGCATGCGACGGTGGGGAGACGGCGAGCGGTTCCTCGGCCGCATCGACCACATCCGCCGGCGCTGGCCCCAAGCCGCCTTCCGGTCCAACTTCATCGTCGGGTACCCCGGCGAGAGCGAGGCCGATCACGACGTGCTCCTGCGCTTCGTGGAGCAGGCCCAGCTCGACTGGTGCGGCTTCTTCGCCTACTCCAGGGAGGAGGGCACCCTGGCCGCGGACCTCCCGGACCAGACCCCACCTGCGCTCGTCACCGAGCGCCTGAGGGAGCTCACCGAGCTCCAGGACGCCATCACCGCCCGCCGGCGCCAAGCCCTCATAGGCGACAAGGTGGAGGTGCTGGTGGACAGCCCCGGGGTGGGGCGCAGCCATCGGGAAGCTCCCGAGATCGACGGTGTGGTCCGCGTGCCCCATGGCCTGCCTGTGGGCGGCCTGGCCACGGTCGTGGTCACGGGGGCCGAGGGGCCAGACCTCGAGGCCGAGGCGGTGTGAGCGTTGGCCACTGAGGCCTTCGGCCCATCGGCGCTGGCCACTCCGGCCAACGCCGTCACCGCCGCCCGCCTGCTGGTGACGCCAGTGCTGCTGGTGCTGATCCTCGGTGAGGGCGACTCGTGGCCCGCCTTCGGGGCGTGGACGGTGCTGTGCGGGACGGACTGGGTGGACGGGTACGTGGCTCGGCGCCAGGGTGTCACCCGCTCGGGCGCCTTCCTCGACCCATTGGCCGACAAGTTCCTGGTCCTCGGGGCCATGTTCGCTCTCGTGGCCGAGCACTCGTTCTGGTGGGTGCCGGTCACGGTGATGGCCGTTCGCGAGGTGGTCATCAGCCTCTACCGGACCTGGATGGGCCGGCGCGGCGTGTCGGTGCCGGCGCGGTGGTGGGCCAAGGTCAAGACGGTGGTCCAACAGTTCGCCGTGGCCTTCGCCCTCTTCCCGCCCACCGCCGACTACCGCTGGTGGGCCAACGGGTGGCTGTGGGCGGGGGTGGCACTGGCCCTCGTCACCGGCGCCCAGTACCTCCTCGACGGCAACAAGGCGGCGACGGCCCCGGCGGGCTGACACGTGCGCTGCGAGGTGGTTGCCGTCGGCACCGAGCTGCTGCTGGGCCATGTGGTGGACACCAACTCGGCATGGCTGGGTCAGCGGCTGGCCGAGATCGGCGTCGACTGCCACTTCCAGACGAGGGTCGGTGACAACCGGGACCGCATTGCCGCCGCGTTGCGAGCCGCCCTCGCCCGCAGTGAGGCGGTGATCGTGTGCGGGGGCCTCGGGCCCACGCCCGACGACATCACCCGGGAGGCCATGGCCCAGGTGATGGGAGTGGCCCTGGAGCCCGACGACGAGCTCGTGGCGCGGATCCGGGCCATGTTCGACGCCCGGGGCCGGCAGATGTCGCCGAGCAACGAGCGCCAGGCCCAGGTGCCTCGGGGAGCCGAGGTGATCCCCCAGACCATGGGAACGGCGCCCGGGCTGGTGTGCACGCTGGGCGAGCGGGTCGTCTACGCCGTACCGGGGGTGCCGGCCGAGATGGCCGAGATGGTGGAGCGGGCCGTCGTCCCCGACCTTCGGGCCCGGGCGGCCAGATCAGGGCAGGCGGCCACCATCGTCTCCCGCTCCCTGCGCACGTGGGGGGTACCGGAGTCGGTGGTGGCCGAGACCTTGTTCCCTCGCATCTCAGCTCTCGACGACGGAGCCGGGGACCTCACCATGGCCTTCGTGGCCGCGGAGATGGAAGGGGTCAAGGTCCGTCTCACCGCCAGGGCTGGCAGCGATGCCGCGGCCCGGGCGCTGCTCGATGCCGAGGAGCGCGAGGTCCGATCGCTGTTGGGCTCCCGGGTGTTCGGGGCCGACGACGAGACCATGGAGGCGGTCATCGGCTCCCTGCTCGGGCGACAGGGCCTGTCCCTCGGCCTGGCTGAGTCCCTGACCGGCGGCCTGCTGGCGTCTCGTCTGGTCGCTGTGCCCGGGGCCAGCGCCTGGTTCCGGGGATCGGTCGTGGCCTACGACGCCGGCGTCAAGCACCGTGTCCTTGGCGTTCCCGAGGGACCGGTGGTGTCCGAAAAAGCGGCGGCGGCCATGGCCCACGGGGCGGCCAGGGTCCTCGGTGCGGACATCGGCATCGGCATCACCGGCGTGGCCGGGCCCGACCCCCAAGAGGGCGTGGCGCCGGGGACGGTCCTCGTGGGGCTTGGTGTGGGTCCCTCCACCGAGGTGGTCCGCCTCCAGCTCCCCGGCGACCGGGAACGCGTCCGCCAGCACGCAGCCCTCTGCGCCCTTGACGTGCTGCGCCGGCGCCTCAGCGAGCGGCCGGCAGGGCCTGACGCCGTGAATCCCTGAGCGACGTCATGACGCAACGAAGCCGCCGGCACTGATGCCGACGGCTTCTTCTGGCCAGAGTTGTCTGGCGAGAGGTTCAGAGGGGCCGAACGTTCTGCGCTTCCTCGCCCTTGCGGCCGGGCGCCACGTCGAACTCGACCTGTTGCCCCTCTTCGAGCGACCGGTAGCCGCTTCCCTGGATGTTGGAGTAATGGACGAAGACGTCGTCGCCCTGCTCACGGGAGATAAAGCCGAAGCCCTTCTCGGAGTTGAAGAACTTCACGGTTCCAGTTGCCAACGCTTTTCTCTTCTCTCTTCACTGCGAGCAGTCCGAATGACTATCTCGTGGCCCCAACTGTACGGTCCCGGCGCCCGAGTGGCGAACGCGGCCACGGAAACGGGTCCCGTGGCCTTCAATCGACGCGAAGGCGATCCCGGAGCTCGTCGCGGCGGGCCTCGAAATCGTCCAGGCTCACCTGGCCGTCCTCGTATGCCTGGTGGAGGGCGGCCAGCGCGGCCAGGACACGCTCCTGGTCGTGGTCCTCCGTCGACTCCGGCACCGGAGACTCGTTGTCTCGTGTCGCCCGGCGCTCCCGCTTGGCCGCGGCCTTGGCCTGTTTGTCACCCTCCCGCTGGCGCTTGGAGAAGGTGGCTCGTTGCTTGCTCATGTTCCCTCCTACAGGGTGGCGCCGACCGGCGACGCCAGCGAGGTGAGGTCGGCCAGGCGCGGGTCGTTGGAGAAGACCTCGACGATGGGCTGGTCTACCCCGAGGCGCCGCTGCAGTCGCTCCACGTCGGTCACCTGGTCCCACAGCACGAAGGTGGCCACCGTCCCGGCCCGTCCGGCCCGGGCCGTGCGGCCCGAGCGGTGCAGGTAGGCCTTGTGGTCCTCGGGCGGGTCGAAGTGGATGACCACGTCGATGTCATCGACGTGGATGCCCCGGGCCGCCACGTCGGTGGCCACCAGAGCCTCGACCTTGCCGGCCGCGAAGTTCTGCAGAGCGCGTCCCCGGGCACTCTGGCGAAGATCGCCATGGATGGCTTCGGTGCGCACCGCCTCCTTGGAGAGCTGGGCCGCGAGGCGGTCCGCGCCCCGCTTGGTGCGTACGAAGACCAGGGTGCGCGACGTCGAACGGGCGATGGACGCCACCACCCGCACGCGGTCCATGTGGTGCACGGCGAGGAAGCAGTGGGTCATGTCCTCCACCGTCGGGGCGTCGGTCTCCACCGAGTGAAGCACGGGTTGGCTCAGATAGCGGCGGACGAGGCCGTCGACCTGGCCGTCGAGCGTGGCCGAGAAGAGGAGCAGCTGTTGACGGTGGTCGTTGAAGTGGCGCAGGAGCCATTCGACCTGGGGCAGGAACCCGAGGTCGGCCATGCGATCGGCCTCGTCGATCACTGCTGTCTCGATCCGATCGAGGGAGATGGCTCGTCGCTCGATCAGGTCGATCAGCCGGCCGGGGGTAGCGACGACTATGTCGAGGCCCCGGCGGGCGGCCGTGACCTGGCGATCGAGGGCCACACCGCCGTAGATGGGGGCCACCCGCAGGCCGGCGGCCCGAGCCAGGGGCCGGAACACTTCCACGACCTGGAGGGCGAGCTCGCGCGTGGGCACCAGCACCAGCCCCCGCGGCGAGCGCTCATCGCTGGGGCGCAGCCGCTGCACGAGCGGGATGGCGAAGGCGACGGTCTTGCCGGAGCCGGTCTGGGCCTTGCCGCACACGTCGCGCCCGGCCAGGGCGTCGGGCACGGTGAGGGCCTGGATGGGGAAGGGCTCGTCGATCCCCAGTCGAGCCAGAGCATCGATGAGCTGGGCGTCGACGCCCAGGTCGGTGAAAGAAGTCAAGTCGTCAGCTTTCCTCACTGGTGTGGCTTGCCTCGGCAACTCCACGAAGGAGGACAGCTGGAGGTGAGCCCGTGAGCCGGAAGATCCAGGCTCAACGCCACCAGCATAAGCCATCCCGGGATGTGTGAGGGCCACCTGGGCGAGCCGGACGGTTGCACCCCGTCCCCGTGAGCCACTGCACGGTCGTGACCGGTCCGGTGGGGTAGGGGAGCCCGGTGCGCCTCTTCGTCGCCGTTTGGCCACCACCGGAGGTCGTGGACATGCTGGCGGGCCTCGAACGGCCCGAGGTGGACGGTCTGCGGTGGACGACGGCCGAGCAGTGGCACGTCACTCTCCGCTTCCTGGGCGACGCCGACGAGGTGGCGGCCAGGGAGGCCTTCAGGGGCATCCGCTCCGGGGGAGGAGCAACGGCGGAGATGGGACCGGCCACCGGTCATTTCGGGCGGCGCGTCGTACATGCTCCCGTGGCCGGGCTCGAGGGCCTGGCTGCGGCCACGGTGGCGGCCACGGGCGGCGTGGGCCAGCCTCCCGGCGCCCGTCCCTTTGCCGGCCACATCACCCTGGCGCGGGCGAGGCGGCGCCGCGGCGTGGACCTGCGGGCGCTGGCCGGCGCGCCCCTCACCGGTAG
>JALZKD010000179.1 GCA_030859405.1 Actinomycetota bacterium | reverse complement strand
GGGCGCCGGGAGTACGCCTGGACGAGGCGAACCGGCTTGGACAACCCGGTGATGCGGCCGTCCTCACTGGGGATGTAGGCCACGTGGGCCTTGCCCACCATGGGCACGAGGTGGTGCTCGCAGATGGAGTAGAAGGGGATGTCCTTCACCATCACCATCCCGTCGTGGCCAGCCTCGAAGGAGACGTCGAGGACCTCGTCGGGGTCCTCGTGGAGGCCGCTCAGGACCTCGGCGTAGAGCGCGGCCACTCGCTCGGGCGTTCCGACCAACCCGTCGCGCTCCGGGTCCTCGCCGACGGCCTCCAGGATCTCCCGCACCGCCTTCTGGATCCGTCCCTGGTCGACACCTTCGTCACGGGGAGGCATCACGCGGTGGCGGGCTTGGCCCTCGGCCGTGGTACCCGCCGGACCCGCTTGGCGGCCACGCCGGCCGGGGCCTCCCTCGGCGCCTCCTGAGGCCCGTCGGTGGCTGCCGGCGCCGGGGCCCCCTCGGGCGCGGGTGCCGGGGTGCGGGTCGGCCAGGGCGGCAGGTCACCCAGGATCTCCATCAGCTCCGATGTGTCCAGGGTCTCCTCCTCCATCAGGGAGGAGGCCAGCCGGTCCAGCGTGGACCGGTGCGACTCCAGGATGGTGACGGCCACCTCGTGGGCGCTGTCGATCAACGCCCTCACCTCGGCGTCGATGTGGGCAGCCATCTCGTTCGAGTAGTTCACCTGGTGGTTGAGGTCCCGGCCGAGGAACACCTCGTCCCCCTGCTGGCCCAGCTGGAGGGGGCCGAGGACGTCGCTCATCCCGTACTGGGTGACCATGGCCCGGGCGATATCCGACGCCTTCTCGATGTCGTTGGCCGCCCCGGTGGTGATCTCGTCGAAGATCAGCTCCTCGGCCGTGCGCCCTCCCATGAGGACGGTGAGCTGGTCGCGCAGCTCCGAGCGAGAGACGATGTACTTGTCCTCGGTGGGGAGCGAGATGGTCCACCCGAGGGCGCGCCCGCGGGCCAGGATCGACACCTTGTGGACGGGGTCGGCGTGGGGGAGCACGTGGCCCACCAGGGCGTGACCCCCCTCGTGGTAGGCGATCACGAGCTTCTCCTTCTCGCTCATCACCCTTGTCTTGCGCTCTGGCCCGCCGATGACCCGGTCGATGGCCGTCTCCATCTCGGCCATGCCGATCCTCTTGTGATCGTGGCGGGCCGCCATCAGCGCCGCCTCGTTGAGGAGGTTGGCCAGGTCAGCGCCCGTGAAGCCGGGCGTGCGCCGAGCCAGTACGGCCAGATCCACCGCGTCGTCGATGGGCTTGCCCTGGGCATGGACCGTGAGGATCTGCTTGCGGCCCTCGATGTCCGGCCGGTCGACCACGATGTGGCGGTCGAAGCGACCGGGCCGCAGCAGGGCGGGATCGAGGATGTCGGGGCGGTTGGTGGCGGCGATCAGGATGACCCCGGCGTGGGTGTCGAAGCCGTCCATCTCCACCAGGAGCTGATTGAGGGTCTGCTCACGCTCGTCGTGACCACCACCCACGCCCGCGCCCCGGTGACGGCCCACGGCGTCGATCTCGTCCACGAAGATGATGGACGGAGCGTTGGTCTTGGCCTGTTCGAACAGGTCGCGGACGCGGCTGGCCCCCACGCCCACGAACATCTCCACGAAATCCGACCCCGAGAGAGAGTAGAAGGGCACGCCGGCCTCACCGGCCACCGCCCGGGCCAGCAGCGTCTTGCCGGTCCCGGGCGGGCCGAAGAGCAGAACGCCCTTGGGGATCTTGGCTCCTGTGGCCTGGAACCTGGTCGGCGACTCGAGGAACTCCTTTATCTCCATCAACTCGTCGATGGCCTCGTCGGCCCCGGCGATGTCGGCGAAGGTGACCTTGGCCGCTTCATCCTGTGACGCCTGTTTGGGCTTGGCCTTCCCGAACTGCATGACCCGGTTCCCGCCACCCTGCATCGAGCTCATGATGTACAAGAAGCCCCCCAGCAGCAGGGCGATGGGGAGGAAGTTGAGAACCAGGGAGAGCCACACGTTGCCCTTGGAGGATTTGGAGTCGACGTCGACGTCGGCGTCCAGCAGCTCCCGGGTCAGCTCGTCGGCGTACTCGGCCGGGAACTTGGCCTCGTACTTCTTCCCGCTCGACAGCTCGCCCTTGACATTGTCGTCACCTTCGATCTGAGCGGAGCGCACCTGCTTCTCGGCCACCAGACGCTCCAGCTGGCTCAGGTGCAGCTTCTGCCTGTCCTCGCCGCGGCCGAGAACGCCGGCCCCCCCGAGCACCACGACGAGCAGGAGCGCCACCCACAGGGCCGGCTTGCGGACGAGCGATCTCAACATGGCCCGTAGGGTACTGGCCTCGCTGCCAAGGCTTGCTCAGCCGTCAGCCGGCCCAGGCGCAGATGTAGGGAAGGTTCCGGTAGCGCTCGGCCACGTCGAGCCCGTAACCGACCACGAAGGTGGGCGGGATGGCGAAGCCCACGTAGCGGAAGTCGGGTTCGTCCTTCTGGATCCCCTCCTTGACCAGGAGGGCACACACCTCGAGGGTGGCCGGCCCCCGGGCCATCAGGTTGCGCCGCAGGTAGGAGAGGGTGAGCCCGCTGTCGACGATGTCCTCGACCAGCAGCACGTGGCGGCCGGCGAGGTCGAGGTCGAGGTCCTTCACGATGCGCACCACGCCGCTGGCCTTGGTGGAGCTGCCGTAAGAAGACACGGCCATGAAGTCGAACTCGACCGGCAGGCGGATGGCTCGAGCCAGATCGCTCATGAACATGAAGGCGCCTTTGAGGACCCCGACCAGGAGGGGCGCCCGGCCTGCGTAGTCGCTGGTGATCTGCCGGCCGAGCTCCACCACACGGTTCTCCAGCTCGTCCTCGTTGACCAGGACGGGCCCGAGCTTCGGGTCCACCCCGCCATCGCCGGCGCCGGACACGGAGGAGCTCGGCACCGGCGCAGCTAGCTCCGGTCCAGGTAAAGGCGCCCGGCCGACCGGCGCACCCGTACCCCGCCTGGGACCTCGCAGGCCGTGACCTCCTTGCGGGCCACGCTGAGAACGCGCTCCACGGCGGCGGCGCTGGGCGGATGGCGATCCTCACCTCGGAGATGGTGGTCCTCCGAGGCCGCGG
>JALZKD010000016.1 GCA_030859405.1 Actinomycetota bacterium | reverse complement strand
GATGCGATTCTGCCCAAATCTTTCCATGCTCTTCAAAGAGGTCGACCTCACCGAGCGCTTCGGGCGCGCCGCCGAGGCTGGCTTCTCCGCAGTGGAGTTCTGGTGGCCGTCCGGCGAGGACCTGGGTCGCGTGGAGGTGGCCATCAAGGAGGCCGGGCTCGAGGTGCCGCTGTTCAACTTCGATGCCGGCGACATGCCCGGCGGCGACCGGGGCCTGCTGAGCGATCCCGAGCGCCAGCAGGAGTTCCGGGACAACGTGCCCGTCGCCCTCGAGCTGGCCAGGAGCGTGGGGTGCACCCGGCTCAACGCCCTGGTGGGTCTCGACCTAGACGGCGTCGACACCGACGAGCAGCTCGAGCTGGCCCGCGACAACGTGGCCTGGGCTGCGGACCAGGCCGCGGAGCACGACATCGAGGTGATGATCGAGGCCGTGAACACGTTCGAGAACGGCCCGTACCTGCTGTTCACCACCAATGCCGCCGCTGAGTTCGTCGAGCGGGTGGGGCGGGACAACGTCAGGCTGCAGTACGACGCTTACCACATGCAGCGCATGGAGGGGAACGTCGTCGCCACCCTTCGGGAGCGCATCGGCGACATCGGCCACGTGCAGGTCGCCGACTCCCCCGACCGCGGCGAGCCGGGCACGGGCGAGCTGAACTACCGCTACATCTTCACCACCCTCGAGGAGCTCTCCTACGAGGGGTGGGTGGGCCTCGAGTACGGCCCCACCACGGAGACCACCGAGGAGAGCCTGGCCTGGCTGCCCCAGGAGAAGCGTGGCGGTGAGGTGCGACCAGACGAGCTGAATCTCTAGGAACGGGAGGACACGGTGGCCGAAGAGAAGGTCGGTTTCATAGGGCTCGGGATCATGGGCAAGCCCATGGCCAAGAACCTGATCAAGGCGGGCAACCAGCTGGTCATCTACAACGCCAGCAGTGCCGCCGACGAGCTGAAGGACGAAGGGGCGGAGGGGGCGGACAGCTACGAGGCAGTCGCTCAGGAGTGCGACCTCGTCATCACCTGCCTGCCGGCCTCGGACCAGGTCGAAGAGGTGTGCAAAGGCGAGCAGGGGCTCCTCGCCGGCGCCGGCGAAGGGGACCTGCTGATCGACATGAGCACCATCTCCCCTCTGGTGACCAAGGATTTGGCCAGAGCGGCGAGCGAGGGTGGCGTCAAGACCTTGGACGCGCCCATCAGCGGCGGCGAGCCCAAAGCCGTCAGCGGGGAGCTGTCGATCATGGTGGGCGGCGACGAGGAGGACTTTGAGCGAGCCAAGCCGCTCTTCGAGGCCATGGGTACGCCGGTGCACGTGGGTGAGGCGGGCTCGGGCCAGATCGTCAAGGCCTGCAACCAGATCATCGTCGGCATCGTCCTCGAGGGAGTGAGCGAAGCCCTCGTGCTCGGGTCGAAGGCGGGCGTCGACCCGGCCAAGGTCATCGAGGCCGTCTCGGGCGGTCTGGCCGGCACCAAGGTCATGGACCAGAAGCGGGACAATTTCCTGGAGCACGACTTCGATCCAGGCTTTCGCGTCGAGCTTCACCACAAGGACCTCGGTATCGCCCTGGCGACGGCGCGGGAGGTCGGGGTGCCTTTGCCGGTCACCGCCTTGGTGGACCAGATGCTCCAGGAGCTCCAGGTCAAGGGTCGGGGCGAGCTCGACCACTCGGCCGTGCTGAGCGTGATCGAAGACGGGGCCGGGCACCAGATCGGTGCTGAGACCGACGGGCTGTCGTAGCTCATGAGCGACGGGGGACCGGACCCACACCGCATCGAGCGGATCAAGGTCATGGAGGCGGCCGTCCAGATCATGGAGGACGAGGGCGTCGAGTTCGCCTTCGGCATCCCCGGGGCGGCGATCCTCCCCTTGTACGAAGCGCTCAGCAAGTCGGAGAAGATCCGCCACATCATCGTTCGCCACGAGGAGGGCGGCACCCACGCCGCCGATGCCGTCTCCCGCGTCACCGGTGGCGTGGGCGTGGCCATCGGCACCTCGGGCCCGGCCGGCACCAACATGATCACCGGTCTGTACACGGCCTGGGCCGACTCCATTCCCATCATCTGCATCACCGGCCAGGCCCCGACCCACCTGCTCCACAAGGAGGCCTTCCAGGCCGTGGACATCGTCGAGATCGCCAAGCCGGTCACCAAGTGGGCGGTGCAGGTGAAGGAGACGGCTCAGATCCCGTGGGTGTTCCGCGAGGCGTTCCGCATCGCCCGCTCGGGAAGACCGGGACCCGTGCTGATCGACCTCCCGCTCGACGTGACCAAGGACCAGGAGATCGAGTACGACCTCGCCCTCGACCACCCCCTGGCGGTGGAGCCCCCCTCGCCCAACAAAACCGCCATCGCCAAGGCCATGGAGATGCTGCTCGCCGCCGAGCGGCCCATGATCATGCCCGGCGGCGGCGTCATCATCTCCGATGCGTCCGACGCCCTCATGGAGCTGGCCGAGTACCTGCAGGTCCCGGTCACCCCCACGTACATGGCCAAGGGCTCGATCCCCGAGGACCACCCTTTGTACGCGGGCATCGTCGGCATCCAGACCCAGCAACGATTCGCCAACCAGCTGTTCCTCGAAAGCGACTTCGTGCTCGCCGTCGGCGCCCGCTTCGCCGAGCGCCACACCGGCGACCTCGAGGTCTACCGGGGAGAGCGCACGTTCGTCCACATCGACATCGAGCCCGGTCAGATCGGCCGGGTCTTCCGCCCCCATCTGGGCATCGTCTCCGACGCCAAGCTGGCCTTCGAGGCGCTCCTGGATTCAGCTCGGGACATGACCCCGGCCCGGGACCCCGACCAGTGGGTGGAACGTGTCTACGAGCTGCGCTCGACGCTGCTGCGCAAGCTCGACTTCGACGACGTGCCGGTCAAGCCGCAGAGGGTCTTCAAGGAGATGAACGACCTCTTCGACGGGAACGAGATCATCGTCACCGCCATCGGCCTCTACCAGATCTGGAGCGGGCAGTTCCAGAAGAGCTACAAGCCCCGCCACTACCTCTGCTGCGGTCAGGCAGGACCGCTCGGCTGGGAGGTTCCAGCCTGCATCGGCGCCAAGCTCGGCCGGCCCGACAACCTGGTGGTGGGCGTGGTCGGTGACTACTCCTTCGAGTTCCTCATGGAGGAGATCGCCGTTGCCGTCCAGCACCGGGTGCCCTATGTGCTGGTGATGCTGAACAACGGGTACATGAGCCTCATCCGCCAGCCCGAGAAGTACCAGTACGACATGAACTTCGGAGTGGACATCGGTTACGAGGGGCCGAACCAGGCCCTCGGAATGGACCACGTCGGGGTCATGGAGGCCATGGGGGCGTTGGGGCGCCGGGTGACGACGCCGGACGAGATCAGGCCGGCCATCGAATGGGCGATCGAGGCCAGCGAGGAAAGCCGCGTGCCCGCCCTGGTGGAGATCATCGTCGAGCGTGAGGTGGATGCGGCCATGGGCAAGTCCATCGACAACATCAACGAGTACGAGCCCATCGAGGAAGGCGAGTCAGGGTTGGGTCAATTCGCCGACAGCATTCCAGAGCGCGACTGAGGGAGCGCCGGCGCTCCCTGAAGCCAACCCAACGGACGAGCGAGGCGGGCCTCATGGTCCGTCAGGGGCCGGCGGTGACAGTCCGTCATCGCCTTCCTTCCACCGTGCACGGCGTCGCTCTGACCTTCGATGACTGTGACCAGGGCGGCGCCTGGAGCGAGATTCTCGACGTGCTCGCCGCTGAGAAGGTGGCGGCCACGTTCTTCGCCAACGGCATGCGGGTTGAGCAGTTCCCCGAGCCAGCCCGGCGCACAGTAGATGAAGGCCATGCGCTCGGAGCGCACGGATGGGATCACTCAGACCTCACACGACTGCCGAGCGAGGAGGTCGAGCGCCGCCTCCTGGCCGACCGTTGTGCGTGGTGTGAGGTGGGCGCCAAGAACGTTGTCCTCTTTCGCCCGCCCTATGGTCGATTCGGCCCCGAAACCCTGGAGGCCGCACGGCGCGCCGGCTACCGGGAGATGGTCCTCTGGGACGTCGACCCTTCCGACTGGCAGCTTCCCGAACCGGAGGACATCGTCACCCGAGTCCTCCAGGCCTCCTCGCCGGGCAGCATCATCGCCCTGCACGTCACGGTGCCAACTGCTTCTGCGCTACCGGGCCTCATCCAGGGACTTCGCCACGAGGGCCTCGCCTGTGTGCCGCTGGAGGAAAGCCGCGGCCCTCCGGCCTAGAAGACGGCCTCGGCAAGCAGGTCCACCTGCTCGGGGTCCGAGACTGTCGGGTCGAAGATGAGCTCGTCCACGCCGACCTGGGCATAAGCATCGACCGCAGCGGTGATCGACTCGACCGAACGCAGGGCGCTTCCGGCGATCATCTCTGCCATCTCGCTGCCCATGGGCTGGTAGTAGTCGAGCAGAGAGCGGCGTGAATCCTCGAGCGTGTCCCCAAGCGAGAAGTAGGTCAGGGCCACGATCCTGGCCCGCCCCTCTCGGCCGGCCTGGCTCCAGGCCGACTGGACGTTCTCGACCATGGGTCCCACGGCGTCCGGTGGCAGGCCTCCGGCGGTCCACCCCGAACCGAACTCCACCACCCGCCGGAAGCTGGCGTCGGCCGTGCCTCCGATGATCAGGGGCGGGCCCGGCTGCTGGACCGGCGGTGGACCGACCGGTCTGGTGCCCTCGGCGATGGCCTCCCCCGCCCACGCTCGCTGAAGGTCGCGGAGCTGCTCGTCGAACTGATGCCCGCGGCTGGCGAAGTCCCTGCCGGTGAGCTGGAAATCGGTGGCCCGCCAGCCGATGCCCACACCGAGCGTGAGCCGACCGCCGGTGAGCTGATCGACGCTGGCTGCCTGCTTGGCCAGCTCGGCGGCGCTGCGTGCCGGCGCGATCAGCACGTTGGACATGAACCGAATGCGCTCGGTCACGGCGCCGGCGGCGGCGAAGACGGTCAGCTCCTCGTATCCGGGATAGGACACGGCCCCGATCGTCGCCAGGCTGGAGAAGCCTGCCGCCTCGGCACGGCGGGCCCAGTCGAGCAACTGGGCGCCGGTCGTACCGGGACGGTGTTGGGAATGCCGATTCCGATGTCCATCCCGTGCCTCCTTGCTTCGCTTCATGGGACGACCCTCGGGCAACGGCCGTCCGGTCCAGCGTAGGAGGGTTGCGCCGGCCACGGCCAAGGCGGTGCGGTGTCTACGTTTGAGGGCCATGCAGCACCTGGATCCGCGGCTTCGCCGACGCGTCAGCCAAGCGCGGGTCGCCCGGCTGGCCACCGTCCGTCCCGATGCCCGTCCCCACATCGTGCCCATCACCTTCGCCTTGGCCTTCGACGACGACACGGTCGTCATCGCCATCGACCACAAGCCCAAGACGACGATGAGCCTTCAGCGACTCGAGAACATAGAGGCGCACCCCGTCGCCAGCGTCATCATCGACCATTACCAAGACGACTGGTCGGGCTTGTGGTGGGTGCGGGGGGACGGGGCGGCACAGGCCGTGTCCGAGGGCGCCACTCGAGAGCAGGCCATCGAGCGGCTGGCCGCCAAGTACCCGCCGTACCGGGAGAACCCTCCCCGCGGTCCCGTCATCGTGATCAGCGTCGATCACTGGGCTTCCTGGTCCGCCTGAGGGACTGGCGTCGCCAGTCCCGAGACACCGCAGAGGTTGCCCCTCTGCCCGTTGAGCGATAGCTTAAAGCGAATGGCAAAGACGGGCCCAAGGGGCCAGGTCCGGCCCCGCTCGACGGATGGACACACCCGGGAACGCCTGGTGGAGGCGGCCATCGAGACGCTCAAGCACGAGGGTTTCGCCGGCTCCAGCGCAAGGGCCATCGCCAGCGCCGCGGGAGTCAACCAGGCCCTGGTCTTCTACCACTTCGGGACCGTCAACGACCTCCTTCTGGCTGCCCTCGACACCACCAGCGAGCGACGGATGGCCCGATACCGGGAAGCGGTGGCCAACGCCCGCGGGCCGGACGAGCTCATCGGGGTGGCCCGGGACATCTACCGCGAAGACCTTGCCGCCGGCCACCTCACCGTGCTCGGGGCGGTGATTGCCGGCGCCTCCACCGTGCCCGAGCTCGGCCCCGCACTGGTGGAGCGCATCGAACCGTGGACCCGCTTCACCGCCGAGCACCTCGGACGCATGCTCGACGGGTCTCCCCTGGCAGGCCTGGTGCCCGCCGAAGACGCCGCCTTCGCCATCGTCGCCCTCTACCTGGGCATGGAGCTGCTGACCTCACTGGACGGCGACCAGGCCCGCGCCGAGTCGCTCTTCGCCGCCCTGGAGCGGCTGTCAGCACCGCTCGCCACCCTGTTGGGAGCCAACACGGTGGGAACACTCGGAAAGGACCGCTCCCATGAGTGAGGCAACCACCACGGACCCGGCGTCGGAAAGCCCAGCGGTGGACAACAGCCCCGACGGCACCGGGCTGGACGTGGTCACCGGCGCCTTCGGCTTCACCGGTCAGCACATCGCGGCCTGGCTCCTCGGCGAGGGGCGCCAGGTCCGGACCCTCACCCGCAACCCCGAGCGGGCTCACCCGCTGGCCGACCGGGTGGAGGCACGCCCCTACCGCTTCGACCACCCGGTGGAGCTGGCCCGCAGCCTCGAGGGAGCCACGACGCTGTACAACACATACTGGGTGCGCTTCGAGCGGGAGGGCGCCAGCTTCGACGAGGCAGTGGCCAACTCGAGGGCCCTCTTCCAGGCCGCCCGGCGCGCCGGCGTGCGCCGCATCGTGCACGTGAGCATCACCTGCCCCGACATCGCCTCCGACCTCCCTTACTTCCGAGGGAAGGCCCTCGTGGAGCGGGAGGTCGCCGAGAGCGGCCTCGGCTACGGGATCGTGCGCCCGACCGTGGTCTTCGGCGAGGGGGACGTGATGGTGAACGACGTGGCCTGGCTCCTCCGCCACCTTCCTGTCTTCGCCTTCCCGGCCCGGGAGGCGTCGCCGGTGCGCCCCGTCTACGTGGGGGACGTGGCCCGGCTGTGCGTGGAGGCGGCCCGCGGCGATGGTGATCTGGTCGTGGACGCAGTCGGGCCCGAAACCTTCGACTTCGTGGAGTTCGTCGGCGCCATACGTCACGCCGTCGGGAGCCAATCCCGGCTGGTCCCGGTCCCCGCGCCCGCTGTGCCGCTGCTGGCCAGGCTCGTGGGTCTGGCCGTCCGCGACGTGGTCCTCACCCGGGACGAGCTGATCGGGCTCATGACCGGCCTGGTGGCGCCCGAGGGTCCCACCACCGGCCGGGTGCGGTTCACCGACTGGCTGGCATCACACGCCCGGACAGTGGGCCTCGAGTGGGCGTCGGAGATGGACCGCCACTTCGGGTCCCGAGAGCCGCAGCCAAGGGGCACCTGCCGCCGCCGGCCCTTGACCGCGGCGCCAGCTTGACCCGGCCCTAAGGGCCAGGTTCTATCCTCTATAGGCGATGAACGATGGCTTGCTGACTGTGGCCGAGGTCACCCGCCGCACGGGTCTTTCCCGCAAGGCGCTGCGACTCTACGAGACCATGGGCCTGGTCGAGCCCGAGGACCGCAGCGACGCCGGTTACCGCCTCTACGGCGAGGAGTCGCTCAGGCGGATCGAGCTGGTGAACCGGGCCAAGGTGCTCGGTCTCAGCCTGGCCGAGGCCAAGGAGTTCCTCCACGTGGCCGAGGGCTGCTGCGGCGAGAACCACCCCGCCCTGGCCACGCTGGTGGAGGGCAAGCTGGCCCAGACCGAGCAGCGCATCCTCGAGCTGCGCTCCCTCGAGGACGTTCTGCGAGGGGTGCTCGATCGCCTCTCGGCAACTCAGGGGCAACACCGCTGCGAGCAGACCCTTTGTACCTGTGGACCCCTTACCATCAAGCGAAAGAGAGACCTGACATGAGCAGTATCGAAGACGTCGACAGCCAGCAGGCTGCGTGCCAGTGCGGCTGCGGATCCACGGCCACCGCGGTCATGGAGCCGCCGGCAACCAAGGACGCCGAGGCCACCACCTGCCAGTGCGGCTGCGGCAGTACCAGTGTGGCCACGGAGGACTGTGACTGCGGCTGCAGTGAGAAGGGATGCGAGTGCGGCTGCGGGAGCAGCGCCGACTGACGAGCGAGGCTCCTACTCCCCCGCTGCGAAGTCCAGGTCCACCACCCACTCCTCCAACGAGGCGTCCCATCGGTGGGGGGCGCCGCAGAGCGGGCAGCAGTTCATGGACCCGTTGGGACGGCTGTCCAAGCGGTAGCCGAACACGCCCGGGCAGCGGGCCGACTCCGCTCGGACCATGCTGCACCGCTGCGTGGGCACGGTCGTACCGTAGCTCCTGACCGGCTACCTCGTCACTAGGTGCACATAGCGCGCGGCGCGCGTTAGGGAGCGGTGCTCCCTCAGGGGCGGACGACCACCGATTCCCAGGCCCGGCTGACGGAGGCCGCGATGCCCGGCCCGTCGAGGCCGAGGTCGGCGTGGATGCGATCGGGCTTGCCTTGGGGGATGTACTCCAGCGGTGTTCCGAGCACCACCACGGGCGGGACCGGCGCCCCCGTGGGCAGGTTGGCGATGGCGTCGGCCATGAAGCTGCCGGCGCCACCGAATCGGATACCGTCCTCGACGGTTACCACCAGGCGGTGACGGGCGGCGTCGCTGAGCATGACCCCGTCGAGGGGCTTCACCACCCGCACGTCCCACACAGTGACCGAGACACCCTGCTCCCCCAGAGAGACCGCAGCCTTCTCGGCCTCCTCCACCAGCTTGCCCACGGCCAGGATGCACACATCTCCGTCGCCATGACGAACCTGGCGAGCGTGCAATCCCGAGCCCACCTCGTCTTCGGGAACCTGGCGGGCGGCCCCCTTCGGGTAGCGCACCATGGCGGGACCCTCGAGGGTGAGGGCGTGGCCCAACATGGCTACCAGCTCCTGAGCTGACGAGGGCGCGAACACCGTCATGGTGGGGATCTCGAGGCACAGAGCCAGATCCAGAACCCCATGGTGGGACGGTCCGTCGTCGCCGGTGATCCCGGCGCGGTCGAGGGCGAACACCACCGGAAGCCCGTGCAGGCCCACGTCGAGGTTGGCCTGGTCGAAGGCTCTGGTGAGGAAGGTGGAGTACACGGCCACCACCGGCCGCAGTCCCCCCATGGCCATCCCGGCGGCTGAGGTGACGGCGTGCTGCTCGGCGATGCCCACGTCGTGGAAGCGCTCGGGAAAGCGCTCAGCGAAGGGAAGCAGCCCGGTAGGACCGGCCATGGCCGCGGTGATGACGTGGACCTGGGGATGGCGCGCCCCGATGTCGACCATGGCCTGGGCGAAGGCCTCCGTGTAGCCGGCCGGCGTCCACTTGGGGGGACCGGTGACGGGGTCGAAGACGGGGGCGTCGTGCAGGCACTTCTCGTCGTCCTCCTCGGCGGGCGGGTATCCCCTGCCCTTCTGGGTGAGGACGTGCACCACGATGGGCCCGTCATAGGCCGCGGCGTGGCGCAGGGCGTCCTCCACGCCGGCCACGTCGTGGCCGTCGAAGGGGCCCGTGTAGCGAACGCCCAACGCCTCGAAGAAGGCCGTGGGCTCCAGCACCTCACGCACCGCGGCCTTGGCCCCCTGAAGGCTGGTGTAGGCGAGCTCGCCCACGGCGGGGAGGTCCCGCAGCCGGTGCTCGACCCGTTCCCGCAGGTTGACCCAGCCGGGATTTAGGCGGAGGCGGCTCAGGGTCTCGCTCAGTCGGGAGGCGGTGGGCGCGTACGAACGCCCGTTGTCGTTGAGGACGATCACCACCCGGCTGCCACTGTGTCCCAAGTTGTTGAGGCCCTCGAAGGCCATCCCCCCGGTCATGGCCCCGTCGCCGATGACGGCCACCACCTTGCGGTCGGAGCCACTCTGCTTCACGGCGGTGGCCAAGCCGTGGGCGTAGCTCAAGATGGTGGAGGCATGGCTGTTCTCCACCCAGTCGTGCTCGGACTCCGAGCGCGAGGGGTAGCCGGACAGGCCTCCGCCCTGGCGCAGGGTGGGGAAGGCCTCCCGGCGGCCGGTGACGATCTTGTGGATGTACGCCTGATGGCCGGTGTCCCACATGATGGCGTCCTTCGGGGACTCGAACACCCGATGGATGGCGAGGGTGAGCTCTACCGCACCCAGGTTGGGGCCGAGGTGGCCCCCGGTGACCGACACCGCCTGCACGACGAACTCGCGGATCTCGGCCGCCAGCTCGGCCAGCTGGTTCGCTTCCAGGGCACGCAGGTCCGCCGGGCTGTTCACCTTGTCGAGGAGCATGCCGGAGGACACCGTACCCCTCTGCAACCGCCCGGTGTAAGCGAGGGTTCATACTCGGAGGCGTGATCGTCATCAACATGCAATCCCGCTCCTCGGCTCCAGACCGGCTCCTGGCACACTTGTCGCCGTGAGAGTCCGGGCCGTACCGCTGCTGCTCCTGCTGACCGGCGCGCTGCTTGTCGGGGGCGGAGTGGTGATACTCCAGGCGAGGTCCCGTTCGCCCGTGTCCGCACCCACGGCCACGCCGGCACCGTCACCCACGCCCGCGGCGCCACCGGCGAGCGCCCCCACCCCCCTCGACACGCTTGTTCGCCAGCTCCAGGGATTCGTGGAGCGCGAACGGGGCCTCACCTTCAAGACTCCGGTCAAGGTGAGCCTCCTCGATGATGCCGCCTTCCGGGCCCGGGCCCTCCAGACCGACGACGAGGACCGCGAGGAGATCGAGAAGGCCCAGCTCATCCTGCGGGCCATGGGACTGCTCCCTCGGGACGTGGACCTGGTGAAGACGGTGGAGTCGTTCGTGGCGGCCGGGGTCGTAGGACTGTACGAGACCGACACCAAGGAGCTCTTCGTGCGGGGCGGGGAGCTCTCCCCCGGCGTGCGAGTGACCCTGGTGCACGAGCTCACTCATGCCTTGGAGGACCAGCACTTCAACCTCGACCGCAAGGACCTCGGCGACGAGGCCGATCTCGGCTTCAGCGCCCTGGCCGAGGGGAGCGCCATACGGCTGGAGGAGGCATACCTGCGCTCGCTGTCGCCGGACGAACGGGGCCAGGTCCGCAAGGAGGAGAACGCCCAGAACGACAGGGTGCCGCCCAACGTGCCCCCCGTGGTGCAAGTCGCCCTGGGCTTCCCCTATGCCTACGGGCCCGACGTGGTGTCGGCGGTGCTGAAGACCGGTGGGAACGCCCGCCTGGACGCCGCCTTCGCGGACCCGCCTTCCAGCACGGAGCAGGTGCTCGACCCCCGCCGCTACCTGAACGAGGACAAGCCGCGAGCCGTGCCCGTCCCGAGGGCCGATCTGCCCGCCTTCGACGACGGGGAGATCGGCCAGCTCTTCCTCCTGCTCATGCTCCGCTCGGAGCTGGGCCTCGACGTGGCCCGGGACGCGGCAGAGGGGTGGGGCGGCGACCGCTACGTTGCGTGGAGGCAAGGAGAGCGCACCTGTGTGCGCATGGACTTCGTGATGGACAACCCGGCGGAGAACGACGAGCTGGTGAAGGCCCTTGGGGACTGGGCCCGGAGGCGCAAGGGATCGGCGTCGACCGCGGGCGCCTCGCTCACCACCTGTGGCTGAGGTGGGCTCCACGAACCGCCGTAGGCGCCGGTGCGGGGGGGCGCCGGCGTGGGCCGCGGCCTTGGTTCTGCTACTGGGGGCGGCCTGTTCGCCGAGCGGAAACCAAGGTGAGCCCGACGTCGGCGCCGAGAGCACCACTCAACCCCCTACAACCATCGCCAAGCCCATCGCCGAGCTCATGGAGAGGACCTCCATGACGAGCCAGGCGCGGGAGTTGTTCCTGAAGGCCCGGCCCAAGATCGAGGGCAGGGCCGAGTTCGCGGGCAAATGCCGCAACGCCTCCGGATCCCACACTCTGGGTTGCTTCCTGGTCTTCAGGAGCTGTCCCAGCGGCGGTTCGCCTTCGGCATGTTCCAAGGAGACCCAGATCCACCTGCTCCAGATCCAAAGGCCCGACGCCAGCGACCTCATCTACGTATCCGCCGCCCATGAGGTGCTGCACGCGGTGTACGAGGAGATGCCAACCCCCGAGCGCCGGCACATCGACAGCCAGTTGGAGGCGGCCCTACCGCAACTCGATCAGTGCAGGGTCGACGCCAACCTGAAGGCCTACGCCGGCCGAGCCTCGACTGAGAGGCTGAACGAGCTGCACTCCATCCTGGCGACGGAGTTCGCCAACCTGCCTCCGGGACTGAATGCCCATTACTCGCGCTACTTCGTCAACCGCCAGTTGGTGACACAGGCTCACGATCGGAGCCTGGGTGGTCTCGAACAGGACATCTGCCGGCTGCAGTCCCGTCTCGACCAGCTGGAGGCGCGCATCGGATCGCTTCGCCGGCAGCTGCAGCAGCTGAGGTCAGCCGGCAACGTCCGCGCCTACAACTCCCAGGTGCCCAACTTCAACGCCATGGTGACCGAGCACAATCAGGCCGTGGACAGCCACAACCGACGGGTTCGCGAGTACAACCAGCTCCTCGTCAGCCTGGGCGGCGACGCCGGAGTTCTCCAGCCGAGGGACCGGGCCGAGGTGCCCGCCCAGTAGCAGCTGTCGGGATCCGATGACGTGAGCTGTCAGCGGTCGCGGCCGGCCACGAAGGATGCCAGCTCCACCAGCTCGACCCGTGCCTCTGGGGTGATGGGAGCGACGTCGATGGCGACCAGCGCCTCGGTGACCAGACGGTCCACGGTCACCTCCACGTGGTGTCGGGCACCCGTCTCCTCGAACACGCCCTGCAGCTCGCTCACCTCGGACTCGGTGAGGTCAGGCTGACCGAAGCGTTCGCCGAGGAGCTTGGCCGCGGCGCCCTCTGTGGTGCGGGCAGCGTAGGCGTACAGGGCCGTGGGGCGGCCTTCCCGCAGGTCGTCGCCGACGGGCTTGCCGGTGAGCGAGCTGTCACCAAAGGCCCCGAGCAGGTCGTCGCGCAACTGGAAAGCCTCGCCCAGCGGCGCTCCGTAGGCCGACAGGGCCCCCTCCAGGTCCCCCAGGCGTCCAGCCAGTGCCGCACCCAGGTGCAGCGGCCGCTCGACGGTGTACTTCCCCGACTTGTACTGGCCGATGCGACGAGCCTGCTCCACGCTCACGTGACCCCTCGCCGTCCCGAGGAGGTCGAGGTACTGGCCCAGATTGACCTCGAGACGCAGCTCGGTGAAGACATCCCAGGCCGGCCGAGGAGCGTCAGCCAACAGGCGGTCGGCGTAAACGAAGGCCAGGTTACCGACGAGTATGGCCACGCCCTCGCCGAAGCGACGGTCCTCGCCACGCCAACCGCTCTGGAGGTGACGGGACCCGAACGAGCGGTGGACGGTGTCGAAGCCCCGGCGGAGAGGGGAGCCGTCCATCACGTCGTCGTGGATGAGGGCAAAGGTGTGCAGCATCTCGAGGGCGGCCCCGGCGCCGACCACGGCCTCGTCGTCGGGATCCCCGCCGGCGCCCACGAAGCCCCAATGGCAGAACGCGGGACGCAGGCGCTTGCCGCCGGCCATCACCAGGCGGCGCATTGCGCTCAATGGCGCCAGGAGATCGGGGTCGAGGCCGGCCCACCGCTCGGTCTCGCCCCTGAGGAGGGCGTCCAGGCGGCCCTCTACCCGTTGAGCGATGTGCTCGAGCGAGGACGGAAGGCGGGACTCGGCCACGGAACCTACGGGTGGGCCGACGCCGAAGACGAAGGCGGGACCCCGGGCAGGGATTCGGGAACGGTACCTCGGGCCTCGATCCAGCCGGTGAAGAGACGGGCCAGCCAGAAGCCTGCGCCCAGCACCACGGCGCTGCCCAGGGCGTCCAGGAGGAAATGGTTGGCGGTGACCACCACGGCGAAGAGGGTGAGCACGGGGTAGGCCACCATGGCACGGCGAGCCCAAGGCCGGGCCAAGGCGGGGCTGAGCGCCAACGAGCACCAACCGGCCCACGCCACGTGGAGGCTGGGCATGGCGGCGTAGGGGTTGGACACCTTGGCCATGGGCGCTGACTCGAACGACCACAGCCCACCCACCACCCGAAGTGTGTCCACGAACCCGTACTCGCCCGGCAGCAGCCGGGGTGGCATCAGCGGGTAGAGGACGAAGCCCACGAGGGCCAGCCCGGTGGTGAGAGCCAGGGTGTTGCGCCACAGCGGGTACCGCTCTGGCATCCTCCGGAAGAGATAGACGAGAGCCCCGATGGTGACGAAGAAGTGGGCCGTGCCGTAGAACACGTTCCAGAAGGAGATGAACGGCTTCCAGGCGAGGAAGAGGTCCTGGATGGTCTCCTCGTGGTAGATGCCGAGGAGGCGCTGGGCGCCGATCACCTGCCTGGCATGTCGGAAGGCCTCGCCATGGGAGCCGGTGGCCACGCCGTGGTTCCGGATGAGTGTGTAGACGGAGTAGAAGGCCACCACGCACAGAAGCTCCCGCCACCACCGCAGCCGGGCTCGAGCGGGGGGGCGGGGGTCCTCGAGGGTGTCGGTCACCCGTGGGCCACGGCCCGGTCCGGCCGGCTGCGAATGGCGAAGGCAGGGGCACCGAGCAGGCTCACGGCCAGGCCGACCACGTAGAGAAGGAGGCCGAGGGCGAAGGCATGAGCGTCGGGCACGCCGAAGGGGTGCAGGAAGAACATGAGAGCGGCCTCTCGGGTGCCCAGGCCGCTCACGGTGAGGGGAAGGACCTGAATGATGGCGACGACCGGAAAGAAGGCGAGCATCGCCGTCCAACCCACGCCGATGCCCAGCGCCTTGGCCGCGAGGAAGGCTGCGAGCACCATCACCAGCTGGTAGGCGAAGCCCGCAGTCAGAACCTCGAATGCCAGGCCCGGAAACCGATGGAAGCGCTCGAGACCCACGTGCACGGCGCCGAGGAACCGCCGCCACCCTTGGTTGCCCCCGAGCCACCGGCCGAAGCCCGGGCTCGACGCCAGGACGAGGACGACGGCCAGGAGGGTCACGGTGGTCACCGCGAGCCCCATGGCGGACCGGGCCGGTGCGGGGGCGATCCGGCGTAGGCCCGGGTTGGCGGCCAGACCCACCAAGGTGAGCACCGGCAGCACCAACCAGCCGGTGAGACGCTCCAGCACCACCGATGCCAGGACCCGAGGGGCGTCGCCGCCCTCGGAGGTGAGGCGGCTGACCCTGAGGACGTCACCTCCGATGGTGGATGGCAGGACGTTGCCCACGAAGAGGCTTGCCAGATAGTGACGCACCAGGATTCCGGCCTTGACGGGCCGATCCAAGGCCATGAGCACACGCTGCCAGCGCAGGGCCGAGAGACCGACGCCGAGCAGGGTGAGCCCGACCGCTCCCGCCAGCCACAAGAGGGCACCAGGCCGCCAGCCGAGGTCGTGGAGCCCTTCCAGGCTGACGCGGGTGGCGAGCCAGGTAACCATGACGACCGTGGCCACCACCCGCAGGGCTGTGGTGGCCCGGACCGAGCGATGTGTCCGACCAGACAAGGCGCCTAGGTTAGGCCCGCGATGTCCCGGTGGATCAACGCCCTGGCGGTCCCTGGGCTGCTCCTGTTGATGAGCGGTTGCGGCGCCGAGGCCGACCAGCCACGCCCCGACCCGCAGGCCGTGGTTAGCTCCTCCCCCGACCGGACGCTGAGGGAGGCCACGGCCCAGGTGGAGGCGGCTGCTCCCGACGCCTCCAGCGCCGGCAGGGTGCGGTTCCCCGGCCCCAGGGCTCGGCTCGACCTCACCGGCCCCGGTGGGGCCAAGGCTTACCCCGAGCTGGGTGAGCCGTTGGCCGTCGTCGAGCTTGTCCGGGGCGCGCTGGAGGTGGTCTCCTACGGCGGCACCGCCCTCAGAGAGGTCTCCACCTTCCGCTACGAAACTGTCATCGACGTCGACATGGCCGTTCGGGCCACACCCGAGGATCGGAGGGCGGCGATGCGGGCGTTCGCCGACCGGCTCGGAGCACCGGCCTTCTACGCCGACGTATGGCTGGACGGGGAGGGACGAATCCGCCGGGTCCAGGTGCCGGTGGACAAGACTCGGAGCCGCCCCGGGTCGCGACAGCGCAGCAAGCCCGAGCTCATCACCGTGGACTTCTACGACTTCGGGAGATGATCGCCGGGCTCGGCGGTACCATGCGCCGTGCTCGAAGAACCGGTCATCCAGCGCGTGCTCGGCGCCGCCCTTCGTACCGGGGGGGACTTTGCCGAGATCTTCGTGGAGGACCGCCGGTCCTCGTCAGCCCACTACGACGACGGTCGTGTCGAGGAGCTGACCTCTGGGCGCGACCGGGGGGCGGGCGTGCGGGTGGTGGTGGGCGACACCACGGGGTACGCCCACACCGCCGACGTGTCGGAGGCAGGTCTTCGAGCTGCGGCCGAGGCCGCGTCCGGGGTGGCTCGCAGCGGTGACGGGGGTGCACGAACGGTGGCCCTCGAGCGCCAGCACACCGATGCTGCGTACGAGCCAACCATCCCGTCCCACGAGGTGGACAAGGGACGCAAGGTGGAGTTGCTGGCCAGGGCCAACGACGCGGCGCGCGGCGTGGGCGCCGCCGTCACCCAGGTGTCGGCCGGGTATGGCGACAGCCGCCGGCGCACCCTGGTGGCCAACTCGGACGGCCTCCTCGCCCTCGGTGACGTGGTGCGCACCCGGTTCGGCGTGTCCACGGTGGCCATGGGAGACACCGGCATGCAGACCGGCTACGAGGGCGTTGGTCGCACCATGGGCTTCGAGCTGTTCGACGGCGTGGACGTGGAGGTCATCGCCCGCACCTCCGCCGAACGGGCCGTCGCCAAGCTGGCGGCCCGCCCCGCTCCGAGCGGGTTGTTGCCGGTGGTGATCGGCGCCGGCCGGGGGGCGGTGCTGTTCCACGAGGCGTGCGGGCACGGCTTCGAGGCCGACGCCATCGAGAAGCAGGCGTCGGTGTACCACGGCAGGGTGGGCGAGGTCGTGGCCAGCCCCCAGGTGACTCTGGTCGACGACGGAACCATGGGCCGCGAGTGGGGCGCCTACGCCATCGACGACGAGGGCCGTCCCGCCCAACGCAACGTGCTCATCGACCAGGGGGTGCTCACCGACTACATGTGGGACCTGCTGCGCTCCCGAAAGGCGGGCCGGCTGTCGTCGGGCAACGGCCGGCGCCAGAGCTACTACCACCTGCCCATGGTCCGCATGACCAACACCTACCTGCTGGCCGGCGAGGAGGACCCCGCCGAGCTGGTGCGCCAGACGCCCCACGGCGTGTACGTGGCTCACCTCGGAGGAGGTCAGGTGAACACGGCCACCGGCGACTTCGTGTTCGGCATGACCGAGGCCTACCTGATCGAGGGCGGCCAGGTCACCGAACCCCTCCGGGACGCCAACCTCATCGGCAACGGCCCCGAGGTCCTCGCCAACATCGACGCCGTGGGCAACGACTTCGCCATGGCCGACGGCGGGGGCACGTGCGGCAAGTGGGGCCAGTCGGTGCCGGTGGGCATGGGACAACCCACTCTGCGCATCACCGGAGTGACCGTCGGCGGCACAGCGGCGTGAGCCAAGGGGCTTCCGGTAGCCAAACTGACTCCCTTTGGCTGTCGTTCTGGCTACCAGAACGATCGGTTCGGTGAGCGAGCTCCTCCGTCTCGCTCACGAGGTGGCCGGGCGGGGTCTCCCTGGCGAGGAGGTCGAGGCCTACGTTGCCCGGGGGCGGGACACCGAGATCGTGGTCTACGACGGTGGCATCGAGTCGCTGTCCTCGGCCACCTCCGAGGGCGTGGGCATACGGGTGGTGGTGGACCACCGCCAGGGCTTCGCCTACGCCGGCTCACTGGACCACGACGTGGTGGCCGAGACTCTGGAGGAGGCCCGGGACAATGCCGGCTTCGGCTCCCCTGACGAGCACCTGGGCCTGGCCTCGCCCGATGGTGTGACCGCCGCCGACCTCGATCTCTGGCGCCCGGAGCTGGCCGACCTCTCCACCGAGCGCAAGGTTGAGATGGCCCTCGAGCTCGAGCGGAGGGTCAGGGCCGGTGACCCCCGCATCCGCACCGTGCACTCGTCCGACTACGGCGACGCCATGGTGGAGGCGGCCGTGGCCACCAACACCGGGATCTCGGCCAGCCACCGCCGGTCCTCCTGTTACCTGTCGGTCTTCGCCCTGGCGGGTGACGGGGACCAGACCCAGACCGGTGGCGGCTACTCGGTGGGACGAAGCCCCGACGACCTCGACATCGACGAGGCTGCCGAGGACGCGGTGGAGCGTGCCACCCGCTTGCTCGGGGCCAGGAAACCGTCTTCGGCCCGACTCCCCGTCATCCTCGACCCCCGCATCACCACCACCCTGTTGCGGGTGCTGTCGGGCACCCTCTCTGGCGAGGCCGTGCTCAAGGGCCGCTCCCTGTTCGCCGACCGGGTGGGCGAGCAGGTGGCCGTCCCCGCCCTGACCCTGGTGGACGATCCCACCGACCCCGATGCCTACGGCGCCGCCGCCTACGACTCGGAGGGGCTGGCCTGCCGCCGCAACGCCCTGGTGAGCGAGGGTCGGCTCCAGGGCTTCTTGTACAACACCTACGCCGGGCGCCGAGCTGGGGTGGCTTCCACCGCCTCGGCGGTACGGGGCGGGTTCAAGTCCACGCCCGGGGTGGGGTCCCGGGCCCTGTCCCTCGAGCCCGGGACCAAGAGCCAGGAGGAGATCCTCGCCGAGGTGGGCGAGGGTCTGCTCGTGCAGGAGGTCACGGGCGTGCACTCGGGAGTGAACCCCATCAGCGGGGACTTCTCGGTGGGGGCCGAGGGCCTCATGGTGAGAGGTGGAGCCCTGGCCGAGCCGGTGCGAGAGATCACCATCGCCTCCACCATCCAGCGCATGCTGCTGGACGTGGTGGCCGTGGGGAACGACCTCGAATGGTTGCCGGGAGCAGCGGCCGGCGTCACCCTCGCCATGGCCGAGATGAGCATGAGCGGGGCGTAGTACCCCGGCTGAGCCACCTTCGGGGAGCCCTCCCCATTCCCCCCCTCCATCGGTCACTCGTACGCTGCTCCACATGGGGCACGGCCGGGACCAGATCGCGGTCACGACGGAGGAGCTGCAGGCCGTGGGTCGCCGGGTGGAGGGCGTCGGCGAGAGGATGGTCGGGTTCCGGGGTGCCCTCGGAAGCCTGCCGCACACCGGCGAACCCCCTGCCACCTCGGCCGCCCTCGCCGACCTGAAGGCCGAGTGGGTGGCCGGGCTCGAGCGCCTGGCCGACGACGTGCGCTCACTGGGCCAGCTCACCGTGGCCGTAGCCCAGATCTACGACAGGGTCGACGGCGACCAGTTCGCCCCGGTGGATCCGTGAGCATGGCCGGACCAGCGCCCGGTGGTCTCGGCTCCGGGGGAAGCGCGTTCGGGGCCACCACCACCTCCATGGGCCTTCCGTGGCCGAAGGGTGATCCCGGCCAGCTCCGAAGCACTGCCTCGAAGCTCGGGACGGCTACCAGCGAACTGGCGAGCACGGCTGCGGACCTGGCCGGGGCGGCGCAGCACGACGGCGTATGGAACGCCCCGGCCTCCCGCTCCTTCGGCACCGCCGTCAGGGGCCAGCGGGCGCAGATGTCCAAGGGCCAGGAGCAGCTGGACGACGCCGCCCGTGGCGTCCGCCAGCTGGCCGGGCTGCTCGAGGAGGCGCAGGAGCGGGTGCGCCGTCTCGACCAAAGAGTGCGCCGGGCCAAGGAGGCAGCCGACGCCGCCCGCTTCGTGGCCGACGCGGCCTACGGCGCCTCCCTCGATGCCCGCCGGGCCGAAGCCAGCGGGGGCCCGAGCGCCGACGTCGCCGGGCAGGAGTCGATCACGAAGGAACGGGCCGCGGTCGAAGCCGAAGGCGCCTTCGCAGAGGAGCTGCGAAAGGCCAAGTCCGAAGCTGAGCAGGAGTGCGAGCAGGTTCTCCGCCAGGACAAGGACACGGCCAGGATCATCGAGGGAGCGGCCGTTTCCGCACCGCTCGGCGGTGCCTCCTTCCAGGTCCCGCCACTTCCCACCTCCCGGCTCGCCAACCACGTGGCCCCCCATTACTCCCCGATCGTCCGCCACGACAGCGAGGAAGACAGCTTCCCCCTCGCCGTCCCGTTCGGGTACAGGCCCGGACCGGCGGGCAAGGGCATCCAGTTCGACTACTGGCCTCGATACCGGGACAACGACCACTGGGCGCCGGCCGGCGCCTTCGACCACGCAGGGGACTTCGAGCGCATTGGCGTCCAGCTCGACGGGGAGGGCAATCTCGACGTGGTGAGCACAGAGGCCCACGGGGCCCAACAAGGGAAACGTCGGGCGGACGACATGGAGACTCAGGGCGACCAGCCCGTCCTCTACGCGGGCCGGGGAAGCCACGCCACCTACCCCGAAAGCGGGACCAACCTCGCCGACAACGCCAAGGGCCCGTCACCGGATCTGACCGACGGGAAGGGCCGTGAGGTGGACACCCGCCCGCTGGTGAACGACATGCGCACCGACCCGGAGCTGAACACGGGGAAGAAGGTGGACACCCTGGACTCGCCCGTGGACCAGGTCAAGGACCGCCCCCTTCCCGAGGACCTCGACTCCCTCGACCGTTCCGACGGGCCCGAGCTACCCGAGCTACCCGAGCCGCCCCCGATCATCCCCACCCCGGTGGGCCCTGTGCCCAACCCGTTCCGATAGTCGCCCCCCCGTGAGCGCGGCCCGATCCGCACAAGGTGTCACCCCGGCTGGGGCCTCAGGTCCAGGCGGCGCAGCAGCTGGGCGTTGAGGGCCACCACGACGGTCGACGCGCTCATCAGCACCGCGCCCACGGCGGGCGGCAGGGTGATCCCCGCCCAGCTGAGCACTCCGGCCGCCAGGGGGATGGCCACCACGTTGTACCCCGCGGCCCACCCCAGGTTCTGCAGCATCTTGCGGTAGCTCGCCCGCGAGAGCCGGATGACCGACAGCACCCCCCGGGGGTCGCTCGAGGCCAGCACCACGCCGGCCGACTCGATGGCCACGTCGGTCCCAGCGCCGATGGCCAAGCCCACGTCGGCCCGAGCCAGGGCGGGCGCGTCATTCACCCCGTCGCCAACCATGGCCACGGCCAAGCCACGCTCTTGCAGCTCAGCCACCACCCGGTCCTTGTCCTCGGGCAGGACCTCGGCGAACACCTCGTCGAGGCCCAGCTCGGCGGCCACGGCGTCGGCCACCTCGCGGGCGTCGCCCGTGATCATCACGACCCTGGGGCCGAGCGCCTTGAGGTCGGCGACGGCCTGGCGCGCCTCGGGGCGGATCTCGTCCTCGAGCGAGAGCGCCCCCACCACCTCGTCCCCTCGGACCAGGTGGAGCACCGCCGCGCCCCGCCGGCGCCAGGAAGCGACGCGCTCTTCCAGCCCCTCGGGCACCTCCAAGCCGCGCTCGCGCAACAGCGCGGGCCCGCCCACGGCGTAGCGCCGGCCGTCGACCACCGCCTCCACTCCCCTCCCGGTGATCGAGCGGAACTCCCTCGCTCGGGCCATGCCGCCACGTTCGCTGGCCGCGGCCACGATGGCGCGGGCCAGGGGATGCTCGGAGTCGGCCTCGACCGCTGCCGCCACCCGCAGCACCTCGTCGTCGTCGAGCCCGGCGCCGGCCACGTCGGTGACCACGTGGGCTGCCTTGGTCAGGGTGCCCGTCTTGTCGAACAGCACGGCGTCGATGGTGCGCATGCGCTCGAGGGCGAGGCGGTCCTTGATGAGGATCCCCGCCCGGGCCGACAGGGCCGTCGACAAGCTGATCACAAGAGGGATGGCCAGACCGAGGGCATGGGGGCAGGCGATCACCAGAACGGTTACGGCGCGGACCACGGCGTTGTCGCTGTCGCCCAAGGCGGTCCACGCCACGAAGGTGGCCGCCCCGGCGCCTGCTGCCACGTAGAAGAGGAGGGCCGCGAAGCGGTCGGCCAGGGCCTGGGCCCGCGATTGGCTGGCCTGGGCCTCGGCCACGAGGCGCTGGATGCCGGCCAGGGCAGTGTCCGCCCCTACCGCCTGCACCTCGACCCGAATCGACGAGTCGGTCACCACCGTTCCCGCCACCACACTGTCGCCTGGCCCCTTCGCCACCGGGCGGGACTCGCCGGTGACCATCGACTCGTCGACCTCCGCCTCGCCCTCGACGATCTGGCCGTCGGCGGGAACGCGCGCCCCCGAGCGCACGAGCACCACGTCGCCCGCCTCCAGCTCCGAGAGGGACACCGTCTCCACATCGCCGTGGGGGGCCACCCGCTCGGCCTCGTCGGGCAGGAGCTCGGCCAGGGCGGCCAGCGCGCCCCGGGCCTGACCGATGGCCCTCATCTCCTGCCAGTGGCCGAGCAGCATGATCGTGATCAACGCCGCCAGCTCCCACCAGAAGTCGAGGTCGAAGGCCCCGAGGCTGGTGGCGGCGGACGCCACGAAGGCCACGGTGATGGCCATGGCTATGAGCAGCATCATCCCGGGCTGTCGGGAGCGGGCCTCGGCCACGGCCCCGGTGAGGAACGGCCAGCCGCCGTAGAGGAACACGATGGTGCCGAGCACGGGGCCGACCAGGCCGTCGCCGGGGAAGGCCAGGTGATAGCCGAACCAGTCCTGGATCATGTGAGCGGTGACGATGATCGGAAGCGACAGCAGCAGGCTCCACCAGAAGCGGCGGCGGAACATGCCGGCGTGGTCGGCGTGCCCGCCGTGGCCGGCGGTGTCGTGGCCGGCGTGAGCCGTGGCGTCCTGGCCCGGGTGGGAGCCGGAAGCGGGCATGGTGGCGGCTGCCGTCATCTGTCCGTGGTCCGCAGGGTGTGGCCCTTGCATGTCGGCTCCTCCGTTCTCATCACTTACCCTAGGGGGGTATAATCAGAATACTCCGTGGGGGTATGTTGTCAAGGGCCACATCCCGAAATCTACGCCCCGTCACCGATGATGGCGGGATGCGGCCAGACGTGCGCCAGTACCTCGACCTGCGCTCCGCCTTCCCCACCAGCCTCTCGTCCGACGCCTCGACGGTGCTGGTCCTGTCCAATGTCACCGGCACCTTTCAGGCCTACCGCGTGCCCCGGGCAGGCGGTGCACCACGGCCCGTGACGCAGCTCGAGGAACCGGTGGACGGCTGGTACCTACCCGCCACCGACGAGATCCTCCTTTCACTGGACAGCGGCGGCAACGAGCGTCATCAGTTGTACCTGGCGGCCGACGACGGCACAGGGCTGCGGCCGCTCGTGCGCGACCCCAGGTTCATCCACCGCCCGGGCGGCGTCACCCGTGACGGCTCGCTTCTGGCCTACGCCTCCAATGCCCGCAACGGCGTGGACTTCGACGTCCATGTCCTGCCCCTCCACGACGGTGGCGCCGCTCACTGTGTGTTCGACCAGGGCGGATGGTGCCAGCCCGCCGGCTTCTCGCCCGACGGTCGCTGGCTGGCGGTCACCCGCCTCACAGAGCGCAACGCCGCCAACGACGTGTACCTGGTGGACCTCATCGATGGAGAGGTCGTCCATGCCTCTGCCCACGACGGCGAGGCGTCGTTCGGGCGTCCAGCCTGGCTGGGCGACTCCTCGGGCTTCTTCTGGAGCACCGACTCGGGCCGTGACCGGCGGGCCATCGCCCGTTTCGACCTGGCCACCCGCATCTCCGAGTACGTGCTCGAGCGGGAATGGGACGCTTCGTGCGCCACCGACTGGGCCGGCACCCGCCTGCTGGTCACCACCAACGAGGACGGCTACACCAGAGCCGAGCTGTACGACCCAGCCACCCTCGCCCACCTGGGCGAGGTGTCTCTCCCCGGTCAGGGTGTGGCGGACCTCACCTTCTCCCCCGACGGCCACCACCTGGTTTCGTCCTTCACGTCGCCCACTTCGCCCGGAGACGCCTGGGCCCACGACCTCGACAGCGGCGGCCTCACCCGCTTGACCAAGAGCCCTGGCGGCATCGACGCCGCAACCATGGTGGAGCCGGAGCTGCACCGGTTCTCGTCCTTCGACGAAGAGCGGCTGCCGGTGTTCGTGTACCTCCCACGCCGGCCAGCGCCGTTGCCCTCGTCGCCGGTGCCCGTCGTCGTCATGATCCATGGCGGCCCGGAGTCGCAGTGGCGCCCGAGCTTCAACCCCCTGGCCCAGTACTTCGTGGCGCGCGGCTACGCGGTGGTGGCTCCCAATGTTCGAGGCTCCACTGGTTACGGCAAGCGCTATCACCACCTCGACGACGTGGAGAAGCGCCTCGACGCCGTGGCCGACCTGGCCGCCCTGCACGACTGGCTGGCGGGCGACGGCCGCTTCGACGCCGGGCGGGCCGTCCTCTGGGGCGGCTCCTACGGCGGCTACATGGTGCTGGCCGGCCTGGCCTTCCAGCCCGATCGTTGGGCCGCCGGGGTCGACATCGTGGGGATCTCCAGCCTGGTCACCTTCCTCGAGAACACCTCGGCGTGGCGGCGGGCCTCTCGCGAGCGCGAGTACGGCTGGCTCGAGCGCGACCGGGCCTTTCTCACCGAGGCATCACCCATCACCCACGCCGAGCGCATCCGGGCTCCGCTCTTCATCATCCACGGCGCCAACGACCCTCGGGTGCCTCTCTCCGAAGCCGAGCAGATTCATGCCCTGCTGGCGGCCAGGGGTGTCCGGACCGAGATGGCGGTGTACGCCGACGAGGGCCACGGCCTGGCCCGCCTGGCCAACCGCCTGGACGCCTACCCCAGGGCGGTGGCGTTCGTCGACGAGGTCCTCGGGCGGCGCTGACGAGCGGGTCAGAGGGCACCGGTGGGGAGCAGGGCCAGCACCAGAGCACCGAGCACTACCCGGTAGACCACGAAGCCGACGGTGCTGGTGGTGACCAGCAGCCGGAGGAGGAAGGAGATGGAGGCATAGCCCACCCCGAAGGCGAACGTGGTGGCCACGGCCGTGGCCACCACGCTGGCGCCGCCAGGGCCGGCGATGTCGCCCAGCTCGAACAGACCCGACAGCACGACGGCGGGCACCGACAGCAGGAACGAGTACCGGGCGGCCGCCACCCGGTCGAGGCCGAGGAACAGCCCGGCGGAGATGGTGGCGCCCGAGCGCGATACCCCTGGGACGAGGGCGGTGGCCTGGGCCAGGCCCATGAACAGGCCGTCGCGGGCACGGAAGCTCTCGATGGAGCGGGACCGGCGCCCCCGCCGCTCTGCCGCCCACAGGACGGCGCCCCCGACGATGAGGGCCACGGCGATGAGAACCAGGTTCCGGGCGCCGGTCTCGATGACGTTGCGGAAGGCCACCCCGGCCACGGCGATGGGGATGGTTCCGAGGCCGATGTACCAGCCCAGGCGGGCGTCGAGGGTGCGGCCCACGACAGGGTCACGCAGACCAACGAGCCACGCCCGGGTGATGCGGGTGAGGTCGGGTGCGAAGTGGGCCACAACGGCGGCGGTGGTGCCCAGCTGGGTGACGGCGGTGAAGGCTGCCCCCGGGTCGTCCCAGCCCAAGAGCGCAGGGACGATGCGCAGATGGGCGGTGCTCGAGATGGGGAGGAACTCGGTCAACCCCTGCACCACCCCCAGAACGACGGCCTGGAGCCAGGTCACGTCTCGACCGCCTCCGGCGGTCGGCCGTGAGCCACGGGTGCTCTACCCATTGGTTCGCTCGCCTCCGGCTCGCGTGCTCTACCCATTGGTTCGCTCGCCTCCGGCTCGCTCATTGGTGCACCATCCCAGTAGAGGCATCCACCACTCGAGGAGAACACCCCTCAAGA
>JALZKD010000015.1 GCA_030859405.1 Actinomycetota bacterium | reverse complement strand
CTCGATGCGGACGAGCGGGTCGTATGAAAGGGCGGCCAGCACGCCCACCGTTCTAGCTCAGGTGCTCTCCACGGCGTGCGGGAAACCCCCGACCGCGGGCCGCAGGGGATCCAACTGAGATGTCGCTCGTCGCCGGTACCGTGAGCTCATGACCTCCTTTGCCTTCACCATCGCTCATGAGGGAGCTCACGTGGGTCCGCCGCCTCGCGGCCTGCTCGGGCGCCAGGAACGAGAGCAGTTCGAGAACGGCCTCCTCTCCCCCGGCGCCACGAGGGCCGAGGGTGGGGGGCGCCGGGCCCGCCCCGAGGAGCCCGACGCCTACCGAACGTGCTTCGAGCGGGACCTCGACCGCATCCACCACTCTCGGCCGTTCCGGCGTCTGGCCGGTAAGTGCCAGGTGTTCGTAGCCCCCGCTGACGACCACCTCCGCACCCGCCTCACCCACGCCATCGAGGTGACCCAGGTGGCGGTGGGCATCGCCCGCCCTGCCGGCCTCAACGTGTCTCTGACGGCTGCCGCTGCCACTGCCCACGACTGCGGGCACGGGCCCGGGGGCCACGCCTCGGAACCGGCCTTCTCCCCGTTCCTGGAGGGCGGCTACCACCACGCCGTGTACGGAGCCGACGTTGTGCTGGCCCCGCTCAACCTGTGCCTGGAGACCCTCGACGCCGTTCGCAACCACTCCTGGAACCGTCCGGCGCCAGCCACCCCCGAGGGCGAGGTGGTGGCGTGGGCCGACCGCATCGCCTACGTGTGCCATGACTTCGAGGACGCTGTGAGGGCGGGCGTGGTGGACCCGAGCGAGCTGCCGGCCGAGGTGGGCGCGGTGGTGGGCCTGACCCGCTCCGCTCAGCTGAACGCCTTCATCTCTGCGGTGCTCCTCACCATCGCCGAGACAGGTCGGGTGGGCATGGCCCAGGCCGAGGCCGAGGCCCTGGACAGCTTCCGGGCCTTCAACTTCGAGCGCATCTACCTGCGCCCGGACTCGGTGGCCCAGTCCGAGCGCTTCGGGACCCTGCTACGCGCCCTGGTTGAGTGGTACAGCGCACATCCCGAAGCCATGGAGGACGGGCTGCGGGTCAGCGACCTGGAGCCTGGCGCTCATGTAGCGGCGGCGGTGCGCCACGTGAGCGGCATGACCGACCGCTACGCTTTCCGCACGGCCGTGGAGCGCCTCGGGTGGGACCCGGCCGAGCTGCCCAGCGGTGTGTAGCGAACGCTAGACGTAGCGGCGCCGGCGCACGATCCGGGCCAGGGCCCACAGACCCACGGCAACGATGACGAGGGGCCCGAGGTAGCCCAGGGTCAGGATCATGCCGGCCAGCGTGGCCGCGGCGGCGTCGCCGGCCCGGCCCCAGGCTTGGGCCACTCGGCCCTCGGGTTGCGATGAGGGGCCGGCGCCCCGCTCGTACAGCGAGGCGGTGACCGTGGCCAGGTCGACCCGGTTCTGCAGAGAGGCCCGCTGGGCCTGGAGCATCTCGATCTCCCGGCGGGCCTCCTGAAGGCGAGGACGGAGGGCGAGACTGTCCTCCAACGAGCGGGCCTGCCTGGCCAGATCGAGCAGGGCCGCCTCGTTGGCCTGCGCGGCCCGGAGCCGGGCCTCGTAGTCGACAAGCTGACCCGAGACATCGGTGGCGGCCGAAGTGAGCTGCACAGGCGTGCCCAGGCCCCGAATCTCTTCTAGGACGCCTTGGAGCCTGTCGGCGGGCACGTGCAGGGTCAGGTTGCCCCGGGCCAGGTGGCCCTCCACCTCTTGTGCCGAGGAGGAGGCCACGTTCCCTCCGTACTTCCCGGCAACCGACTCGGCCTGCCTCCACCGCTCGTCGAAGCGGCCCTTCTCCACCCGAACCTCGACCTCGGCGGTACGTGCGATCCTCGGCCCGAAGGGGGAAGGCGATCCCGGCGGCTCGAGAAACGGTGCCGGGTCGGAGGTCGTCCGGCTCGGGGACGCTGACCCTGAGACGGGCGGGGCCTGGCTCAGCGCCGGGGCCTGGCTCAGCGCCGGGGCCTGGGCCGTGCCGGCGCTGGGCGGCGCGGCACCGCCCCGCACCTCCTCGGTCAGCGGCGGGCCAACCGCGGTCGGGCTGGTGGGGCGTGGCCCGGTGGCGACGACTCCCACCACGAAGAAGGCAGTCACGACAGCTGCGGCCGCGCTCACGGACAGGAGCAGCGGCAAACGAGTGACACGGCGTCCCCTCCCCCCTGACGCGAGCGTCGCCGGGTCCAGGGCCCTGGCCAGGGTGCGCTCGGCCAGGTCGTCGGGCGGCTCGATGGCAAGGGCCTCCGTCTGGAGCGACCTGCGGATCTCGGTGTCGAGGGCGTCGGGTGTCATCTCGGGTGTCACGAACGTCAGCTCCTTCCCACCGCGGTGGCGATCGACCGGTCGGCAGCCAACAGCCGGCGGGCCTCGGAGAGACGCGACTTGGTGGTGCCGGGTCGCACCCCAAGAGCCCGGGCGATGTCCTTCTCGGAGAGGTCGAGGTAGTAACGAAGGATCACCGGCACCCGGAGCCGGTCGGGCAAACGCCGGAGGGCGTCGGCCACGGTGTCCTCACCGGCGCCCCGCTCCGATGCGTCGTCCTCCCAGAGCGCCACACGGGGGCCGAGCCTGGTCAGGGCTCGATCCTCACGCCGGCGGGATCGGAGGCGGTTCAGGGCCAGGTTCACGGCGATGCGATAGAGCCACGGGCGGGCGTCGGCCTCGGGCTCCAGCTTGTCGGCGTTGCGGAACGCCCGGAGGAACGTTTCCTGGGCCACGTCCTCGGCGGCCGCATCGTCCCTCAGGATCAGCCAGGCGGCTCGGTACACGACTGGTTGGTGCAACCTCACCCACCCTTCCAGGCGCTCGCCGGTGTCCGTCATCCGTTACATACAACCCCGCAGGGCGGTGATCGGTTCGCGCTGGCTCAGGTGGATGTGTTGCTGGTGCCGAGCGACATGGCCTGGAAGGCCATCACAGAGCCCGACAACTCGCCCACAGCCTCCCGGAGCGAGGTCGTGCTCACGGGCACCCCGTAGGCGGCGAGGGCGTCCAGGGCGGAGAGGTGGGCTGACCCGGGCACCGTCTCCTCCACCAGCGACAAGGTGCGGGGCGCGGCGTACTGGCCCCGGTAGCCCTCCTCCCCGATGAGGACCGTGCCCCAGAGGCTCACCTCCCCCACCACGAGCCCGCCCGGAGACAGGCACAGCCCATGCTCCCGCAAGGTGTCGAGGTCGGGTGCGGCGTAGATGCCGCAGTCGCAGTCGTCATTGGGGACGGGGTGCCGGCCGGTCATGCACGAAGCGCGCAGTGGTCGACCCGGCTCCCAGACGAAACGACGCAGCGATACCGACTGCAGCCGCCGGCCCCCGGCGGTCAGCTGCCAGTACCGCCAGCCCACCAGCGGGTCGCCGGCGGGCCGGTTCCCCGTCACCTCGTTGCGTCAGAGGGCGTCCACTGGGCGGTCTGGGGAAACTCCGGGTCGGTGGTGCAGTAGGAGTCCGGGTCGGGCGCCCAGATGGCGGATGCCTGCTCGTAGCACTGCGGGTGCAAGGTCATGGGCGTGGGGCACATGGCATTGGCCGCCGCCAGTTCGGTCTTGACTGCTTCGGAGGGCTCGACCTCGCCCCCGCACACATCGCACAGCTCGGGTGGCTTCATTTCATCCATGACCAGATTGTACGACGGGGTCAAGGAAGCGTTCACGGCCCGGCAACACGCCTCACAAGGGCCGGAAACACTGCCCCTTTAGGGTGCCCGTGTGGCCGCTCCTAACATCCCCGCCGCCAAACGAGGCGGTCTGTCCGTCGACTTGGACCGCCTGGCCGCTGACGGCGATGGCTGGCTGAGCCCCGAGCAGCGCTACGCACTGAAGACGTACGGCGTGTGCGCCCAGGAGCAGGACCACGTGTTCATGGTCCGTGTCCGCATCCCCGGTGGCGTGCTCCCCACCGACCAGGCTCGGGGACTGGCCCGCCTGGCCCGCGCCTACAGCCACGACTGGCTGCACCTGACCACCCGCCAGAACGTGGAGCTGCACTGGGTCGAGGACCGCAAGGTGCCCGAGGTCCTGGACAAGCTGACCAAGCTGGGCCTCAGCACCCGCTCGGCGTGTGGTCACACCATGCGCAACGTGATGTCCTCGGAGGAGGCGGGGGCCAGCCTGGATGAGCCCTTCGACTGCCTGCCCGACGCCCGAGCCGTCTCCGACGCCATCCTGGCTCGCTCGGCCACGCTCAACTGCGAGCTGCCCAGCCGCGTCAACCTGGCCTTTGGCGGTTCCCCACGCTGTCGCCATGACGCCCTTCTCAACGACGGCGGCTTCGTGTCGGTGGTGCGCGACGGCGAGGCCGGCTACGAGCTGTGGGGTGGGGGAAGCCTGGGCAAGGCACCGCAGCTGGCCGTCAAGCTGGCCGACTTCGTGCCCCGAGCCGAGGCCCTGGCCGCGGCCGAGGCCCTGATCGACGTCTTCGTGGCCCACGGCAACTTCGACGCCCCGGCCAAGGGTCGCCTCAAGTACGTGGTGGAGCAGCTGGGCGCCGATGCTTTCCGCGCCGCGTGGGAGCACGCCTTCGCCGAGGCCCGCTCGAGGCCCCACCCCGAACCTGCGCCGGTGGATGTGCTCGGCGAGGTCGATCGTGTCCAGATCCTCAAGGTGGTGCCGCCGAGCGGGTGGTCGACGGGCGTGCGCCCCCAGCGAGAGGTCGGCCGCGCCTACGTCAGCGTCGACGTGCCCATGGGTGACCTGGCCGGCGCCGACTTCGAGTTGCTCTCCGACCTGGCCGATCGCCATTGTGACGGCGCCCTCAACCTGAGTCGTGACCAGAACGTGGTGCTGCGGAACGTGCCCGTGGGCGACGTGACCCGCATCCGCCAGGTGCTGGTGGACCGGCGCCTGCACCTGGTGGGTGAGGCCCATGTGGCTTCGGTGCGAGCCTGCACCGGGTCGGCCGTGTGCGCCCTCGGCATCACCACCGCACCCGACGCCGGCGTATCGCTCCTAGAGAGCCCCGCCCTGGGCCGCAACTCGTCGCTACAAGTGCACGTCTCGGGATGCCCCAACTCGTGCGCCCAGCACCAGGCCGGCGACATCGGCCTGGCTGGCTCCAAGGTGAAGGTCGGAGGCAAGACGCGCGACGGCTACCACGTGTACCTGGGCGCCGATCTCGATCAGCAGCGCCTGGGAGAGGTGGTCGGTCGGGTGGCGGCCGAGGACGTGCCGACGGCAGTGGACGCCGTCGTGGGCGCGTGGGAGTCGCTGCGCCACGGGTCCGAGACCCTGGGTCAAGCCGTCAACCGGATCGGCCACGACGCCTTCGCCGCCCATGTCGAGACCATGATGCACGAGCGCTGGGCCACGGGCCCCGAAGAGGCCGACGCCCAGGCCACCCCCACCATGAACGCCGAGGTGACGGCCCCGCCTTCGGACCCCTCCGGACCCTGGGTGGAGGTAGCCAAGGTCGCTGACGTGCCCGCCGGAAGGGCCACCACCGTGGAGGTCGACGGCCACACGCTCGCCCTCGTGAACGTGGACGGCACCTTTTGCGCCGTTCAGAACCAGTGTCCCCACGCCGGGGGGTCACTGGGCGAGGGCAAGGTCGACGGCTGGTCACTCGAGTGCCCGCTGCACGCGGCCACCTTCGACGTGCGCAGCGGTGAGGTGCTGGGCGGACCGTCCGACAGGCCGGTCCGAACCTATGCCGTCGAGGTGGACGGCGACACGGTCAAGGTGGCCGCCGGCTCCTACGTGGAGGTGGCGCGGGAGTCGGACCTGCCGCCCGGAAAGGCCGCCACCGTCCACGCCGCGGGCAAGGCCGTGGCCCTGGCCAATGTGGAGGGGTCGTTCTGCGCCATCCAGGACGCCTGCCCCCACGCCGGTGCGTCACTGGGTGAGGGAAGCCTCGACGGCTGGACGCTCCAGTGCCCGCTGCACGACGCCACCTTCGACGTGCGCAGCGGTGAGGTGCTGGGCGGGCCCGCCCCCGCCGATGCCGCCGCCTACCCGGTGAAGGTGGAGGACGGGGCGGTCAAGGTCGGCGCCACCGAGGCCGTGGTGCTGGCCGGTGTCGACGGGTGACCTGGACGATGACGAAGTTCCCGCCTCGGGACTACCGGTGACGGTTAGCCCGAGCGTGGTGAAACCGAGCCCGGACAGGGCCGCCCACTCCCGAACACGAAAGGAAGACAATGCCCATCCCCATCCCTGAGGCCCTCGAGGAGTCGGCCGCTCTGGCCCGCACCAAGGCCCAGCAGGTGCGTCTACTGCCCCGCTACCTGGCCAGCTCGGCGTTCGCCGGCGCCTACGTGGGGGTGGCCGTGGTCCTGCTGCTCAGCGTGGCCGCGCCTCTGGCCGCGTCGGGATCGGGCGCCACCAAGCTGGTCCAGGGTGCGGTGTTCGGAGTGGCCCTCACCCTCGTGGTGTTCGGCGGCGCCGAGCTGTTCACGGGCAACGTCATGTACATGCTGCAGGGCCTGAGCGCTCGCACCGTGCGGACGGGCCAAGTCGCAGCGGTATGGGTGGCATCGCTCGTGGGCAATCTGGTCGGTTCGGTCGCCTTCGCCGCCCTGGTGCACGGCGGAGGAAGCCTGGCCCTCGGGGCCAAGCCGGGCCAACCGGGCCCGGGGGAGGCCATGGTCGAGGCCATCGTCAACTCCAAGAACGCGGCCAGCGGCTCACAGCTGTTCTGGCGGTCGGTGCTCTGCAACCTGCTCGTCTGCCTGGGCCTGTGGATGGCGGGGCGGACCCGCAGCGACACGGCCAAGCTGGTCGTGTTGTGGTGGGCCCTGTTGGCCTTCATCGCCTCGGGCTTCGAGCACTCCGTGGCCAACATGACCATCTTCGGGTTGGGCGTGTTCGAAGGATCGGCGAGTTGGAGCGACCTGACCCGCAACCTGGCCTGGACGGTCCCCGGCAACATCGTGGGCGGAGGGCTGCTCGTGGGCCTGGCCTATTCCTGGATCGGCCGTCCTGCCCGCCCCGTCACGGCCGCCCCGGAGCCCATCCCCGAGCCGGCCGTGGACATGCCTCTGGGGGAGCTGGCCCGCCAGTCCTAGGACGACGAGCGAAGGAGGTCGCTCGACACCTTGATCTCGACGTTCCCGCGAAGCGCGTTGGACACGGGGCAGGACTCCTCCGTGGCGGCAAGTGCCTCCCGGAAGCCCGCGTCTTCCATGCCGGGCACGTCGGCGCTGACCTCGAGCACCATGGTGGTGATCTTTCCGCCCTCGAAGGCCAAGGCCGCATGCACCTGGAGCCGTTCCGGGGCGTGGCCCCGGCCGCTCAGCTCGTTGGAGAACGCCATGCAGAAGCAAGCGGCGTGAGCGCTGGCGATCAACTCCTCGGGGCTCGTCTTGCCGCCCGGTGTCTCGGTCCGCGACGCCCAGGTCACCTCGGCGTCGGTGAAGAGTCCGCTGCTCAGGGCTGACACCGTCCCGCTGCCCCCGAAGAGGTCGCCTTGCCAGCTGGCACTCGCTGTGCGCTCCGTCATTTCCCTCTCCCTGCCCGCTCCGATTCGTCTGTCCGACGTTATCCCGAGGTAAGGGACTAACCGACTCGCCGGCGCAGTGGGTGGTCCGGAGGGACTTCGACGATTCGCAGCTCGTTGCCCTGGGGATCGCGCACCCACAGCTCGATCAGCCCCCAGGGCATGGCCTTGGCGCCCTGGATGATCTCGACCCCCGCGCCGTCGAGACGAGCCGCCTCCGCGGTGGCGTCTGGTACCTGCAGCCAGAGCGTGATCGGCGGCGAAGAGCTGGCCGCCGCCGCCACCTCGAGGAAGCCGCCCCCCAGGAAGTAGACCACGCCGGTGACCCGACCGCTCTGGCCGTACTCCCGGTAGACCGCCAGCCCGAGCACCTCCTCGTAGAAGCGGCGAAGGCGGGCCAGGTCGCTGCTGTGACAGATCACCCGGCTCGACAGGACCTGCATCGTCGATGATCGCCGCGCGCGCTACGGCGGCGACGGGGCTCGCTCGCCCTCGAGCAGGTGGCGACCGGCCCAGAAACCACCCAGCGGTACGGCCGAAGCGACGAGCACCACGATCGTCCACCAAAAGCCCCACCGCTGGCTTTCACGGATGCGCAGCACCAGCACGAAGTACACGAGGAAGGCGATCCCGTGGACGGGACCGAGGAACCCGATGAGATCGGGGCCGTCTAGGACGCGGTAGACGACCACTGCGGCGAGGAGCAACAGGTAAGTGGCCGCCTCGAAGAAGGCGACGGCGCGGAACGCGCCGGTCAGCCCGCCAAGCCTCGAACCGTCCGATGGTGTGACCACAGAGCAGTGAGTATGGCCGCCGGTCGACGCCGGGGGCCATCCGGCTCCCGGGTGGGCTCGTGGCCCAGAGGGACTAACCCCGCGACTTTGGCACCATTGACCCCGGTCCAACCGGGCGGGTCGCGCCAAAGTCGAAAGGGGGAGGCGCGATCAGTCGGTCAAGGAGGGGTACCCCTCAGCTCGTCCACCACGGCCACCAGGCGGTCGACCTCCTCGGCCGTGTTGTAGCCGTGAGGCGACAACCGGACGCCACCAGCCCTTGGTGAGCAGACCACGCCCCGAGCCTCGAGGGCGGCGGTGACGTCGGCAGGGCTGTGGCCGTCGACGGTGAAGGTGACGATGCCGGAGCGGCCTGCCGGCGAACGATCGCTCATCACGGTGGCCCCGGCGGCTTCCAGGCCCTCGCACGCCCGGTCGGTGAGCACCGAGACGTGCTCCCACACCTCGTCGATGCCTGCGCCGAGCAGGAGGTCGAGCGAGGCGCCCATGCCGTGGATGCCCACCATGTTGGGGGTGCCACCCTCGAAGCGGCGGGCGGAGTCGTCCCACACGAGGTCGAGGTTGTCCCACTGCTCGCGATGGGCCACCGACGCCCATCCCGGCTCCAGCGGCCGCAACCGCTCCATGCACGACCGGCGCACGTACAGCAAGCCGATGCCGAGGGGGCCGAGCAGCCACTTGTGGGCATCGGCCATGGCGAAGTCCACGCCCCAGGCCTCGAGCTCGGCGGGGACCACCCCGAGGCCCTGGATGACGTCGGCGCACAGGAGGGCTCCGACGCCGTGACATAGGGAAGCAAGGGCGGCCAGGTCGGTGCGCCAGCCCCGGCCGAACTGGACCCAGCTCGTGGCCACCAACCGGGGCGGCGGCCCGGCGGCGATGGCCTCGGCGAAGGCGTCGACGGGCAGGCGCCGGCCACCGCCCGTCGGCTCCACCAGGTCGACGACGACTCCCCGATCCCGTAGCGCCAACCAGGGGTAGATCGTGGAGGGGAACTCGAGGTCGGGTACCACCACCCGGTCGCCCTGCTCCCACGCCAGCCCGTTGGCCACGAAGCCCAGGCCCTCGGTGGTGTTCTTCACCAACGCCACCTCCCGTGCCGAGACACCCATGAGGCGCGCCGCCGCCGCCCGCACCTCCTCGGCCCGCTCGGCGTGGAGTGGATAGGCCTGCCCCCCGTGCGAAGCGGCGTCCTGGGCGCATCGATGCTGGGCTTCGAGGGCCGGAGCGGGGAGGGCCGTGATCCCGGCGTGATTGAGGTAAGCCCAGCGGTCGGTGACAGGGAAATGGGCGCGGTCGAGCGGCGTTTCGGAGGACATAGGGTGCTGGTCGGCACCCTATGTCCTCCAGATGTCCTCACGATCGGTTCCAGCAGTGAGCATGGTCACGGTCGTGGGCGCCTGGTTGGCGCACCTGGTGGGCTATCCGGTCTCGTTGGTCGTCATCGCCCGCTGGGTCCTGGTGGTCCGGGAGCGGCGCTGGCGGTGGTTTGCCGCCCATCAGGCGGCGGTGGTGGCCATCGTCGCCGGCTGGCTGCTCCGAGGCAGCCGGGGCGCGGCCGCCGTCAACGGGACCTGGCTGGTGGTGTCCACGGCGTGGTACGCCCTCGGGAGACGCCCGGCTGCACGCGGGGTGGCGAACGAGTAAGGATGGGGTGGGGCAGCACTCGACCCCGAACATCGACCAAAGGAGCGCTCGACCATGAGCAACGCAGTCGAAGGCGTCTGCGAGAAGTGCGGGGGCGGCGTGAGCATGCACGATGAGGGCTTCGTCGTCTGCGACGGCTGCGGCGTGTCCACCGCCGTGTGTAACTGCGGCCGGGACTCGACCCCTTCCTGGGATCCGCCGGAACGCGACAACCTGGTGTGAGCCATGGACGACCGGGAGGTCGTCCAGGCCTTCGTCGCCAGAGGAGCCACCCGCGGCTTCGGGGTGACGCTGCACATCGACAGGGACGCCCTCCTCCTCGACGGGTGGTGGCAGGCGGCCTTTCGCGTGGCTCCTCTTGTGTTCATCGTCCGCGTCGATCAACCGCCTTCTGCCGCCGCCCCCCTCGAACACCTCGCCGCCGAGCTGACGGCCCAAGGGCTCACAAGCATGGCCGACGACCTTGGCCCCCTCATCCCCCTCATCGGGGCGTTGACCTACGCCGAGTTGTCGCTCGGCGGTGGCGTGGGCTGGTCCCTCTGGGCCGTTGATCGCAGCTCCGGGGAGGCGGCGCTGCGAGGGCGCGTCGGTGCCGAGTCGTTCCTCGATGATGCCGTGGACGCGGAGGTCGATCGACCGGAGCCCCTGCTGGACGTGGGCGCCGAGCTGGAGGGAACCCGGCGCATGCTGGGCCTCGACCCCACGGTCGTGCTCGCCGTCGGGCTCCACGGCTCCGCGCTCGGCCGGCTCCAGGCCGGCATGCCCGACTGCCGCTTCGAGTCGGTCCCCGTGGACATGGCCATCGACGCCTGCGCCGTTATGAGCCCCGCCCTGGTGCTGGTGGACGCCACCGGTGAAGCGGGCCGGGCCTTCGTTTACCAGCTCCGCTCCGAGCCCCGAGGGCGCTCGCTGCCCGTCGTGGCGCTGTCCCAGGACCAGCTGCCCCTGGGCGCCGAGGTGGCTCTCGACCCGGATCACGACCCTCTGACGTGGGTCGAGCCCATCCGCCGGTTGCTGCCGTGACCGACGGGGGCAGCTCCGCCAGCCCGCTTCCGGACCTCGCTCACATCGACCGCGTCATCCGCCGCCTCGGCGCCATCGTGGACGACGCCCACGCCAATGCCAGCCGGCTGGGCTTCTTCCCTGCCGTCTACCTCCAGATGAGCCGGGCGGTGAGACAGGGCATCAAGGACGGCTCCTTCGACGACGGCAGCCGCATGAGCGAGTTCGACGAGCTGTTCGCCCTCCGCTACTTCGACGCCTTGACCGCCTGGCAAAGGGGTGCCCAGACCACTCGGAGCTGGAGGGCCGCCCTCCGCGCCGCGGAGAATCCCAACCGCCTGGTGCTCCAGACGCTGCTGATGTCAATCAACGCCCACATCAACCTCGACCTCGCCGTCGTCGCCGCCGTCGTCAACCCCGGTGGACGCATCGCCGACTTCAGGGCCGACTTCAACCGCATCAACGACATCCTGGGGCGCATCCTCGATCAGGTCGAGGATGCCGTCGCTCGTTTCTCACCACTGCTGGGTGTGCTGGACCGGGTGGGTGGGCGAACCGAGGACCACGTGCTGGACTTCAGCTTCCGAGAAGCGCGCTCTGAGGCCTGGCGAGAGGCCGTGCTCCTTGCCCAGTTGAGCCCCGCCCAACGGGAGCAGGCCATCGCCCTGCTGGACCGCAAGGTGGCGTTCCTCGGGCGAATCATCGAGGGCCCCGGGGGGATCCTCGGACGTGCGGTGGAGATCATCGGCTTCACGGAATCCGATGACGTACCCGCCATCATCGACGGCCTGCGCAACATCGTCCCGCCGACCCTGCCCTGAGGGCGCTGCACTACGTTGACCAGCGTGGCCCCCCGGTACGACCTGGTCATCATCGGGATGGGCTCGGGAGGGATGGTGGCGTCAGAGTTCGCTGCCTCCCTGGGCCTCCGGGTCGCCGCCATCGAGCGAGGCCGCGTTGGTGGCGACTGCCTCTGGACCGGATGCGTGCCCTCCAAGGCACTGCTGGCGTCGGCCAGGGTCGCCCACCATCTCCGCACCGCCGATCGGTGGGGCCTCCCGTCGCTGGACCCGGTCGAGATCGACACCTCCCTGGTGTGGAAGCGCATCCGGGACACGCAGGCCCAGATCGCCACCAGCGACGATGACCCGGAGCGCTACCGGGGCCTCGGTGTGGAGGTGGTCGAGGGCACTGCTCGCCTCGTGGGTCCGCACATCGTCGACGTGGACGGCCGGACGCTGTCCACGCGCTACATCCTGGTCTGCACCGGTAGCCGCCCGGCAAACCCGGGCATAGAGGGGCTCGAGGAGGCCGGCTACCTCACCAGTGAGAACGTCTTCGACCTGGAACGTGCTCCCCGGAGCGTGGTGGCCATCGGTGGGGGCCCCATCGCCATCGAGATGGCCCAGGGCCTGCGAAGGTTGGGAGTGGGCGTCACTGTGCTTCAGCGAGCCGCGGGGATCCTCACCAGGGACGAGCCCGAGCTGGTCGCCATGCTGGCCCAGCGCCTCCGCGAAGAGGGTGTCGACCTCCAACTCGGCGTCTCCGTCGAGCGGGTGACGGTGGAGGACGGACAGAAGGTGGTCCGGGCCCGCCAGGGCGGGGAACAGGTCCGGTTCGCGGCCGCGGACCTGCTGGTCGGGGTGGGCCGCAAACCCAACCTGGAGGGTCTGGGGCTCCAAGCGGTCGGCGTGGCGGTGGGCCGCCGGGGCATCGAGGTCGACGAGCGCATGCGCACCAATGTGGCCTCGATCTATGCCAGTGGCGACGTGGCCGGTCGTTACCTGTTCACCCACTCCGCCGCCCACGAGGCCGTGCGGGCCGTGCGGGACATGTTCTTCCCCGGCAAGGGGGTCGTCAGCGAGCTGGTGCCATGGTGCACCTTCACCGACCCCGAGCTGGCCCACGCCGGTCTCACCGAGGCCGAGGCTCGCAGACTCCATGGCGACCGGGTCCGCGTCCGCCGGCTGGACCTGGCCCATTCGGACCGGGCCCGCACCGACGGTGACTCCGGAGGGCGGGTCATGGCCGTGTGCGGGCCCAACGACCGCCTGCTCGGAGCCCACATCCTGGCCCCCAACGCCGGTGACATGATCCACGAGCTGGCCTATGTCATCAGTCGCAAGGGCCGCCTCAGCGAGTTGTCCAAGCTCATCCACGTGTATCCCACGCTGTCCAGCTCCATCGGCCAGCTCGCGGCCGAGTCCACCTTCGACAAGGCCAGACGCCTGCGCTGGCTCACCAAGCTGTCCCGCCCCAGAGGCTCCGGCGTCACGCCGTCCCCCATGGGCTCCTAAGGACCTAGGGAAAGGAGACCAATCCCATGTACGAGTTGCTGCTCTTCGTGCACATTGTGGCTGTTGTGGTCTGGGTGGGGGGCAGCTTCACCATGCAGGTGCTCAGCAGTCGGGTCCGGCGCAGCGGAGACGCCGCTCACAGAGCGGCGTTCGGGGAGGAAATGGAGTGGATCGGGAGCAAGGTCTTCACGCCGGCCTCGGGGATCGTGCTGCTGTTCGGGATCCTCCTCGTCATCAACGGCAACTGGGGCTGGGGGGAACCCTGGGTGGGAGCCGGTCTGCTCATCTGGCTGGTGTCGACCGTCATCGGGGCTGCCTTCTTCGGCCCCGAGTTGGGGCGCATCGGGCAGCTGGCTGCGGCCGAGGGCCCGGACTCCCCGGCGGTGAACGCTCGGGTCGAACGGCTGCTCCTCGTGGCGAGGATCGATCTGGCCCTTCTGATCCTCGCCATCCTCCTCATGGCCACCAAGCCCGGCACTCCGGGCGCGTAGGGCTCCTGAAGCCTGGACAGTCCCCCGGGGGCCTCCCGGGGGCTCGGGCCGGTGTTTAGACCCGCCCCCGCCCTCTGACGGCCGCTCGGTAGATCAGCAGCGCCACCACCGCTCCGATCACCGACCCAATGATTCCCGAGGGCTGAAGCGCACCCTCGCCCGGATCCTTCCCCAACAGCAGGTAGCCGAGGAAGCCACCCACGAAGGAGCCCACGATGCCGAGAACGATGGTGCCGGCGATGCCTATGGGGTCCGGCCCGGGCACCAGCAGGCGGGCCAGGGCACCCGCGATGAGGCCGAGAATCAACAGGACGATTATCAAGGTGATCATGGAGGTCACCTTGCCCACCGGAGGTCCTCTGGAAACGTGATCCTGTTTGGGCACGGCAGTTTTTGTTGACGGTATCCTCGGTCCAGGATGGAGCTTCCCGACGTCCTCGCCGGTCCCATCCTGCGAAGGGCAGAACCAGAACGGGTGTGCATCTGGTTGGCCACCAGCGCCGCTCACACCGTCGGCGCCGACGTGTTCGCCCTGCGTCCCGAAGGCCGCCAACGGGTGGGGGGAGCCGAGGCTCGCAGCGTGCGCCTGGGCCCCCGCCTCTACGTGCACCTGGTCACGGCCCGTCCCGACGCCGATCACTTTCCCACCGGGGAGCTGCTCGGCTACGACGTGCGGGTTGCGGGCGACGGCTGGTCTCGCCGCCTGGCCGACCTGGGCCTGTTGAGCGGGGCGCGGTCGATCGCCTACCCGGGACTGCCTCTGCCAACCTTCTTCCTCCGAGGCTTCCTCCGAGGGAGATCCACGCCCACCCTTCACCTCCTGCACGGGTCCTGCCGCCTCCTGCACGGCAAGGGAGAGGACGCCCTCCCCGCCGCCGACGAGGTGCTGGCCCGAACCGTGCACGACCTGACCGAGCGGCCTTCGGCCATCTTCCTCACCGGGGACCAGATCTACGGCGACGACGTGGCCGGTCCGCTCATCGGGCACCTCACCCGGATGGGCGCGGCGTTGCTGGGCCAGGACGACGACGTCTCCGTCCCCGGCATCCCGCCTCTTTCGACCATCCCTCTCTATGGCCGCCAGGAGCTGGCCCAGAGCGAGGCGTGCTTCACGTCGGAAAAGGCCTCCAACCACCTCCTCAGCCTGGGTGAGTTCGCCGCCGCCTACCTCGTGGCCTGGGACGAGGACAACTGGCCGGTCACCTTCGCCCCCGCCCAAGAGGCCGTACCCGAGCACCGGGCCGAGGGACGGGAGCTGGCCCGGCTGAGGCACAAGTACCAGAGCGAGGTTCGCTGCCTGCAGGCCGCGCGTCGGGCCTTGCCGGCCGTACGGCGGGTGCTGGCCAACGTTCCCGTCTACATGGTCTTCGACGACCACGACGTAACCGACGACTGGAACATCACCGCCGAATGGAAGAAGAAGGTGGAGGGCTCCCCCACGGGACGCCGGGTCGTGGCCAACGCCCTGGGCGCCTACTGGGCCTTCCAGGCTTGGGGCAACGAGCCGAACGAGTTCGACGACGACTTCGTGGACGCCGTGGCCGGGAGACCTGAGATGGACTCGAAGCGGGACGAGTCGTTCGACCAGACCCTGTTGTCGTTCGATCGTTGGAGCTACAGGGCACCCACCGAGCCGCCCGCCGTGGTCCTCGACACCCGGACGCAGCGCAGCTACGACAGCGACCGGGGAGCAGCGCGGTTGGTCAGGCCTGATGAGCTGGCCCGGGTGAAGTGGCTGATAAGAGAAGCTGGAGTGACGCCACCGGGGCCTGCCATCTTCGTCTCACCGGTGCCCGTCTTCGGTCTGGAGCTGCAGGAGCGGCGCCAGAAGTTCCTCGAGGGAAAGCTCGGCCCCTACGAGATCGACTTCGAGGAGTGGCACTCCAACCTGCACGGCCTGACCGACCTGATGTGCTGCCTCGTGGAGGACCTCGGGCTGACCCGCTGCGTCATGCTCTCGGGCGACATCCACTTCGGGCTGAGCGTGGAGGCCACCTTCACGGTTGGCGACACCGAACTGCGGATGGCCCAGCTGGTGAGCAGCTCGTTCAAGCACAGCGGCGCCATGGCCAAGCACGCCCTGCACCTTCTGGGGCGGCTGGTGCGGCGCCGACACCACCGGCTTGGCTGGAAGCACGCGCCCAGCTGCGAGGGATCCACGAACCTGGCTCGGCGCCTCTTGCGCCGGCCAGTGAACACCGACGACTGGGGTGATTCTCCGGTTTTCCTCTCCCCCCGTCTGGCCGGCTGGCTGAAGGTCGACCAAGATCCCGACTACGAGGAGGTCCGTCGCTACGCTCCGCCCGAGGAGAGGCCCTCCATGCTCATCGTCGGCGAGGCCAACGTGGGTCTGGCCTCGGTCCACGACGACCGTGTCGTGCACCGGCTGATCGGCCGCACCGGGCCCACCGAGAACGTGACTTACACAAGCACCATCCGGCTGTAGGGGTGGGCTGTGAGGCGGCACCCCCCGAGAACCGGTGGGCCCTGCTCAGCGCACTCCCATGAGGTCCACCATGAACACCAGCGTCTCATTGGGGCCGATGACGCCGCCCGCCCCCCGGCTGCCATATCCAAGGTCGGGCGGGATGGTGAGCCGGCGCCGCCCGCCCACCTTCATGCCCGCCACCCCCCGGTCCCAGCCGGGGATGACCTGGCCGCCGCCGAGGCGGAAGGAGAAGGTGGCCCCACGGTCCCACGAGGCGTCGAACTGGCGGCCGTTGGACCAGGCCACGCCGACGTAATGGACGTCCACGTCCGAGCCCGGCGTCGCCTCCGGACCGGTGCCCACCTCGACGTCCTCGATCTCCAGGGCCGCCGGCGGTTCGCCTCCGGCGACAGTGACTTGGGGCTTGGCCGGAGGTGCCATGCGGAGAGGGTAATCGTCGTCTCCGCGCAGGAGGGCAAGCATGTCCGGTGGTCGTCCGAAGCGTACGTGGAAGGCGCACCACGTCAAGGGGCGAGGAGTGACCAGGCGGCGGGGACTACTCGGTAACTACGTTCGCTGAGCGGAGGGCTCACCTCACCGTCGACGTTGTGGCGGACCGGGTCACCGCTGATGTGCACCTCCCGGCCCCTCGCGTGGTGAACGTCGTCCCGACCTAGATGCTCACCCTTGCGTAGGGCGGTGGCAAAGGACAGCTTGGCTGTTGGGCTGGTGGCGTTGACCACCACCACGTCGAGGAGGCCGTCGTCAGCTGCCGCTTCCGGGCACAACGGAGTGCCGCCACCGATGGTGCGCCCGTTGCCCACGCCGACCATCAGCTCCGCCGCGCCGCCGACTGCCTCGCCGTCAACCCTGACGTCCAACTCCCACCCCTGGTCCCGCACCGCCGCGATCAGGGCGCCCACGGGGTACGCCAGCGGTCCGAGTCGGCCCTTCAGCGCCTTGGCATCCTCGGCGGCTTCGGCGCCGAGGCCGGCATGGACCATGTTGACCACCACACCACCCTCGTCGTCCACCAGCAGGTCCAACCGGCGGGGCTCGTTGATGGCGACCGCCGTGGCCGCCTCCAGAGGGTCGAGCGGCAGACCCACGCCACGGGCGAAGTCGTTACCCGTGCCGAGCGGGACCAGTCCCATCGTGGTCTGGCTCAGCTCCCCCCGGTCCCACAGCCGCTGAACGCCGAGGTGCAGGCTCCCGTCGCCTCCGGCCACCACGAGGGCTCGGCCGTCCAGCCGGTCGAGCGCCCGGTCCAGGTCCTCGGCGTCGCCCGTGCGCACCAACTCGGTGGGCCCGCGGCCGGCGAGGACGCCGGCGACGGCCTCCAGCTTGTCCTCACCCGCCAACCCTGCCCTGCCACTGGCCACCACGAGGTATTCCATGCCCCCATTGTTCCCCGTGATCGGAGCAGCTGTGCGCGCTACGCCGTGTCCTTGGATTCCGCCTCGGCCTGGGCCGTGACCACCGTCAGGTCCTCGATGCCGGCGACGGCTATGGCGCCGGCTCCATAGCGCCGGCGCTGGCGGATCTCGAGGCGGCGCGCCACCCTGCTGAGCACCAGGTTCACCCCGATGTAGAGCAACGCGGCGACGAACAGTGACTGAAGGGGGTTCTGGAAGAACTCACCCGTGTTCCGGCTCTGTCGCAGGAGTTCGGGATAGGCGATCACGAAGCCCAACGACGTGTCCTTGAGCAGGGTGACGAGCTGGCTGACGATGGCGGGCACCATGCGTCGGACAGCCTGGGGGATGACCACGATGAGCATGGCCTGCCAGTAGCTGAAGCCCAGGGTGTAGGCGGCCTCGGTCTGACCTCGATCCAGTGACAGGATGCCGGCCCGGAAGATCTCCCCCAGGACGGCGCTGTTGTAGACCACGAGGGCCAGCACGACATACCAGTAGACCGGGAGGTCGACTCCGTACTTGGGCAGCGCCAAGCCCGAGAACAGGACGAGCAGCAGGAGCGGGAACGCCCTGAAGAGCTCCACGTAGGCGCCCGCCACCAAGCGGATGGGAGCGGCCCGGGCCAGGCGGCCGAGGGCCAGCACCATTCCCACGGCCATGGCCAGGACCATGGCCACCAACGCCGCCCGCAGGGTGCCGAGTAGGCCGTTGAGGAAGAAGCGGATGACCGGCCCCTGGGTGAGCGGCTGCCAGCGGTCGGCGTCGAGCTGGCCGGTGTCGACCAGACGCTGCACGGCGACGGCCATGACAGCAGCGATCCCCAGTCCGGCCACCACCGAGGCCAGGGCCACGCGCCGGCGGCCACGGGGCCCGAGGACGTCGGCCAGCATGGGCGCGGTCATGACTGGCCGATCATCGCTTGATGGCCACCCGGCGCTCGAGAGCCCCCACCAGGAAACCGGAGGGAAGGGTCAGGAACAGGTAGGCCACGCCGGCGCCCAGGAAGACGGCGACGGGTCGGGCCGTCTCGTTGTTGAGACGGTCGGCCACCTCGGTGATCTCCACCACCGAGATGATGGAGGCGATCGAGGAGTTCTTGACGAGGGCGATGAAGACGCTTCCGAGCGGAGCCACCACCGTCCGGAAGGCTTGGGGAAGGACGACCACCGCCAGCATCTGCGGAAAGGTGAGGCCGATTGATCGTGCCGCCTCGGCCTGTCCCTTGGCCACGGCGTTGATGCCCGAGCGCACGGTCTCGGCCACGAAGGCGCTGGTGTAGGCGGACAGCACGATCACCGCCGAGGTGAAAGCCGAGTACCGGATGCCCACCTTGGTGAATCCGAAGAAGAACAGCACCATGAGCACGGTCAACGGAGTGTTCCGGATCGTCTCCACCCAGCTCGCGCCTGCGACCCGCAGGGGCGGCACGGGACTGACCCTGAACGCGGCCACCAGCGTTCCCATCACCAGAGCGGCGAGGAACGACAGGAGGGTCAGCGCCACCGTCAACCCAGTGCCGGCCAGGTACAGGTCGATGTTGTCGAGGACAAGCCTCACGTCCGACCTCTGCGGGCGTTACGAAGCTCTGGTCGTGGAGGTGCTGGTGGAGGTGGTGGCGCCCCTCGTCGTGGAGGTGGTGGCGCCCGATGTGGTGGAGGTGGTGGGGGCCGTCCCCGAGGAGGCGTAGCGGTCCACCTTGGGCGGGGCCTCGCTCTTCAGTCCCAGCGCGCCCAACGTGGAGTCGAACGCTGCCTTCCACTCGCCGCTGGCGTAGATCTCCTCCAGCCGGTCGTTGAGGAAGTTGCGGAAGGCGTCGTCGCCCTTCTTGATGCCGATGCCGTAGGGCTCCTGGCTGAACGGCGCCTCCACCAGCTTGAAGGCCCGCTCCGACCTGCTCACCAGTCCGGCGAGGATCGGGGCGTCGGTGGTCACGGCCTGGACACGCCCGTCGCGCAGTGCCTCGGCGCACTGGGAGTAGGTGTCGAAGAGAACAACTCCGGCCTGGGGGGCCTCGGTCCGCAGGTTCTTCTCCGAGGTCGATCCCTTGACCGTGCAGACCTGCTTTCCGTTGAGGTCCTTGACGCTCTTGATGCTGCTGTCCTCGGCCTTGACCATCATGTCCTGCCTGGCCACGAAGTATGGGCCGGCGAAGTCGACCACCTGCTTGCGAGCGTCGCTGATGGTGTAGGTGGCAGCCACCATGTCGACCTTGCCGTCCTGGATGAAGGGCTCCCGATTCTTGGACACCGCCTCCACGAACTCGATCTTGCCGTCGACGGTTCCCATGTCGCCCCCGAAGATGCCCACCGCGATCAGCTTGGCGATCTCCACATCGAAGCCCTCGACCTTGTTGACAGTGGGATTCTGCTGGCCGAAGCCGACTTGGTCGTACTTGGTGCCGACGACGAGTTTTCCCTTGGCCTGGATGTTGGCCATGGTCGTGCCAGCCGGGAAGGTCGGAGGGGGCTCAGCCTGGGGCGTCACGGTGCCGGAGTCCTCATCCCCGTCGCCACAGGAGGCGCCCACCACCGAGATGGCCAGGAGCAGGGCCAGCAGGTATCCGTTTCTCTTCATCCTTCATCCTCCTTGGTATTGGGATGTTGCGCTGGTACGGAAGCCATGGGGAACGGTCGGCACTAGTGGGCCAGGACCTTGGCCAGGAAGTCCCTGGCCCGGGCGCTCTCCGGATCGTGGAAGAAGCGGTCGGGTGAGGACACCTCGACGATGCAGCCCTCGTCCATGAACACCACCTTGCGAGCCGCCGAGCGAGCAAAGCCCATCTCGTGGCTGACCACGATCATGGTGGTGCCCTCGCGGGCCAGCTCGAGCATGACGTCGAGCACCTCTTTGATCATCTCCGGGTCGAGGGCGGAAGTCGGCTCGTCGAACAACATCACCTTGGGGTCCATGGCCAGGGCCCGGGCGATGGCGGCACGCTGCTGTTGGCCGCCGGAGAGCTCGGCGGGGTAGCGATCGGCCTTCTCGGCGATCCCCACTCGGGCCAGCAGGCTCATGGCCCGCTCGCGGGCCTCCTCCCTGCGCACCTTGCGCACCTTTGTCGGTCCGAGCGTCACGTTCTGAAGAACGGTCTTGTGGGCGAAGAGATTGAAGGACTGGAACACCATCCCCACGTCGGAGCGCAGCTTGGCCAGGGCCTTGCCCTCCTCGGGCAGAGCCACGCCGTCGATCTCGATGGTTCCGCTGTCGATGGGCTCGAGGCGGTTCAGCGTGCGGCAGAGGGTGGACTTGCCCGACCCCGACGGTCCCAGCACCACGACCACCTCGCCCCGATCCACCGTCAAGTCGATGTCCTTCAGGACGTGGAGGGGGCCGAACCACTTGTTCACCTGCCTGGCCACGACCAGGGAGTCGACCACGAAGAGAGGTTACTTCCCTTCGGGGCCAATGGCTTCGTCCGCCGCCGATGACTCTGGATGCGCCGGCGAGACGCAGCTGGCGGCGAGCCACGTGGTTATGGGCACGGAGGCCACCAGACCGATGCTGCCCACCAGCGTACGCACGATCTCGGTGGCGACCACCTCGCCATTGGCGACCGAGGCCAGAGACTGATGGCTGAGGACGAACAGGACCATCAACGGCATGGACGCGGCCGCGTATGCAAGAGCAAGGGTATTGACGGTGGACGCCACATGGTCCCTGCCGATGCGAAGTCCAGCGAGGTACAGGCGGCGCTTGCCCATGGTCGGGTTGGCGGCGTGGAGCTCGGCGATGGCCGACGACTGGGTCACGGTCACGTCGTCGATGGCGCCCAGCGCTCCTATGACGACACCGGCGAGCAGCAGGCCGCGCAGGTCGATGGCGCCGGCCGCGGCGGCCAGGAACGTCGCCTCCTCACTGGCGAAGCCGGAGAACTCGGCCAGCTCCACGAAGGCGACGGCGAGGGCCGCTGTGAGTGCCAGGCTGGCCAGGGTGCCGAGAAGGGCAACGGTCGTCATGGCCGTGAAGCCGTGAGCCAGGTACAGGGCGAGGAAGGAGATGGCGGCCGCGCTCACCACGGCCACGCCGATCGGGGTCCGACCGTCGATGATGGCTGGTATAGCGAAGGCCAGCAGCACCACCAAGGTGGCCCCGAGGCCGGCCAGCGCCGAGAGGCCCCGCAGACGGCCGAGCACCAGCACCGCCACGGCGAACGCCGCCGCCAGCCAGAAGAGCACCGGCTTCCGTTGCTTGTCCGCGAACTGGTACTGAAAACCGGGCGGGGCCGAGGCCGTGTAGCTCAACACCAGCTTGTCCCCCCGGCTCAGGTTTGCCGTGGCCCGAGACTCCGGGAAGTCGATGTCGACCGATCCGTCCTGGTCGGGTCCCTCCAGCAGCCTCAGTGTGACCAGCTCACACTTGATGCCCGACTCCGGTGGCGTGCCCTGGCATGCCGCGCTGCGAATGGCCTGGACCTCGGCATCGTAGAAGCTCGACGGTGCCCCCACACTCTCGATCTCGGGGCGACTGGCTCGATCCCCAGGTCGCCAGACGAACATTCCCAGCAGGGTGAGCACGGCCAGGACGGCAGCCACCACGTTGAGGGTCTGCAGAGTCTTTCTGGGTACGGGCAGGTCGTGACGGTGGGCCACTGCTGAGCGACTCAGATGCTCGCGGCCGCCCGGTCGGGCACGGGAAGACCTGTCATGGGGTCATTCTTGTTGTCCTTGGCGCAGAGCCGGGGATCGTATCGGCCCGGTCCGGGTAGGACGACCGGATGCGTCTTCTCACTCGCCGTCTCCTCTCCGGGGCAGGAGCGGGGCTCATCGCCACCATCCCCATGAGCGCCGTCATGTTCGCCGCTCAGCGCCTCAGCACCGTCGACGAGCTGGATCCGGAGATCATCACCGAGACCGGCCTGGAGGCCGCCGCAGTCGGCGGAGGGGAAACGACGGAGAACCTGGTTTCATCGGTTGCCCATCTTGGCTTCGGGGCTGCGGTCGGCGCGCTGTACGGTCTGGTCAAGCCCCTCGTGTCGGCGCCGCCCTTGCTGACGGGACCGCTCTACGGGCTCGTCGTCGCCGGCGCCAACTACCAGGGCTGGCTCCCGGCAATGGGGATACTGCCGCCGCTCAGCCGGCGAGCCCCGGCCCGTATCTCGACCGTGCTCCTGTCCCATGTGGTGTACGGCGCGGTTCTGGGGCCGCTGGCCAACCGCCGTTGACCCGTGGGGCTCGCAGACCCCCGCCGCGGTGAGGCCAATGAGGGCCGTGTTAGCGTGCGCGCCCATGCGCTTGGCGGCGGCGCTGGTAGCGCTAATCCTTGGCAGTCTTGTCATAAGCCCGGCCGCGGCCGCCAAGGGCGCTACCAACGATAGGCAGGTGGCCCAAGAACGGGCCAACGCAGCCGCGGCTCGCGTGGCTACGGCCGAGACGGCGCTGGCGGAGACAGAAACGCAGCTGGCGGAGGCCGCCGCCGGCGTCGAAGCCGCCCGCTCGCGACTGATGCAGGAGCAGGCACGGCTTCGTGAGCTGGCCGTGCGCATGTACATGGTGGGCGGGCTGTCGCCGCCTCCGGTGTTCTCCCCCGACATCAACAGCACGGCCCGGAGCCTGGCCATGGGCCGCTTCGTCACCTTGGGAGCCACCGAAGCCGTGGACGAGTTCAAGGCGGCCAGGAAGGATCTCGAGGTGGAGACCGTCAGCAGGCGCAATCAGCTGAAGGGCCGCCGTGAGGTGGTGAGCTCCCTCCGCGAGCAACGCCAGGCCGTCGTGGAGGAGTTGGAGCGACTGACCGAGGCTGAGCGGAAGGCGTCCGAGAAGGAGGCCGCGCAGCGGGCCCAGACGGAGCGGGAGGCGGCCGAGGAGGCGGTGGCGGAGCGAAAGGCGGCCGAGGAGGCCGTGGCGGTCCGGGAGAGAGCTGAGAAAGCCGAGGCGGAGAGAGAGGTCAGAGCGGCAAGAGCAGCCGAGGCGGCGGCGGCGGAGCGAAAGGCGGTGGCCGAGCGAGAGGCGGCCGAGGAGGCGGCGTCCTTGAAGCAGAGGGCCGAGAGGGGAGCGGCTGAACGCAAGGGGGCGGCCGAGAAAGTAGCAGCCAAGCGGGCCGCCGAGGTCGCCGAGCGAGAGGCGGTGGCGAAGGCTGCGGCTGAACGGGAGGCCGCAGTGGCGAGGGCAGTGGCGGCCCGGGCGGCCGGGAGGGCCAAGCGCGAGGCCGCTGCCACAGCCAAGGCGGCGGAGAAGAAGGCGGCCACAGCGGCCACTGCGACCAAGGTGGCGCGGGCGGCAGCGGGCCGGGCGGCACCCCCAGCTCGAGTCCGGAAGGCTTCGGTGAGCGCCGTCGTGGCCCTGGTGCCGGCGGCTTGGACCTGCCCGGTCAGAGGGCCACACGCCTTCTCGAACGACTGGGGCCAGCCCCGCTCCGGAGGTCGTCGTCACCAGGGCAACGATGTGTTCGCGGCGCGGGGTACGCCGGTCGTGACGCCGGTGGCCGGGATCGTGCGCGGCCACAACGCCAGTCTTGGCGGCATCTCCTTCACCCTGGTGGGCGACGACGGCAACACATACTTCGGCACGCACCTCGAGCGCCTGAGCGGAGCCGGCGGCCGGGTGTCGGCGGGAACGGTCGTCGGCTACGTGGGCAACAGTGGCAACGCCCGGGGCACCCCGCCTCACCTGCACTTCGAGATCCATCCCCGCGGGGGCGGCGCCGCCAACCCCTACGCCACCCTGACCAAATACTGCTGATACCGGCCGAGTAACGGGCCTACGCAACCGGTCGATCGACCCGCCTGACAGGACCCTTCCGGTGGGCCGTGAGGGAGTCGAAACCCCGACCTCTTGCGCGTCATGCAGGCAAGTGCCGTGTCGGTGTGTGGTGCCGAGTGTCGGAAAGTGCCGCTGAGCAGGGCTTTCGATGTTTTCGCCGTCCGGCTGATGCTGCCTGGTACCGCCCTTGTACCAACAGTTGGTGATCATTCTGTGATCATTGGCGATCATTTTGTGATCATGAGAAGCGACGCGCATCAGCGCTCCACGACTAACGGGTCGCTTCGGCGATGATCGCCCGGTGATCGCACGCCCCCCGACCGGGCCGGATCGACCCGGACTCGCCGGTACCGGGTGGATGACCGAGGCACCGCATGGCCTTCCGGGGCGGGTAGCCGTGCCCTTTGGGCGCTAAGTGCGACACGTTCACTCTGTGATGCCTCGAAGAGCGGCGTCAACAAGCTCAGCTGCGGACAAAGGTGACCTTCTTCCGGCCGTTCACACACTGGTAGTACGCCCGGGGAAGTCCCTCCGTCTCGATTCGGGTACGGACGCAGCGGTAGCCCAAGACATCGACTTCCTGCGGTTCCACGGCATTTGTCCGCGTGCCGGCAACCCGAACAAACGACTCAGCCTCCCGGCAGGACAGACCCGTCGCCCTGATGTCGCTGGCCACGTCGTCGCTGCCCGGTGTGAACCCGATTGCCTTGCAGCGCAAGGTCACCGGAGTCGTAGTGGAATTGCTGGCCCGAGTTGTCGTAGTGGGCTTGCCGGCCCGAGTCGTCGAGGGGTTTGCGGCCAGGGTCGTCGTAGTGGTTGTGCCCAGGGTCGTCGTGGTGGTTGTCGCATCATTGGGCCCTGCGTCGTCGGTGTCGCCGCCGCAAGCAGTCACGGTCACGCCCAGGATGGCCATCATCGCTACGAGTCTTCGCATTGCCTCGCTCCTTTGGTCAGCTGCGCCGAATCGCTAGAGCATGGTGGGCGGCGGGGGTCACGACCCCGTTACGGCGCGGTAACGGTTCCGTAACAGCGAGCGCGGTGCGTGAGGGGGTCAGAATCCCAGCCGTCGCCGACAACGCCAGCTCGGCGCCGAAGATGTTTGACCGGATATGCCGGTCCGTCAGCTGACGATCATCCGCGCCCGCCGTGATCAACCCGCAGCCTGCGGCCGCGACAACAGCAAACCCGAGCGTCGTGAACGAGGCCCTTTGGTTGCGGCCGCAGGCTGCGGTAGGGGGCACTTCGTTCCGCCTGCAGTGACGCCGATAGTGGGACGGTAGACCTCGGCAGCTTGGGACGCCTTCTTCGCCCACGCCGGCCTGCGTAGG
>JALZKD010000178.1 GCA_030859405.1 Actinomycetota bacterium | reverse complement strand
CTCGACCACCCGACGAACGCCGTCCGGGCGAGCGATGGCCAACTCGACGTGCTTGACGTCACCGGAAGGATGAAGCAGAACGCCGGCGGACGCCCCGCCCTCGAGCGGCGACATGACCTCGGTGAGCAGTGACCCCTCGAGCTCGTCGAGGCGCCGGCGCCCGAGGATGAGAGCGAGCTGAACGTTGGCGTACTGGATCCGCCCTTCGAGGTCGACCTCGTAGACACCGTCGGAGGCCTGTTCCACGACGTGCTCGTAACGGGCCCTGGCCTCCTTCTGCCTGCTGACGACGGCCGACCAGTAACCCTTGGCGAGGGAGTCGGTGAGCCCGTCCATGGCCGGGAGCACCCTGGTGAGCAAGAGGGAGAGGGCCAGGCCCCAGTGGCCGGCTAGTTCCTCCGCGAGCTGCACGGCCGTCTGCACGACCAGGTCTCGTGAGATGCGCAGCACCACCAACAGCTGCGGCAGCGTCGCTCCCTCCCAGGCCGCGGCGGAGCCGACGCGCTGGAGCTCGCCTTCGAGCGCCTCGTCCACACCGGCGCCCTGGCCCGACACGGCGAGGATGGCCTGGAAACGGCCCCTTGCCTGCTCCACGAAGCGAGCCCGGTCCACGTCCGGCCAGCCCTGCGCCTCGGGGAAAACCTCGGCGAAGAGCTCGAACACCTGCTGGGCCATCTCGTGGGAGCGTTCGTCGAGAGCCGCCAGCAAGGCCTCGGGCGGGCCGGCGCCAGCTCCTCGGCTGACGGCGGCGAGGTCGATGACATCGCGGTCGGCGTCCTCCACGTTCCACAGCATGAAGGCCCGCAGCTCCCTGGTGGCGAGCAGCGGCTCGCCCTCACCGTGGGCGAACGGTTGGAGGAAGTGACCATCCACAAGGGCTCGAACCGCCTCCTCCGGGAGCCCCAGGTACGAAGCGGCCTTGGGAAGGGTGACCAGGCCGGTGGTGGTGGCGGGATGAGTCGCTGGCTCGGGGGCCTCGGGCCCGCTCACCACCGCTGCGGAGGGTATGAACGGTGCCTTCGCCGGTAGCTCCGGGTAGCCGCCCGGCGAAGTCCGGCCCGCACCGGCGGGAGGAGAAGGAGGATCCCGAGCACGTCGGTGAGGAAGCCCGGAGTAAGGAGCAAGGCACCGGCGAAGACGATGAACACTCCGTCGGTGAGCTCGGTCCCGGGGATCTCACCGCTGCGCATGCGGGCTCGGGCCCGGCGCAGCACCCCCACGCCCTCCCGTTTCACGAGCCAGGCGCCGACCACGCTGATCAGAATGAGGATGGCGATGGTCCACGGCGCACCGATGGCCTGCCCGACCTGGATGATGAGGAAAAGCTCCACGAAGGGAACGACGAGGAACATAAGCGCCAGCAGGGCGAACACTCAGCGAAGCCTAGTGAGCAGAGCCGCGGTTTCCTCGGGCTGGCTGAGGTCCGGGCGCCGTGGTGCCGGCGGTGCCTCGCTAGTCTCGCCGACGATGGCTACGGGCGAGCTTCCCCGGACCGACGACGAGCCCGTGGCCGAAGGGCTGCCCGAAGAGCCCCTTCCCGAAGAGCCCCTTCCCGAAGAGCCCGCGGTCGCCGAGACCCTGCCGGGCGAGACGCTCCCCGTTGAGACACTTCCCGATCAACCCCAAGCTGGGCCCGAGCCCCTGCCCGTGGTGTCCGAGGAGCCCGTCCCCCTCCGAGAGCGGCTCCTCCCGCAAAGTGTTCTGGGCATCAGCTCGCTGATCCTCGCCTTCGCCGTGGGAGCGGCCTTCAGCGGCGCCGTCCTCTACTCCTATTACGAGTTCAAGAAGGACACCACCGAGAAGCGGGTGGCCAGCTTCATCGAGGGATTCGACAAGCGGTTCCAGACCGCCTTGGCCACCATCGACGCCGAGGCCAACAACGCCAGGGCCGAGATCCAGGCGGAGCTCGAGCCGCTGCGCAAGACCCGTGCCGAGGGCCAGGTCCTCGAGAGCCTGATCAAGAAGGTCCAGCCGTCCTCCTTCTTCGTCACCACTCTGGACGAGGCCGGCCAGCCCTCGGTCGGCTCCGCTTTCGCCGTGGCCTCGGACGACAAGCAGACCCTCCTGGTGACCTCCTACACCACGGTCAAGGCCGCCACCCGCCAACCCGGACCACCCGTCCGGGTGCGCCAGGGCAGCGCCGAGATCAAGTCCACGCTCTGGACGTGGGACGAGAACAAGGATCTGGCGCTGATCACGCTGGCCAAGGGCGGGGTGCCGACGCTGGCCTTCGGCCCCGAGCATGTGCGGCCCGGTGAGCGCGTGTTCGCGCTCTCCGCCCTCGGAGGCGCAGGGGGCAGCGCCACCCAGGGCTTCGTGGCTGACGTGTCGGCGGAGGGGCTTCAGCATGACGCCGCCCTGGGCCAGGCATTCCAGGGCGGCCCGCTGGTCAATTCCGAAGGCGGCGTTCTGGCCGTCTCGTCCCGGTCCTACGCCCCGCTCGGCTTCTCGAGCGACCAGGTCTTCTTTGCTCCCTTCGTCCGAGCCGCATGCCAGAGGATCCTGCGGTGTTCGGGCGGAGCGCCCGGGGCGGGGGATCGGGGCGCGCCCACTCCGAGGTAGCCCCGGGTTAGCGGCCCGGGGCCGGTGCCGTGGTGGTGGTTGGCGAGGGTGCAGGCCGGGGCGCCGGCGGCGGCGGCGGGGGAAGGCGCGTGGTGGGTACAGGCGGTCCAACAGTCACAGGCGGTCGAGCGCTGACCGCCGGCGGGGCGCCACCGACCTCGTAAGGGCCTCCCGAGCCCGTGCCCAGCAATCCCCGCCGGCCACCCGGAGCCAACCGGGTGCCGGTGCCGTCGGGCGCTGGCGGCCTCAAGGCCTCGGCCAGGGACCTGATGGGGGGTGCTTGGGAGAAGTCGGTGACGGGTACGTCCTTCAGGGCTGCGGCCATGAAGTCGTGCCAGGCCCGGGCCGGAAGCGTGCCGCCGAAGACGCGGCTCACCCCTCTGATGTTGGTGAGAGGTGTGGTCTGGCTGTCGGAGTAGCCCATCCACACCGCCGTGGAGAGCGTCGGGGTGTAACCGACGAACCAGGCGTTCGTGTAGTTCTGCCCGGTCCCGGTCTTGCCCGCGGCCGGACGCCCGATGTTGGCGGCGGTCCCCGTGCCCTCGGTGATGACACCCCGGAGGATGCCGGTCA
>JALZKD010000177.1:231-3155 GCA_030859405.1 Actinomycetota bacterium | reverse complement strand
GAGCTCGGTGATGCTGGCCTCGTCGTCGACCACGAGGACCTTTTCCCGGGGCCCGTGCGGCACCAGCCCATGGTGACTGGCCATGTCGGAGGTCGCGGACAGAGCCTCGGGCTCAGGACGGCGGGCGCGCCGTGAGGGTCACCCGGACGCTCCTGTTCTCCCGACCCCGCCGGTAGCCGATGTCCACCTGGTCGCCCGGCCGGCGCTGACGGACGGCGGCAGCCAGCTCTCCCGAACCAGCCACGGGCTCACCGCCCACGGCGCTGATCACATCACCCAGCGCCAGGCCCGCGGCCGCGGCCGGAGAGCCGGGCACGACCTCGCGAACCTGGGCCCCGGCGCTGCCGTCGTCCGGCTCGCTGGTCGCCACTCCCAGGTGGCCCGTGGGCGGCGCCTTCTCTCCCTTGCGCAGCCGATCGATCACCACCCGAGCCCGGTCGACGGTGATGGCGAAGCCGATGTTCTCGGCACCTCCGCCCCGGGCGCCGGCCGACGCAGTGTTGATGCCCACCACCTGGCCGGCAGCGTTCACCAGAGGACCGCCCGAGTTGCCGGGGTTGATGGCGGCATCGGTCTGGATGAGCCCGTTGATGGAGCTCACCGAGCGGTTCAGCCCCGACACGATGCCGCTGGTGACCGTGGGGCTGCCACCTAGGCCCAGGGCGTTGCCGATGGCCACCACCCCCTCGCCCACCTGGAGATCGGCGGAGCGACCCAGCTCGGCGGGAGCCAGACCGCCGGCCCCCTCGACCCGCAGGAGGGCGAGGTCCTCGGTGTCGTCGGCCCCGATCACCTTGGCCGGGCGCGCTTGGGTCTCCCCCGCCATCAGGACCCGGATGCTCGAGGCCCCTTCCACCACGTGGGCGTTGGTCAACACCTCGCCGTCGGGAGAGAGGATGACGCCGGTGCCGGTGCCGCCCCGAGCGCTCCCGGTGCGGATGGTCACCACCGCCGGTTGGACCTTGGCCACGATGTCTTGGATGCTCGAGGCGCCACTGGCCGACGAAGCGGTACGGGAGCGGTCGGCGGGAGCGACCACGCCCGAACGTGCGAGTGGCGGCGGCTCCTCGTCACCGGTCAACGCAGCTCCCAAGGCGCCGCCGAGCACGCCGCCGAGCAGACCAGCGACCAGGGTGGAGGCGAGGACCACGACCGCCACCCCCCGCCACGTTGGCGGGCGTGTGCGGGGGGACGGCGGAGGCGGGACCTCAACGGCAACCGGTGGGGGGGCGGACGGGACGCCGCTCTGCCACGGCGGCCCGGGCGGTTGCCTCGGAGGTTCCACGCCTCCATGGTGGCCTCCTTGCCTGTGACCACGCTGAGACGACGCTGGGGGGGCGATAGGAGTGTGAGCCGTGGCTAGGAGGTGGGCGGCCGCTCGCCGGTCTCGGCCACGCGCTCGGCCACCTCTCTGAGCTTGAGGTTGAGGTGCTGAGAGGCCCGCCGGAGCACGTCGAAGGCCTGCTCGGCGCTCAGGCGCTCGCGCTCCATGAGGATTCCCTTGGCCTGCCCGATGATGTCGCGGCTCGAGACTGCCTGGTGAAGGTTGGCCACCTGCTCCTGCTCTGCGGCCAGGGCCTGGGCCCCAGCCAGAGCCACCGAGGCATGCGAGGCCAGGATCAGTCCCACCTCCCGAGCCCGCTCATCGAAGGCCGCCCGCTCACAGGAGTAGAGGTTGAGCGCTCCCATTGTCCTCTCGCCCGACTCGTTCTCCTCGATGAAGAGGCGAAAGCAGAGCATGCTGAGCATGCCGCGTTCCACGGCCATGGGAGCGAAGGTGGGCCAGCGAGCCTCCTCCCGGAGGTCCTCGACATAGAACGTCTGGTGCTCCACGATGGCGTCGACGCAGGGACCCTCGCCGATCTGGGACTGGATCGCATCCAGCTCGCCCACGGCGGGGTGGGTCTGCGCCGGGGTTTCGATGGACTTGCCCCGCACCAGGGACATCCCGGCGAAGTCGCACCCCTGGACGGTCTGGCACGCCAGCTCTGCGATCTCCTGGAGCGTGTCCCGGACGGTCTCGGCCCGGTAGAGCCGTCGGGCAATAGCGGAGAAGTTCTCGGCAAGATCTGCCGGGTACTCAGTGAGCGCCATTGTGGACCCTATCCAGACCCCTATCGAGGCTTGCGCCTCCCTCAACGGGCCGATCGTCAAGCGAATGCTAGCCGAGCGCGACTGCCCCTCTGTCCGAAGGAGCTACCACTCGGGGGTCGCATCCTCCGCCAGCTCCTCGACGCCAACCATGGCGGCCCGGGCCGCTTCGAGGCACGAGCGGCACCGATGTGCCAGCAGGCGACCCCAAGCCCTAGCGTCGCGTTCCTTGGAGCGCTCCGCGGTCGCCTACACAGACCACACCCCCGCCGCCGACGCCTTCGTGCGACGGCTCCTCCGGGTGCCGACGGGCGCGTCCTCAGGCCGAGCGGCCCAGAACGTGTTCGGCGCGTCGATCCTTCTGTCGACGGTGCGCTGCCTGCTCACCTACATCGTCCTGCCCATCCTCAAGCCGGTGGTCGACCTGAGCGGCGGGGTAGGACCGGTCCTGGGTCTGATCATCGGTACCGTGTCGGCGGTCGCCATCGTCGTCTCCATGCGCCGCTTCTGGGCCGCGAACCACCGTTGGCGCTGGGGATACACCGCCATCGGAGGAGGCATCCTCGTGCTCCTCGTCGTTCAGGCCGTAGGGGACGTCGCCCACCTCGTGTGATGACTGGTGCGAGCAATCGTCCTCCGGACGCTGCCGGCGCCGTCCGGCGGGGCCCCGTGGCCTGGATGTGGTTTGCAGCCGGCTGCTTGTCCGTCGCCGCCGGCGCCGTCGGCGTGATCGTGCCCGGCCTACCCACCACCGTCTTCTTCATCGCCGCCGCCGCCTGCTTCGCCCGCTGCAACCCTCGCTTCGAGCGCTGGGTGCTCGATCTGCCCAGGAT
>JALZKD010000177.1:0-221 GCA_030859405.1 Actinomycetota bacterium | reverse complement strand
GCCCAGGATCGGCCCTCTGGTGCGCGACCACCGAGCCGGGCTCGGAATGCCCCGGCGGGCCAAGGTGGTGGCGGTGACGATGATCCTGGTAGCAGCCATCACGAGCGGCGTGTTCGCCATCGACAACCGCGCCGTGGCTGGGCTCGTTGTCGGCCTCGGCCTTGTCGGAGCCTCTTACGTTCTGTTCCGGGTGCCGACGCGGGAGCGGGTGCTCACCGAGC
>JALZKD010000014.1 GCA_030859405.1 Actinomycetota bacterium | reverse complement strand
GCGGTGCCTGGTGCCCCGCCAGGTGGACGGGTTGCTGGTGGCGGGCCGGTGCATCTCCGGCACCCACGAGGCCCATTCCTCCTACCGGGTCACGCCCATAGCCATGGCCACGGGCCAGGCTGCGGGCGTGTGTGCCGCCCTGGCCGCCACCTCGGGGACACCACCCAGGGCCGTCGACCCTGGCGCCGTACAGCGGGTGCTCCTGGACCAGGGCGCCAACCTCAGCGACCTCGCCATCGAGCACGCCGGCCAAGGGGTGCACGGAGCCAACCGCTGAGCGGGCTGGGCTCGGGCTCATGTCGGGCGGTCACATCGCCCCGGCGCTCCCCTACGAGCAGCCGCTGGTGGTGCCGCAGCTCCCGCAGGCGTAGCAGCTGCCGGCGCGCTGCATCTCCACACCGCAGGGGTAGCAGAAGGGGGCGTCCTTGCCCGCGGCCTGGGCCGCCTGCTGCTCCTGGGCGCTCTCCGGCGGGGGGTCGGCCAGGCCGACCGAGGGAGTGGTGACCTCGTCCACCCCTGGGAGCGTGGGTTGGGTGCGCTCCTCGGTGGTGAGGATGCCCAGCTCGGCGCGCTCCTCTACCGGGAGGTAGTCGACGGCGAGGCGGCGGAAGATGTAGTCCATCAGAGACGCCGCTATGCGCAGATCGGGATCGTCGGTTATGCCTGCGGGCTCGAAGCGCATGTTGGTGTACTTCTGGACGTAGGTCTTGAGCGGCACCCCGTGCTGGAGACCGAGGGATATGGAGATGGAGAAGGCGTCCATCACTCCGGCCAGGGTCGAGCCCTGCTTGGACACCTTGACGAACACCTCACCGGGGCGCCCGTCGTCGTACTCGCCCACGGTGACATAGCCCTCGCAATCGGCCACCCGGAAGGCGAATGTGGCCGACCGGCGCCGGCGGGGCAGCCGCTCCCTGATGGGCTGCTTGACCACCACGGTCTGGCGGTCGAGGGCCTTCTCCAGCTCCGCCACCTTCACGGCCAGCTCCATGTCATGGGCCTCGGCCTCCGAGGAGGGAGTGTCGTCGCCCGCCGTTCCCTTCTTCACCGTGGAGAGCGGCTGGGCCACCTTGCAGTTGTCCCGGTAGACGGCAAGGGCCTTGATGCCCATCTGCCAGGAGTCGAGGTAGAGCTGCTCGATGTCCTCGACGGTTGCCTCCTCCGGGACGTTGACCGTCTTGCTCAGAGCGCCCGAGATGAAGGGCTGCACGGCGGCCATCATCCGCACGTGACCGAGATAGTGGATGTAGTTCTCGCCCATGGAGCAGGCGAAAACGGGCAGATGCTCGGCCTTGAGCGCCGGCGCACCCATGATGGTCTTGTGCTCGTCGATGTAGCTGACGATGGCCGCCACCTCGTCGTCGGCGTAGCCGAGCTTGCGCAGGGCGCGGGGCACGGTGTGGTTGACGATGGACATGGTGCCCCCACCGACCAGCTTCTTCATCTTGACCAGGCCGAGGTCGGGCTCGACCCCGGTGGTGTCACAGTCGAGGAGAAAGCTGATCGTGTTGTGGCTGACGAACCCGTTGGCCAGGTACGTGACGTTGTCGGGAACCGAGAGGTCGTAGGTGAGTTCCTCGTCGCCCAGCTCCGCTGATGCCACCCGGTCGTAGAAGAAGGAGAGCAGGTGGCCCAACTCGGCATCGCTCGTGCGCTCGTAGAGCTCCGTGGCGATGCGACGGCTCACCGTGCCCCGGTTGCACTCCATGAGCAGGACCTTACGAAGGCGGTCGTCCTCCGGTGCCAGCCGGTCGATCAGCGGGCGAGGCAAAGGGATGTGGTCGCCCCTGGCGCTCTGGCGCAGGTCGGCGCCGCGGGTGACCTTGGCGTTCTTGCGAGCACCGATGAAGCCGACATCCCCCAACCACCGGTCGTTGTAGGAGAGGTTCAGCAGCCGCAGCTTGGACAGCGACAGCTGGCCCCAACCGGTGCGCTTGGTTTCCAGCGTTCGAGTGGTGGGGAAGCCGAGGGCCAACAGCAGCGTCTGCACGTCGCCAGCCAGGTCCAACGACGTGGTCATCCAGTGCGGATACCCCATGGTTACGGTGCCGTCGGCCTCGAACAGGCCGCGCAGGAAGGCTCCGTACACAGCGCGGTCGTTGCTGTGCAGAACTGCGTCGGGGACATGGGCGACGTACCCCTTGCCTGCATGGCCCTCGGATGGCTCCCGCTTGGCCAAACCACATGCCTCCCACCACAGCACCAGGCGCACAGAGTCCAGGCGGACCTCGGTGTAGCCGTGCTTCTCAGTGACATGACCAACGAGATTGAACACCTCCTTGCCGAGCTGGAGAAGGCGCTCGACGACATCGAAGTCCCCGTTGGCCACGCAAAAGCGAACACCCCTGGCGTGAAGCGAGCCGTCGCCCATGAAGTAGCCCACGAGCTCGGCCAGCTGGGCAGTCATGACTCGGGGCCCTATGGAGTGGTGCTCGCCCGTCCAGTGGGCCTCGGGCAGGGGCGGAAGGGTTACCGTCTGCGGACCACCGACCAGCTGATCCAGCGCCATCGGAACCAGGTCGCCCTGACCCATGTCGGCAAGCCGACGCCACGCGAACTCGCCGGTGTTGGCATCGACGACCTTGACCCTGTGCTGGGTGGTGCCCTGTAGCGAGTAGCCCCGCTTGGTCTGAACTCGAACGACCGGCTCCAGCCCGTTGACGTAGAACTGCGTGGCGGTGCGAGCCCCGTCGTCGGTCTGGACCTTGATGCCAAGGTCCTGCCACTTCTCGGCGTCCATTGAGGTGTCGCCCAGCGACCGGAGCCGGACGAGGCCCCGCTCCGTGGGAACGAGGGTGCCGGCCACCAGACAGCCGGTCGGTGCCAGGACCGAGGCCTGGGAGTTGCGGACGCCAAAGCGCTCGGCCTCCTCGACGGCGTGGTCCCACACCTCCTGGGCCGCCGACAGCAACTCGGTGGGCACCTGCTCCTCGTCGACCTTGGCCACCTCGTCGCGGTGCATGCGCAGCACCCGCAGCATGTGCTCTGCGTTCTCGGTGTAGCCGGCGAAGGGACCCATCCGCGCCGCCGTGCGAGCCGAGGTGGCGTAGGCCTGGCCCGTCATGAGGGCGGTGATGGCGGCGGCGTAGGCCCTTCCGTCGTCGGAGTCATAAGCCATGCCCTGGGACATGAGCAGGGCCCCGAGGTTGGCGTAGCCGATTCCGAGCTGGCGGAAGCGCTTGGCGTTCTGGCCGATCTTCTCGGTGGGGTAGTCGGACATCCCGACCAGGATCTCCTGGGCCGTGAACAGGACCTCGACGCTGGCCTTGAAGCCCTCCACGTCGAAGGTGCCGCCTTCCTCCAAGTACCTGAGCAGGTTGAGGCTGGCCAAATTGCAAGCTGAGTTATCGACGCTGAGGTACTCGCTACAGTTCATAACTATGCAGCCATTGACGATGTAGGAGTGGTTGCGGGGCTCACACAGGTTGTAAGTGAGCTCGACGCCGTCGTCGCTCCGCTGGACGAGTCGAGCCGTCCGTCGGCAGCGATGGAACACATGGCCGTCAAGGAGCCCTACCAACTTGTCTGCCTTGGCCTGGAGGGTGAAGCCGATCTGGTCGGAAAAGCGAGCGATGTTCTCGCCGCTGATCCGCAAGTCGTACATCTGGTGCCCTTCGTAGATGACGAAGGTGCCGTCCTTGCGGAAATGGACGAACTCCTCACCACCACCATTTCGCGTGGCATAGATGCGGCTGGAGATCCCGAAGGTGGTCAACAGACGCTGCACGCCCTGGAGCAGTGCCCGAGACGCGGACCCAAGGCCGACGTAGCGCGTCGTCTTGCCGTCGTAGACGCAGCCGTCGGCATCGAACAGCCCTCGCAGGAACGCAGCCAGGATGTCGGCCGGCGCCTCCTGGATGGACCAGGGCACGGTCTTCTCGGGAGCCTTGGTATGGCCCACACCGAGTGCCTCGAGGAAGCGAACTGCCAGCCCGCGGCCCAGGCGTAGCTGGACCGTTCCGTTGGCCTGAACAGACGGCTTCGGAGGCGCCCCCTGGCACATCTCGGTTAGGAGCTCCAGGTGCCGGGGCAACACGTGCTCCCTGTCATCCGGGCTGCCGTAGATGGTGCTGACCACATTGGTCGACGAGATGCAGCCGTCGCCGATCAGCCAACCCAGGTAATGGGCGAACTCCGGCGACCACTTCTCGGGGAGGTCAACCATGGCCTGGTCGGCCTTCCGCCGGTAGTGAGCCACGTCGGTGCTCACCGGGAAGCGACGCTCGGCGTTGACCGCCGGTGCCGGAAGGTCGAGCACCTTGACCTCGTCCTTGGCGGTGAGCTCACTCGCAGGCACGAAGCCGCGGTTGACGGTGAATACCTTGTGGTTCGCCGTACAGCGCACTTCCATGCCGTTGTCGAACTCGAGGCGCACGATCTCGTTGAGACCGGTGATCATCAGCGCCTCGGGGGAGGTGATCTCCAACCGCTCAGCCGGCGCCTCGGGGTTGGTGGCATCGTGGGTGTAAACGCCGAAGGTCTCACCCATTTGTGCTCGCTGGAGCAGAGCATCGAAACGGATGAGCCCCTTGTCCGTGTGTACGAGTGAGTCGCCGGTGAAGCACGGGTTGGAGCCGTTGATCCGCCCCGTGGCGTGCAGGGTGTGCCAGCGGTTGATGGTGGTATCGAACTGGACACCGGGGTCGGCGCACTCCCAGGCCGCCTTGGCGATCTGGGCGAAGAGGTCCCGGGCCTTCACCGTCTCCAGGGTCTCGCCGGTGGTGACGGCCTTCAGGTGCCAGTCGGCGTCGTCGCGGACGGCCTGCATGAACTCGTCGCTGACCCGCACCGAGTTGTTGGCGTTCTGGTACTGGATGGAGTAGCTGTCCTTGCCGTCGAGGTCCATGTCGAACCCGGCGTCACGCAGGGCCCGGGCCTTGCGCTCCTCGATGGCCTTGCACCAGATGAAGTCCTCCACGTCGGGGTGGTCGACGTCGAGGATCACCATCTTGGCCGCCCGGCGGGTGGTGCCCCCGCTCTTGATGGTGCCGGCCGAAGCGTCGGCGCCCCTCATGAAGCTCACCGGGCCGGAGGCGGTTCCTCCACCCTGGAGCGTCTCCTTGGAGGAACGGATCTTGCTGAGGTTGACGCCCGAGCCCGACCCGCCCTTGAAGATGATCCCCTCCTCGGCATACCAGTTGAGGATGGCGCGCATGGAGTCCTCGACGGAGAGGATGAAGCAGGCGCTCGACTGTGCCGTTCGGCCCGGCACGCCGATGTTGAACCACACCGGCGAGTTGAACGCCGCCCTCTGGCTGACCACGAGGTGCTTGAGCTCGGCGTTGAAGGTCTCGGCCTCGGCGTCGTCGACGAAGTAGCCGTTCCGGGCCCCCCACTCGGTGATGGTGTCGGCCACCCGGTCGGCCACCTGCTTGAGCGACCACTCGCGCTCGGGTGAGCCCGGCCCTCCCCGGAAGTACTTCTGGGCCAGGATGTTGGTGGCGTTGAGGCTCCAGGTGGATGGCACCTCCACACCGAGCTGCTCGAAGGCCACCCTGCCGTCGGCGAAGTTGGTGATCCGAGCGTCCCGCCGCTCCCAGGTGACCTCGTCGTAGGGGTGGACCCCTGGGGTGGTGAAGTGGCGGCGGATGCCGATTCCCATGCGCTCGGGCGCGATGGCCATGCTGCGGACCTCCCAGTCGTCAGGGGCCCTTACCTACCACAGCTGGTATGTGACGGAGGGCTAGACCCCAAGATATTGTGCTTACAGGACTGTAATTTCAAGCCCTGCCCGGTGTCAAGGCATTGGGCCGCGTCGAGGAGCTGAGTGGGAGCGCCCGCCACTGTTGTGGACGACCACGGGTTGGGCCGTTCCCGAGCCGTCGTTGGTGACGGCGAAGTTGCGCGTCCCTTCCACCTCGACGTCGTAGACCGGCACGGCTACGTCCAACGTGACACGGGCGACGCCCTCGACCCGACCCCTGCCCATGCCCTGAAGGGACACGCCGCAGCGGAGCTCACGGGCCTCGGCCCATCCCACCTCCCGAGTGAGGAAGCGGTGGTTCGGCGTGCATCGCAGCGCCTGGCCTCCTTCGCTTCGCACCTCGAGCAGCCCCTTGGCCCGGCCCGCGACCCAGGCGCCGTTGATCTGGCGAACCACCCAGCGCTGGTCACGACGGTGAAAGGACAAGACGTCGGGCAGCGCCTCGCCGGCGGCCGCCATCTTCTGGATCAGCTCCAGGGCCAGCAGGCCCCGGGTGGTGACGATCAGCGTCTCCCCCACCAGGCAGTTGGGGATGCCCACCGTGACCATCCTCCCCCCAATCCGGACCGAAGGCCCCGAGCAGCCCTGAATGCCACCAGTGTAACTACGACGCTGTGCCTGTGGGCCGACCCGGCCCCGCCGGCGATTAGTGTCCGCCGCCATGCCGTCAGACCGAGAGGTGACTCGGGCCCTCGTGGTGGCCGCCCATCCCGACGACGTGGACTTCGGGGCCGCCGGCACCGTGGCCGCCTGGACCGACGCCGGCATCGCCGTCACCTACTGCATCGTCACCGACGGCGACGCCGGCGGCTTCGACCCCGACGTGCCCCGCTCGCAGATCCCCACCATCCGCCGGGCCGAGCAGGAGGCGGCAGCCGAGGTGGTGGGCGTGAGCGATGTCGTCTTCCTCGGATATCCCGACGGGCGGCTCCAACCCACCATCGAGCTGCGACGCGACATCGCCCGGGTCATCCGCCGGGTACGGCCAGAGCGCGTGCTGTGCCCCTCCCCCGAGCGCAACTGGCAGCGCATCTACCCGAGCCATCCCGACCACCTGGCCGCCGGGGAGGCGGCACTGAGCGCCGTGTACCCCGACGCCCGCAACGCCTTCGCCCATCCCGAGCTGGCGGTGGAGGGCTACGAGCCCTGGAGCGTGCCCGAGGTGTGGGTGATGGCCGGCCCCCACGAGCCGAACCGCTTCACCGACATCACGGCACTGTTCGAGCGCAAGCTCGCCGCCCTCTGCTGCCACCGAAGCCAGATCACCGACCCCGCCACGCTCGAAGCCAACCTTCGTGGCTGGTTCGCGGCCGTGGCCGGCCTGGCCGGGCTGCCCGAAGGCTCGCTGGCGGAGGGCTTCTTCGTCATCGACACGGTGTGAGGGGCTGCCGGCGCCAGGCCCTGAGCCTCACCACCCTCGAGCGGCTACCTCCGGGTGAGGTGACCGTTGGTGACCGAGACCAACTCGCTCCAGCGGGCGCCGGCGATACGGGCCAGGGCCAGGAGCTGACGCCGTTCCCGGGCTCGCAACGGGCGGCCCTCGCGACCGAGCACCAGGGTCCGCCCCACGGTGGGGAGCTCGGCCCACGCCACGTCGTCCGGTCCCGAATCGCCGGCGCTCAGCTGGGCCGAGGCGCCGCTGCCGGCCACGAAGGCCTGCAGCCAGGGGGCGGGTGGGACGTCGCCCACGGCGGCGAGGGCCTCGGCCCCGTCGGCGCCCACCAGGACCACCCAGTCGGCCTCGAAGTCATGGCGGGCGTGGTGGGCCAGCACGCCCAGGAGATCGCCGACCGAACGCTGCTCCACCAGGACGGCGGCGGTCTCCAGCGAGCCCACGCGGGGGTCGGGACGAGAGTCCTTAACCGGGCGCACGTCCTCGACGTCCACCCCGTCGACCTCCGACATCTCGTCGATGAGCAGGGCGACGAGGTCGTCGCTCGGCAGCTTCACGACCAGCTCGTCGATGGCCCGCCCCGCTCCCCGCTCGAGGATGTCGATGCCGATGAGGTCGCCCCGCACGGCGCCGATGCGGCTGGCCACCGCACCCAGAGCCCCCGGGCGGTCAGGGAGCCAGACCCGCACGACATGGGTGCTCAAGTCTCGACCGCCTCCGGCGGTCGGCCGTGAGCCACGGCTGCTCTACCCACTGGTTCGCTCGCCTCCGGCTCGCTCACGTCTCGACCGCCCCCGGCTCGCTCACGCCAACCGAGAGTAGGTCAAACGTGTGAACACCCCGTTACGGGGCTGAAGCTGGTGTGCGAACACCTCAGAGGCGGGTGAGGGCCCGGCGCATCGTGCGCACGGCCTGGGTGATGCGCTGGTCGTTCTCGATCAGGGCGAATCGCACGTAGCCCTCGCCACCGGGCCCGAAGCCCACGCCCGGGGAGGTGGCGACCTTGGCCTCGCGCACCAGGAGCTTGGCGAACTCGAGGCTGCCCATCTCCCGGTAGGGCTCGGGGATGGGAGCCCAGACGAACATGGTCCCCCTGGGCCGCTCCAGCCCCCAGCCGATGCGGTTGAGCCCGTCCACCAGCGAGTCCCGACGGCTGTGGTAGATCTCGTTCACCGCCTTCGGGTACTCGCCCGCCTCGTTGAGGGTGACGATGGCGGCGATCTGGATGGGCTGGAACGTGCCGTAGTCGAGGTAGCTCTTGAGCTTGGTGAGGGCCTGCACGATGTCGGCGTTGCCCACCAAGAAGCCCACTCGCCACCCGGCCATGGAGAAGGACTTGGTGAGCGTGTAGAGCTCGACGGCCACGTCCTTGGCGCCGGGCACCTCGAGGATGGACGGCGGCACGAACCCGTCGAAGGCAGTCTCGGCGTAGGCGAAGTCGTGCACGAGGACGACCTCGTGCTCCCGCGCGAAGTCCACGATCCGGGCCATCCAGTCGAGGTCGACGCAGGTGGTGGTGGGGTTGTGGGGGAAGGAGAGCACGACCACTCGGGGCTTGGGCCATTGCCTCTCCCAGGCCTCGAGGAGGTTCTCGAGGAAGTCCTCGTCGGGCCCCACTCGGACCTGCTGCACCTCGGCGCCGGCGAAGAGGGCGGAGTACAGGTGGATCGGGTACGACGGAGAGGGCACGAAGGCGGAGTCACCCGGTCCGAGGAGCACCCACATGAGGTGCGACAGCCCCTCCTTGGCGCCGATGGTGGTGACGACCTCCCGGTCGGCGTCGAGCTCGACGCCGAACCGGCGCAGGTAGAGGTCGGCGATGGCCCGCCTCAGCTTGGGGATGCCCCGCGACGCCGAGTAGCGGTGGTTGCGGGGGTTGCGGACGGCCTCCGCCAGCTTCTCCACCGCCACGTCGGGCGAGGGGATGTCGGGATTGCCGAAGCCGAGATCTATGACGTCCTCGCCGTCCCGGCGAGCCTCGATCTTCAGGTTGTCGATGACGCTGAAGACGTAGGGGGGCAGTCCGGTGACCCGGCGAAACTCCACCTCTGCAGTCTACGGCCCCACTCTCAGCGAACGACCGCCGCCGCCTCCGCCACCGTCTCCACCGCCGCCGGCCAGGGCAGGCCGACGGGGGCCACGACGGCCCAGGTGGCGCCGGCGCCGGCCAGCGATCGGAGGACGGCCTCCACGGCCCCGGCGCCTCCGGACACGTCGATGCGGCCGCCCCACGTCACGGCCACCGCGTCGGGCCTGCTCACCTCGGAGGCGATGGCCGCCGGCGCCACCTCCCACAGGTTGAGGGCGTCGGCCTCGGCCCGCCCCACCATCCGGGTGCGGGCAGAAAGACCCCCGACCCACGTCTCGATCCCGAGCTGGCGCAGACGACGACAGGCGGCCCCCAGCCTTGCCCGACGTTCGGCCGCGGAGGGGAACGGGACGCCGTAGGCCCGGTTCTCACCCTCGCTCAGCTGGTCCCCGACGCCGACGCCGGCCACGAGGCGTCCGCCGGCCATGTCGGCGAGGGTCGACAAGGCGGCGACCAGCACGTCGTCGGGCACGAGGCCCACCCGGGCCACCAGGGTGCCCACCCGCAACCGCTGCGTCTCCACCGCCAGTGCGGCCACCAGGCTCGGCCCGTGAAGAGCGGGGTGGTCCGGGCGGCCGATGGCCCACAGATGGTCGAAGGCGAAGGCGCCGTCGATTCCCGCCGCCTCGGCCTGGCGGGCCATTCGCAGGCACAACTCGGGGTCCTCCTGGAACTGCGGCAGGGTGAGGCCGAGCTTCACCCCGCTCACCCCGCCCTCGTCCGCGCCGCGCTGTCCTGGCCGGCCAGAAGGGCGGCGCCGATGGCCCCCGCCCGCTCGCCCAGGTCAGCGGCCACGATGGCCACCTCGGGCCGGTGCTCGCCCCCTTCCACCAGCTCGGCGAAGGCATCACGCACCGGCGCCAGCAGCACCTCCCCCGCCGCCACCATGCCCCCGCCGAGGACGATCACCTCGGGGTCGAAGATGGCGGTCAGGTTGGCCAGCCCGAGGGCTACCCACCAGGCGAACTGGGTCATCACGGTGCAGGCGTGCTCGTCGCCCTCGCCGGCGGCCCGGCTGACGTGCTCGCCCCGCACGTCCTCCGGGTCACCTCCGGCCAGCTCCACCATGCGGCTACGGGGGTCAGCCACGGCCGCCTCCCTCGCCAGCCGTCCGAGGCCGCTGCCCGAGCCCAGGCGCTCCCAGCAGCCCTGCTTGCCGCACGTGCACCGAGGCCCGTGCGGGTCCACCACCATGTGGCCGATCTCACCGGCGAAGCCCGACGCGCCTCGGAGCAGAGCGCCGTCGCTGATGACGCCGCCGCCGATGCCCGTGCCCAACGTGACCGTCAGGGCATGCCGGGCGCCTTTGGCCGCGCCGAGCTGGCTCTCCGCCCACCCGGCGGCGCTGGCGTCGTTCTCGACTCGTACGTGGGTGCCCGGCAGCCGGGCCTCCACCGCGGCCCGGAGCGGTACGTCGACGACGCCCGGAAGGTTGGGTGCGAAGCGCAGCATGCCGTCGACGTCGACCAGCCCCGGCGCGCCCACCCCCACGGCGACGGGCCGCCCCAGGGCCAGGACCACGGCGGTGACGGTCTCGATGATGGCCTCCGTCCCCACCGGAGTGGCCAGCCGATGCTCCCCCACCACCGAGCCGCCCTCGTCCACGGCGACGCCCAGGCACTTGGTGCCCCCGAGATCGATGCCGAGCACGAGCCCCGGAGGACTGGGCGCGGCGGTGTCGCTCGGGGGGGCCACGGTGGCGGGATCGTAATGTCGCACCATGGACGAGGACGGTTCCGGTCAGGCGGTGATGTTGGCGAGGGCCCGCTCGAGCTGGGGCGCCAGCACGTCGTAGGAGTACTCGGTCACCGCCCGCTCCCGGGCGGACTCACCCATGCGCCGTCGCAGGGCGGGGTCGCGGAGCAGGCGATCGAGGGCGGCGGCCACTCGCTCGGGCTTCCGGGGCTCGGCCACCACCAAGCCGGTCCGGCCGTCGGCCACGGCGTCGCCGGCGCCGCCACTGGCGCCTGCCAACTGGACCACTCCGCACGCCGCCGCCTCCAGGAACACGATGCCGAAGCCTTCCTGGTCGAGGCCGCCCCAGCGCTCTCGGCAGACCATGGCGAAGACGTCCCCGCAGCCGTACAGCGCGGGCAGCTGGTCGTCGGGCACGGCGCCCAGAAGGCGAACCGGCGCTTCCAGGCGCGCCACCATTCGTTCGAGACGGCCCCAGTCGCGCCCACTGCCGGCGATGACCACCGTGAGGTCGGGATGGGCCGGGGCCAGCTGGGCGGCGGCGGCGATGAGGACGTCCATCCCCTTGCGGGGCACGAGCCGGCTGACGCTCACCACCAGGCACCCGTCCCGATCGAGTCCGAGATCGGCCCGGGCCTTGTCCCGCCGCTCGGGGGGAAGCGGTCGGAAGCGCTCGGCGTCGACGCCGGGCGGCACGAGGGTGGTCGGGGGCATGGCGTCTCCCATCAGGCGCCGGCCTTCGGACTCGGCGAAGGCGGAAGCGGCGATGACGTGGCATGCCCCCCGTATGACCCACGCCAGGGCCCGGCTGCTCACGGGGAGGTGAGCCGGCACCGTGACCTCGGCGCCGTGGAGGATGACGGCGTAGGGCCGATCCAGCCCCGGTCCGAGCATGCCGAGGGGTAGGGCGGGATCGAACACCACCACGCCGGCGTCAACCTCGTCTGCCAGTGCCCGCACCTGTCGCAGAAGGTCGGGCGTGGGCAGGAGCAGGCGCTGGCGGCATCGCACGATCCGGAACTCCTGGTCGGCATCGAAGGAGGACGACTGGGAATGGGGCGTGGTGAGCACGGTGAACTGGTCAGCTGGCAGCCGCCGCCACAGCTCCCAGAGGTAGGACTGGATGCCGCCCACCTTGGGGGGGAAGTCGTTGGTGACGAGGAGGTGCCTCATGGCGTCACTGGGGCGGGAGCGGCCCGGGAGCGGCGGTGATCAGGTCGCGCCGATCCAGGCGATCGGCGGCCCACTCGGCGTGCTCGCGCACGATGGGATCGGGGTCGGCCAGGGCCCGACGCAGCACCCGGGCCACGCCGGGATCGGTTCCGTCGCCCACGTTGCCCAGGGCCACGAGAGCGTTGCGACGCAGGTAGCGGGCCTGGCGCCGGGGGACGTACCAACGCTCGAAGCGCGCCAAGAGCTCTTCGTCAGGCGTCTCGAGCAGCTCGAGCAGCTCCACCCACGCCTCGTCAGTGGGCTGGGGCGGGGGAGGAGGACTGCGCCGGTCCTCGAGCCGGTTGGGGGGGCACACCTCCTGGCAGTCGTCGCAGCCGTACACCCGCCCGCCCAGAGCTTCCCGGAGCTCGACGGGGAAGCTGCCCGGCGCCTCGAGCAACCAGGCCAGGCAGCGGCGGGCGTCGAGCACACCCGGCGCCACGAGGGCCCCGGTGGGGCACGCCGTCAGGCAGCGGGTGCAGGCGCCGCAGCCGTCCGGCAGGGGCGGCTCCTCGGCGGGGAGGGGGGCGTCGGTTAGCACCGAGCCGAGCACGAACCACGAGCCCGAACCGGGCAGCAGGAGGTTGGCGTTCTTCCCGTACCAGCCCAGCCCGGCCCGGTAAGCAGCCTCCCGGTCGACAAGGCCGTTGTCGTCCACCAGCACCCGGGCCTTCCATCCCTCGCTCCTCAACCGCTCCGCCACCACACCCAGGGCCGCCCGCAACGGGGCATAGGTGTCGTCCCACGAGTAGCGGGCGACACGGCCCAGCGAGGTACCCGCCGGGCGGTCGGGCTCGCCTCGCCGGTAGGAGCGAGCCCCCACCACCAGCGCCCTGGCCCCGGGGAGCGCCCGGCCCGGATCGGTGGAACGGGACGGGTCCCCGTAGGTGAAGTGCATCCCGCCGTGCAGGCCGGCGGCCTTGCGCTCCTCGAGATCTCGGCGAGTGCTGGAGAACACGTGGGCCGGGGCCACGCCCACGGCGTGCAGACCGGCCTCGCCCCCCAGCCGGCACAGCTCCTCGGCAAGGGCGCGCCCGTCCGCCATGGCCACATGGTGGCAGGCGGCGCCTGCCGTGGTGACCCCGGACGTGGCAGTGGTCGCCGGGTTGGTGATCGGGCTCAGGGTCAGGGACTCAGCGCTGGCGCCGCCGCGGCCGAGGCCATCTGGAGGGCTCGTCGTCGATCTCGGGTTCGGGACTGGCGGGGAGATCGTCTCGCAGGCGAACGGCGGGCGTGGACTGGGCGCGCTCTCGCCTGCGCTGAACCGGCCCCTCGTCCTCTCCCCAGTCGGGGGCGAAACGCCGGTCGAGCAGCTGCTCGGCCTCGTCGGTGACGGTCTCGGGGGTGGACATGATCACCATGGGGGGGCGGGGCGCCCGGGGAGGAGCCACCTCGGCCGGCGTCTGAACCGGCTCCGGCGGCGGGGGCTCCGGCGGCGGGGGCTCGGGCGGCGGGGGCTCGGGCGGCGGGGCGGCGACGTCACGTCGAGGGCGAGCAGGCCTCACGGGCGACGGTCTCTGGGCTTCGGGGGGACGAGGCGCCTGGGCCGGGCGCGGGATGGAGTACGGCCGCGCGACGGGCCCCGGCACCGCCGCCGTTGGCACCGCACGGTTGGTCGTCCTGATGGGTGAGGGCGCGCGAGCCAGATGGCTCGGGCGCTCATCCGAGAACGGGACGGGTGGCCCCTTGGATGCTGCCTTCTTGCCCGCCACCGTCTTGGTGGTGCTCCTCTTGGCCGACTTCTTGGCCGGAGTCCTGTTGGCCACCTTCTTGACCGTCTTGACGGTCTTGACGGTCTTGACGGTGCTCCTGCCCGCGACCTTCTGGGGTGCCTTCTTCACCGCTGTGCCCTTGACGGGCCGCTGCGGCACGGACTTCTGGAGTGCCTTCCCCGGTACAGCCTTGGCCGCCTTGGCCGCCTTGGCCGCCTTGGCTGTCTTGGTGGTCTTGGCTCTCTTCGCCGCCTTGGCTGTCCTCGTCCTCTTCTTGGCCCGCGGGCGGCTGGCCTGTGGCGCCGGGGGCGACGGCAGCGAGAACTCGGTCAGAGCTCGCGTCCGCCGGCGTCCGGGCTCCACGTACCCGAGCTCCGTGGCCACACGATTTCGAGCCGTGAGCTCCCCCTCCCGGAGATCCACCTCCCATTCGGCGAGCTTCCGCCGGCGCTTGGCGACGAAGGACAGGCGGACCACCCATTTGGCGCCTTGGAGGTTGTAGGCGCTCCACCCCGCGTCGAACACCTCGTCGTCCCGCATTGCCCCCTGGTCGGCCAGGTTCCAACGCACCGACGTTCGCAGTGGTTGGGACGAGGGTCCCACCCTGGGTTTGGTGAACGTCAGCCGCTGAGCCTGCTCAACCACACGAGCCTGCTCGGCGATGATGGGATCGGCGAAACGGAGCACCCAATCCTCGTTTACACCGGCCTCTTCGGCCACCTCGGCGATGCTGCTCCCGGAACGAAGGCGAGCCTGTATCTGGCGCGGGCTCAGATCGCTGTGGGGCTTGGGACGGGTCCGAACGGGGGCAGGAGTGACGGCGGGAGTGGAGGCAGGAAGGGGCACGGGGGGAGCAGGCGCCGGCTGGGCTCGCCCTTGCTCTCGACGGTCTTCAGCGTCGTCGCCTTCGCCCTCGTGCTGGTCTATGGCGGCCAGCAGGTACTCGTCGATCCTGACGAAGTACTCACCCGACGTCGCATCGTCGCGATGGCTGAGCATGAGCCCTTCGTTGTCGCTGGTGAAGCCGACGAAGTGGAGCTGATCCACCTTTCCCCGATCGTGCTCAGCGGCCCGGCTCTCGGTCCTTCACGGACCGTAGCACCAGCCCCCCGCCGGGCAACGGACCCGGCGTTTGTCGGCCCGCTCCGTGCCGTGCGGCCATGGTGGGCGCGCTGGTCCACGTGTGTGTTGTCGCGCTGGTGTCGACTTGTTTAGCCTCCCACCTCCATGAACCCGCGCCTCGCCGCCGTGTGCGACGCCTCGGTCGCCAACATGCGCGAGTCGGCCGGCATGCACGAACGCTTCGACGGAGTGGTCCAGGATCTCTCTCCCGAGGGTGTGTCGGCGGCCTTGGCCAGGCTGGGCGACGGCCCGCCCGAACCGGATGCGCACGACGAGGCGCACCTTCTGGCTGCCGAGGCGGAACTGGTGACCGCCTACGGCGTTGTCGAGGAGCACCGGCGCAACCCCCTCCCCCACCTGGGCAACCTCGACCTCTCCGGCTACGACCGACAATACGGCCCTGCCTCCGAGCGCGACGAGGCCCGCCGCCGCCACTTGGCGGCGTGGCCCGACGCCGTGGACGCCGCCGTGGATTCACTCGACCGGGTGCCGGCGGCGGTGGCCCGAGCCCTGCTGCCGGCAGCGAGGGGGCTCGACGCGGGCCTGCCGACAGACGACGAGGACGGCGAAGGCGCGGTGCAGTCGGCGCGAGCGGCGTTGAGACGTCTGGTCGCGCATCTCGAACACGCCGGTGAACAGGGAGACCCCGACGCCTCCGTGGGCGCCGCCCACCTGGCCAGCTTGATGGGAGACGGCGAGGCCATGCCCGTAGAGCTGGCCAGGGTGGCCGAGAGGGCCGACGCCGAGCGCAACCGCCTGGTTGCCCTGATGCACGAGAGCTGCCAGCGCTACCGTCCCGGCTCGGTGCCCTCGGAGCTCGTGCCCGAGCTGTTGGCCGACCACCCCTCCGAGGCCGCGCACATCTACTCCGAGGCGGCCGACCAGATCGTCGAGGCCACCGCCTTCACCCTCGAGCGTGCCCTGCTTCCCGACGTGGGCGGCGAGTGCATGGTGGGCCCCGCCCCGCCGTCGCGGCGCTGGGCCATGGCCATGATGTCGTGGGCCGCGCCCCTGGAGCCCGACGCTCCGTCCTGGTACTACGTGACTCCCCCCGACCCGAGCTGGCCGGAACACGAGCAGGCGCAGTGGCTGGAGGTGTTCAGCCGCACCACTTTGCCGGCCATCACCGTGCACGAGGTCATGCCCGGCCACTATGCCCACGGTCGGATGCTGCGACGAGCGACGGGCGACGTCCGCCGTGCCCTCTTCTCCTCGGCATTCGTGGAGGGCTGGGCCCACTACGGCGAGGAGCTGCTGGTGGAGGAAGGGTTTCGGGACCGCGATCCCCGCTACGCCATCGGTGTGTGCATCGAGGCATTGGTGCGGGTCACTCGTCTGGCCGTCGCCATCGGGCTGCACACCGGGGCCATGAGCATGGATGACGCCGTCCACCGCTTCCGGGCCGAAGCCTTCCTCGGGGGTCCCGCAGCCCGGGCCGAGGCCCACAGAGCCGGTTACGACCCCACTTACGGCCGCTACACCTGGGGCAAGCTCCAGATCCTGGCCCTACGGGACGAGGCCGTGGCCCGGTGGGGTAGGCGCTACTCCCACCTGCGCTTCCACGAGGCCCTCCTGGGCCTCGGGGCCCCTCCTCTCGGACTCATGGGCGATGCTGTCGGGGAGTAGGCCGTCGGGGAGTAGGCGTCGGGCAGTGGGCCGCCGGGCAGTGGGCCGCCCAGGAGTGGTCCCTCCCGGGGACCATGCTCAGCGCTGCCCTGGCGGTTCGCTGACGTCCTCCGGTCGGCCGAAGGGGTCCTGGAAGGACTGGGGGCCGGCGGCCGCGCCCTCGTCGCCGACCATGGCCTCCCCTTCGTACCCGGCGTCGCCGGGCCCGCTGGCCCCGGGAGCCCCCGCCGCCGCCGCGTGCTCGTGGGGGCCCCGCATGTCGTTGGACCGGCCGCTGCTCGGGTCCTCGCCGCGCGGGTCTTCGCTGCTCCGGTCTTCGCTCTGGGCGTCGTCGCCGCTGCTCGTGGCCATTGGCTACCCAGCCACTTCCCGGGACGTCGTCACCAACCGCTCGAGCACCTCGCCGGCTTTGCCGTCGTCCACGGAGCGCTCGGCGGCCCCCAGGCCCTCGGGCAGGTCGGTGACCAGCCCCGCGGTCATCAGGCCTGCGGCCGCGTTGAGCAGCACCACGTCACGACGGGGCCCCTTCTCGCCATCGAGCATCCGCCGCGTGAGGTCGGCATTGGTGGCCGCGTCGCCGCCGAGCAGGTCCTCGGGTGAGGCCGGCGCCAGCCCGTGGTCGCGCGGCTCCACCGCCACCGTGCGGACCGCTCCGTCCACTGCCTCGAGGATCGTGGACGTGGTGGTGGTCGTCAGCTCGTCGAGGCCATCATGGCCGTAGACCACCATGGCCCGTGTGGCCCCGTTCGCCTCCAGGACCCCCAGCATCGTGTGCGCCATGGCGGGGTCGCTCACTCCCACCACCTGGCGCCGGGGGCGGGCCGGGTTGGCCAGGGGACCAAGGAAGTTGAAGACCGTGGCCACGCCCAGCTCGCGCCGGGTGGGCCCGGCGTGGCGCAGGGCGGGATGGAAGCGGGGGGCGAAGCAGAAGCCCATCCCAGCCTCCTCCATGCAGTGCACGACCGCCTCGGGACCGAGGTCGATCACCACACCGAGTGCCTCCAGCACGTCAGCCGAGCCGGACGACGACGACATGGCACGGTTGCCGTGCTTGCAGACAGGCGCACCTCCGCCGGCCACCACCAGCGCGGCCATGGTGGACACGTTGACGGAGCGGCTGCGGTCGCCACCGGTGCCGCACGTGTCGACGATGTCGAGCCCGGCCGGCACAGGAACCCTCTCCGCATGAGCGAGCATGGTGCGCACCAGGCCTGTCATCTCCCCCACCGTCTCGCCCTTCATGTGCAGGGCGGTGGCGAAGGCGGCGATCTGTGCCGACGTGGCCGCCCCCGTCAGGATCTCCGAGAGGGCGGCCGAGGCCTCGGCCGACGCCAGATCCTGCCCACGGATCAGGCGGCTCAGGATCGCCGGCCACCCTCCGAGCTCAGACAAGGACAGCGGCGGGTCGACGGTCACGGCCAGAACCTATCGCCGAGCGAGCTCCGCTCGTGAGGCGTTCAGGCGGACTTGCGACGCTGGCGGATGATCCGCCGGCGCTCACGCTCGGTGGCGCCTCCCCAGATCCCGTCACGCTCCCGGTTGGCGAGGGCGTACTCGAGGCAGGCCTGGCGAACAGAGCACTGGTCGCAGATGGCCTTGGCCGGTTCCGCGTCCTCGTCCGCCACCGGATAGAAGATGTCCGGGTCGACGCCGCGGCATGCTGCACGCTGGCGCCACGACAGGCTCATGGGTAGATCACGTCCTTGGAGTGCGAAGAGTTGACTGGAATTAATAGGCAACGCCGGAGGCTCACAACACATTCCCGAGTACGTTCCGTTTCAAGCTTCTCGGGTGAACCGGGTGTGCCCGTGGGACCCACCGCTCAAACCTTAGGATCATCCGAACCATGACCACAAAGCGGGAAGATCGACCGCTGGGCGCGCGCAGTCGCCAGCCCATTCTGATGGGGGCGGCGTTGGGTGTCGCCGTGCCCGGGGTGACGCTGCGCCTGCTCGACGTCCATCTCAGCGATCCCCTCATGGCCCTCATCTTCGGGGCGGCCATCGTGGGCGCCGCCTTCCTGCTGTCCTGGGCAGCCGAGGCGGCCCAGGTCGATGTCTCCGCCGGCCTCGCCATCGGCGTGCTGGCGCTCATCGCCGTGCTGCCCGAGTACGCCGTGGACGTGGTTTTCGCCGTGAAGGGGGGCAACTCCTTCGAGGAGTTCGGACGCCGATGCCCCTCCCCGGGGGGTGGCGAGTCTCCCTGCTCGCTGGCCCTGGCCAACATGACCGGAGCCAACCGCCTGCTCATCGGCATCGGCTGGAGCATGGTGATCTTCATCGCCTGGTGGCGGTGGCGCAGGCGTGGTGAACCCGACCGGGCCCGGGCGGTCACGCTGTCGAGGACCCACTCAGTCGAGCTGGCCTTCCTGCTGGTGGCCACCGTCTACTCGCTGAGCCTCCCGTTCCGGAGCTCGATCAGCCTGGTGGACGCCGGCTTCCTGGTGACCATCTTCCTCCTGTACACGCTGCGCATCTCCAAGGCCCCGGCCGAGGAACCCCACCTCGTGGGCCCGGCCCGCTGGATCGGCGAACTGCCCCGGAACCGCCGGCGGCCCGGCGTCGTCGGGCTGTTCCTCGTCGCCGCGGCCGTGATTCTCGTGTGCGCGGAGCCCTTCGCCGAGGCGCTGGTGGGCACCGGCAAGTCGTTCGGGATCGACGAGTTCCTGCTCGTGCAGTGGCTGGCACCACTGGCCTCGGAGGCCCCCGAGCTGCTCGTTGCCGCCCTCTACGCCTGGCGGCTCAACACCAACTCCGGGCTGGGGACGCTGGTGTCGTCCAAGGTCAACCAGTGGACCTTGCTCGTCGGCACCCTTCCCATCGCCTTCGCCATCGCCGCCGGCACCACGCACGGGCTGCCCATCGACGTCCAGCAGCGCGAGGAGCTGTTCCTCACCGCGGCCCAGTCCGCCTTCGCCGTGGCCATACTTGCGAACCTGTCGATGTCGGTTCGCGAGGCGGGGGTCGTGCTCGGCCTGTTCCTGTTCCAGTTCGTGGCCGGGGCGGTGGGCCCCCAGTCCATTCACGGCCCCGTGCGAATCGGCACCGGCGTCATCTACCTGGTGGCCGCCCTGGGCATCATCCTCAGGAACCGCCGTGAGGTGGTGCCCCTGCTCAGGGACGGTCTCCGAACTCCCTACGCCCAGCTCCAGGAGGAGGCGGACGAGGAGAGCAAGTGACGGAGGAGGGCCTGGCCCGGGCCGGGCCCCGGCTGGACTGGCGGGCGGTGACCGCCGGCGCCGCGGTCACGCTGGTGATCACCGCTGGCCCCATCGCCGCCCTGCAACTGGTGGTGGGCGACGAGGCCCAGGGGGTGGAGCGGAACCTGTGGGTGGTGGCGGTGATCGTCCTCTTCGCCGCTTTCGCCGTCGGGGGACATGTGGCGGCCAGGCGCCGGCCAGAGGCCCCTCTGCTGCACGCCGCCGCGGCCGCGGCCGTGGCCTTCACGGTGTTCACCGCCTACACGCTGACCCGGCGCCTCCTCCAAGGGGAGGGCGTATCGGTCCCCCTCCTCGTCACCTTGTTCTTCCTGTTCCAGATCAATGTCTCCGTTGCCCTGCTGAGCGGGCACGTGGCGTTCAGAAGGAGCCGCTGAGCCTCGGGGACGTCCACGCCACCGGTTCTGTCTGGATCAGGCGGTGACGAGGCGGGCCGTGGCCCGGCGACCGGGGAGCTTGACCACCTCCACGGCATGGGGCAGCTCGGCCTGAATGGCGTCGTCGTGGGTGACCACCAGGACCTGGCGAAAACGGGACTTGAGGCGCTCGAGGGCGGCCAGCATGCGGGCCTTGCGGTCGTCGTCGAGGGGTCCGAACACCTCGTCGAGCACCAGGAGACCGACCGCTCCTCCCGAGAGCAGCCGCACGTGCTCGCTGATGGCCACCCGAAGGGCCATGTTGGCCAGGTCGGTCTCCGATCCCGAGAACCGCTCCATGTCGTAGAGGCGACCACGGTCGCGAATCTGGATCTCGTAGGTCTCGGGGTCGACCTCCAAGCGGTCGTACTCGTGGTCGGTGAGCTCGGCGAACAACTCGGCCGCCTGCCCGGAGAGGCGAGGCCCCACTGTGGCCACGATCATATTCCGGAAGGCGCCGAGAAGATCGGCCAGGCGACCGAGGTGACGAGCATCCTCGGCGCTGGCTTCCAGGCTGGCGTGCTGGACGCGGCCTCGCTCCAGGGCTTCGGCGGCGGCCGCGGCCCGCTCCCGGGCCCGGGCCGCCTCCAGCTGCGCCTGATGAGCGCTGGCCGCGGCCCGCTCGGCGGAAACCCTCGCCTCGTCCCGCTGTCCCCGCGCCCTGTCGGCGTCCTCGGCCCGGAACCCGAGCGACCGCCGCTTGTCCCGCAGGACGTCGAGGCGACCAGCGGCGTGGGTAACGCGTGACCGGGCCGACTCGAGGGCGCGCTCCGCGCCCGGGCGTCGCTCCAGTCGCACCTCGACGCGCTGGCACTCGGCTGCTGCCGCCCTGCGGCGGGCCACGTCGCTGGCCAGCGCCGCCGCCTCCTCCTCCGAAACTGCCCCCCCGAGACGCTCCAGAGCGGCGGACAGGGCCTCTTCTGCTGTCTGGCGACGGGCCCGGTGCTGTTCGTAGGCGGCCCACGCCACTCGGGCCTCCTTGACGGCGCTCTCCGCCTCTCGGACCCGAGACCAGCTGGCCTGGGCAACGGTCTCCAGTCGCCCTCGCTCGGCGCCGAGGGCCTGCACCGCCCCTTGGGCCTCGCCCAGCTCGGCGGCGCGATGGGCACGGACCTTCTCGAACGCCGTTCCCAGCTCCTGCCCGCACAATGGGCAGGCCCCCTCGCTGGAGAGGTGGCTCGAGGTCTCCACCGCGGCCCGTGCCCGTGCCTCGGCGTCGGCGGCGCCCTGGAGCCGGCCGGTGACCTCGGCCAGCCGCCCGGCCGCGGCCTCGGCCTCGGCCCTCGCCATCTCACAAGCCCCCTCGTCGGGACGGGGCGGCTCCTGGGGCAGGGCCAGGGCCCCCAGGGCCCGCTGAGCGGAGATCATGTCCTCCACCAGGCACAGGCGGGCCTCGGCCTCCTCGAGGCCGGCGGCGTGCGACCGGTGAGTGGCCAGACCGGCCGCCATGATGTCGAGCTCGGCCAGATCGGCGGCCAGCCGTTGCACCTCCCCGGCCGCACCGTCGTGCTCGGCCCGGACGGCCCTGCCCTCCGCCACCAGGGCGTCGTGCTCACGGCGCAGCTGGTCAAGGGCCTCGAAGCGCTCCTCCAGCCAGGCCAGGCGGTTCCGAGCCGTGGTGGCGGCCTCCCCCTCGGCCTCGGCGTCGGAGGCCCGGGCCAGAGCCGCGGCCTCGGCGTCCTCGGCCGCCACCTGAAGAGCGTCGAGATCGGGCAGCATCCGTCGGAGCTGCTGATAGGCGTCGCCAGCGGTCCGAGAGTCGCGACGAGCCTGATCGCGAGCTTTGTCCAGCGGCGTGATGCCGAGCAGGCGCAGCACCAGGTCCCGCCGCTCGCCCGGGCGCTGCTGGGAGAAGGCGGCCAGCTGCTTCTGCTCTGCGAACACCGAGGCCCGAAAGGAGTGGGCGTCCATGCCGAGCACCGAGTGCACGTACTGGCGCACCGACTGGACCCCCTCGGCCACCTGGGCCCCGTCGGCCTCGGCCTGGGCCCTGACGGTGGCATTGATCCCCGTCAGCGTGCGCCTCACGAGGTAGAGGTGGCCGTCGTGCTCGAACTCCACCTCGGTCACGCAATCGCCACCAACCTCCGCCGTGCGGACCTGCTCCTTGGGGGTGCGCGAGTAACCCCAAAGGGTCCACGGCACAGCCTCGATGAGAAGGGACTTGCCGCTGCCGTTGGGCCCGTAGATGCCCACCAGGCCCGGAGGCAGCTCCAGGTTCAGCTCGTCCTCGTAGACCCGGTAGTTGCGCAGGTACAGGCGGGTGATGCGCACGCCGCTACTCCCCCACTTCCACGGCCCGGGCCAGGTACTCGTGGCCGAGATCCTTGATGCGCGAGCGGTCGTAGCCGATGAGGTCCTGGTCGGCGAGGTAGCGCTCCCAGCGGCCAGGCAGCGAATCCAGCTCGGGTAGCTCAACGTGGGCGGTGGCGTCGGCGAAGCGGGGCTCGAGCTTCAGGTGCAGGGCGGCGGCGCCGGCGTCCCACACGGCGTCGAGGTCGAGCAGCCGCCAGGCCTCGGTGTCGAGCTGGTCGACGTAGAGCCGGGCCACCGCCCCCTCCGGCACCGCGCTCACCCGCTCCAAGACCTGGGCTTGGACCTCGGCGGGCGAGAGCCCGAGGGCGGAGATGGTGTCGAGGGTGACCAGGGGACGCTGATCCAAGAGGGGCACGTGACGGCACTCGCCGGTGTCGGTGTCGAGCACCACCACGCCCTTGGCCCGCTCGGGGTCGTCGGCGAAGGAGAACGAGTCGGTGGATCCCGCATACCAGATCCCGGGCCGCACGGCGGTGTGCACGTGGTAGTGACCGAGGAGGACGAAGTCCGACCGGAGTCTCCCGGCGTCGACCTCGATCTCGTTGATGTCGGCGTAGCGGGGCTCCACCTGGGGGATCCTCGGGTGGGTGAGCAGCAGATTGGTCCGGTCGAGGTCGCGGCTTCGGTCGGCGTCGTCGAGCGCCTCGAGGGTGGCCTCCACGGTGAGCATCTGGGGCACGGCATGGACCACGAGACCCGGCAGCTCGAAACGCTCGTAGGCCAGACGATGAGCCCAGTGCATCTCCGGGAAGGCGCCCGCCAGGGCGGTGTAGGGGCTGCCGGTGCCTGGCAGGCGAGGGGTGTCGTGATTGCCGGTGATGGCCACCAGGGGCACGCCGTGGTCGCGGACGCGCTGCAGGGCCCGTTGGGCCACGCAGAACGACCGGTACGTGGGCCGGGGATGGTCGAACACGTCGCCGAGCCACACCACGACATCGGGCTCCTGGCCCAGCGCCAGCTCGACCGCAGCCTGGAACGAGACCTCGAAGTCGCGTTCGCGCTGGTTCACGCCGTCGGCTGTGCGCGAGTAGTAGGCCCGGCCCAGATGGGCGTCGCCCAGCGCCGCCACGCGCATCTCTGTCCCTCTACTCCACCAGGGCGGCCACGTTGGTCACCGCCGCCAGACGCGGGGCAGGTGGGGGCGCCACGCTGCGGACCACGTCGTCGAAAAGGTGCACCCGGGCGGGCACGGCGAAGGGCGCCTCCAGGTTCGCCACCAGGCACTCGCCGGGCATGAGGGTCTGGATCTCGGGGCCGAGGGCCGACAGGTCCTGCTTGGAGGAGGAGCGCAGGATGGTGCGGTCCTTCTCGTCGGCCAGGCCCAGCACGAAGAAGGTGTTGAACTGGCTGAGCAGCTCGGCGTCGAGCAGCTTCGGCTGCTGGGTGACGGCGCACAGGCCGACCTTGAACTTTCGACCCTCGCGGGCCAGGCGGGGGAAGACGTTGGACTCGCGGTCCCGGCTCGACGACAGCACCCGCTGGGCCTCCTCGAGCACGATCGACACCACGGGCAGGCGCTCGTGCACCTCGGGCTCGTCGAGGTAGGCCGCCGACCAGTGGTCGAGCACCCGCCGGGTGAGGAAGGAGGCCACCAACACCTCCTCGGTGGGGCCCAGGCCGCTCACGTCCACCAGGACCACCCGCCCCTCGCTGAGGTGACGCACCACGGAGGCCCCGGCCGAGACGTGGGGATCGGCGGCCACGCAGGGCAGCTCCACGATTCGCCGTGCCCGCCGGTGCACCACTTGAAGGGTGTTGAGGGCGACACGGTTTCCGAGGTCGATCTCTCGGAAGGCGGCCAGGTCGTCCATCTGGGAGAACGCCAGCAGCCACGAGAGGCCTTCCCCGCCGTAGTGGCGCTCCAGCTCGAAGAGGGCCTCTTCCTGGGGTCGGCTCCACTCGTAGGCGGTTCGCAGGTCGTCGACGGAGAGCTCGGCCAGGCCGACCCGCAGCGTGGAGGTGTTGGCCAGGCGGCGGGTGGCATAGGTGCGCAGGCCCTCACCGGCCCAGGGATGGCGGCTGAGCTGCCGGCGGTACTCGCCGTGGGGGTCGATCAGCAGCAACCCGTAGCGCCCCTGGGTGCGGAGGGCCTCGCCGGCCAGCACCAGCATGAGGTTGGACTTGCCCATGCCCGTGGTGGCGAAGACGCCCACGTGGCTGGCCAGGCTGGCGCCGGGGATGCCGACGGCGAAGGGCACCACTGTCTCCCCACTGCGCAGCAGGCCCGCCTCGAGGTCGCCCATGCGGCTGCGCAGGAACTCGAAGTCGGCGGCTTCGGGCGCCACCACCCGGGAGAACTGCGTGGGCAGGCTCTTGGGCTTCCGAAACTGCTGGCCGTCGGGCGTGAGGTAGCCGAGACACCGGCATTCGGCCACGCGGTAGGTGCGCCGAGCCTGCTCGTAGAGGGGATGGGCGCCGGGCTCACCGCGCGCGTCGTCGGCCAGGAGGGTGCCGGCCACCCGCTCGGCCCAGCCCGGCTCGCGATGCTCCGTGCCATAGGTGACGTCGACCACCCGGAAGAGGTAGCGCCGGCCGGTGGAGTCGTCCACGGCGACCAGCAGCTCCCCGAGGAACAGGTCCTCGTCGGGCCCGGCCCGGAACACGCCCTCGAGGACGTTCTTGCCATAGAGACGGCCCCTGGTCATGCCCTCACGACCTCTCCATCAGGGCGTGGCGGTCGGTGAAGGCACGTTCCCGGATCTCGGGCGAGACGCCGGCGCGCTCGAGGAGGCCGTCGAGCTGGAGCCATGTCTCCTCCCGTACCCAACGAGGGCACGAAGCCAGCCGGTCGGCGGCGCTGAGGGCGTAGGGATAGCCGGGGAAGGCAGCGTCGTCGCTGACGGCGGCCAGGCGGCCAAGGGTCTGCTCGGCGTCGGCGTCGGCGGGCAGGTCGACGCGGAAAGCGAAGCGGGCGTCGGGATCGAGGCGGGCCACCACCACCTGCAGGCCGTCCACGTCCGGGCGCTCGGTGGCCCGGGATCGGGCGACCGGAGCCCACCATCGGGCCCGCGGCCCGAGGGCCTTGGCCGCTTCCAGCTCCAGCTGACCGACCAGGGGCGCACCACCCCGTGAGAGCGAGGAGTGCTTGGTGACACCCGCCACCAGCACTTGCCGCTCCCGGGCCCGGGCCAGGAGCCGCGCCAGGAGGGCGGAGGGTATGCGCCAGTCGGGCTGGAGGTCACCGTCCACCAGCACGAAGGCGCCCGGCTGGGCCTCCTCCACGCTGCGCTCCACGGCCTCC
>JALZKD010000013.1 GCA_030859405.1 Actinomycetota bacterium | reverse complement strand
CCGGCAGCACCGATCGGTGTGTGAAACCGCCCGAGTACGGCACGGATGCAGCGGCCGGGAATGGGCGGCCCCTCCTGCCCTCGAGAGCCGAACTCGTGCGGCCCCTCGGCCCATCCGCGCCGGTTACCGGGCGGACACAAGCCCCCTTCGCAGAAGCCTGCCACGGCCGGGGGGCCGAGAGATACGGGGCGACACTAGGTGCTCAGGGGGGCGGCATCTAGAGACCACACCTGGATCCTTCGATCGGCGGCACTCGAGGCGGGATGCTCCGCGTCCGCCGATGAGAGATGTCCGTGCCGCGCACTCACGCCTTCACCCGCCGCGCACCGGGCCGTCGCCCCGCGAGAGGTCGGGATCGTCGCTCGAGTCGAGTACGGCCGCGAGTTGCCGTCTGGACGTGATTGCGAGCTTGGAGAGTGCATTGCTCACGTGCATCTCGATCGTCCGGACGGTGAGGAACAGCTGCTGGGCGATCTGCTGGTTCGTCTGCCCGGCGGCGGCCAGCCGAGCGACCCGGCGCTCGGACGGCGTCAGGGCGTCGACCCCGGTGAGCCTCTCTCGTCGGGGTCGAGCACCCGTGGCCCGCAGCTCCTCGATAGCAAACGCGACAAGACGGTCGGCCGCGCACTGCCTCCCGATGTCGACGGCGAGCCGGAGCGGGTCGCGGGCCGCCGATGGCTGCCGGGACCGGCGGAGGGCGGCGCCCAGGTCGGCCAAGGCCTTCGCATGGAGGAGACGGGCGGAGGAGCCGGCGAGCGCCTCTACCGCAGCCTCCAGCAGGCCGATCCCGTCACCGCCCCGCTGGAGCAGCCCAGCGGTGCGCAGGGCGGCACCGAGGACGGCGGGCGAGCCGAAGCGGTGCGCCAGCTCGAGGTCGGCGTCGGCGAGCTCGTTGGCGAGGCGCTGCTCACCGACGCCGGCGGCGGCGAGCGCGAACTCCGTGTGCCAGGCAAACGGGTACAGCGGGTTGCGGAGGCCGTTCGCCGAGGCCGCCCGGTAGGCCGCCTCGAACGCCTCGAGAGCGGCGTCGAATCGTCCCAGCGCGTGGTGCACACGACCCCGCGCGGCGTGGACGAGCACGCCCAGCCACGTCGGCGGGGTCGCCAGCCCGTCCAACAGGCGCTCCGCTTGCCCCGGGCCCGTGCGGTCCAGGGCGACGGCCGACATCAGAGCCGAGATGGCCGCCTGCCCCTCGGGGTCGCCCGGCTGGTTGCGCGCCATTTCGGCGCCCACCTGCAGGTCGCTATCGGCCTCGCGCAGGTCGCCGGCATAGAGGTGGACCATCCCGGCGATGAGGTGCCCATAGGTGAGGCCCATCGTCGTGCCTGCCCGGCCGAGTTCCCGGATCGACTCGGCGATCCCCGCCGTAGCGTCGCGGGGGCGGTCCGCGACGGTGAGCGCTACGGCGCCCAACGCCACCGGCGGCAGGCCGTCGAACCCTTCAGCCGCCAGCACGGGCGTGGCCAGGGCTCTCGCCGCGAGCGACGTCGCCCGTTCGGCATCGGCGCAGCTCCACGACTCCCAGAATGCCTTGTAGGCGCTCAGAGCCAGCTGGAGGAAGCCCTCCGGCTTCTCGTCCACCGCCAAGCCCACCATCTCGGCGACGAAGCGGGCGCCCACGTCCTCGTGGCTCCACAGGATCCATGCCCGGTCAACGACGCAACGGGCCAGAAGGTCTTCGTCGCCCCCCGCCCCGGACGCGATCGCCTCGTCCAGCGCAGCGACCGCCTCCTTGATCTCGAATCGGAAGGCGAGTACCCGCCCGAGGTCGCGCAGGGCGGCGGCCCGAAGGCCCGGAGCGATGGTCGTGGAGGCGGCCCGGAGGTCGTCGACGGCTCGAGGGTCGGCCGTGAGCATGCGCGCCACGCCTCGGAGGTGGAGGGCGCCCGCCCGGGCCGGGACCGGCACTGGCTCCAGCAACGCGCGATCGAGGTAGCGGCAGGCACCTTCGGGCGCCCCCGCGGCGAGGGCAGCGCCACCGGCGGCGACGAGGTCGGCGAACGCGGCGGGGTCGGCGCCGGGGTCGCAGCCGAGCAGGTGGGCGGAGACGGTCGCCGCATCGGCTCCCTCGGACCGCAGTAGCCCCGCGGCGCGCAGGTGAAGCAGGGCGCGGGCGCCGGCGGGTAGGTCGTCGTAGACGGCGGACCGCATGACGGGGTGAAGGAACGACAGCGGCCGTGCGTCCGACAAGATCCCCACCTCCGCGAGAAGATCGGCGGCACGAGCGGCCTCCGCGTACTCCGCACCGGCCACGGCCGCGGCGTGGCGAAGCTCCGCGCCTCCGGGGAAAATGGCGACGGCACGCGCAAGATCGAGAGCGACCGGCGGCAGTCGTACGAGGCGAACGAGCACGCTCCGGGCGATCGACTCCGGCCCGATGCGCGCGACGGTGGACGCGCTGGCCGTCGCCGGGTCGTCTCCCTCGCTCCTGAGCGCCTGGAGCAGCTCGCCGACGAGGAACGGATTGCCACCGGTGGCCGCGTGGCAGGCCCCGCAGAGCGCGTCGGGTACGTCCAGCCCCAGCTGGCGCCGAACGAGCTCTGCAGTGCCCGCAGCCGACAGTCTCGCGGGCCGCAGGACCAGGAGTCCGGCATCGACGAGGAGCTGGGCGAGCATGCCGTGCCCGACGGTGGGCTCCGCCGGCCTGGCGGCGACGAGGATCAGGATCGGCAGCCCCTCCAGGCGGCGCGCCAGGTAGGCCAGGAAGCGGAGCGACGCGGCGTCGGCCCAGTGGGCGTCGTCGAGGGCGAGGACGATGGGGCGCCGCTCGGCCAGGTTGACGCATAACCAGTAGAGCCCGTGGAGAGCCGCGCCGGTAGGGTCGCCCGCGGGCGCCGGCACCGGGAAGCCGAGGACGACGCCGGCAAGGGACGCCGCGCCCTGAAGCAGCGTGGCGCGCCCGTCCTCGCCCCAGCGCAGCAGCTCGGGCAACAGCAGCTGGCGGACCGCTCCGTAGGCGAGGTCGTGCTCCAGCTCGACGGCCCGGGCGGCCAGCACGACGGACCCTCGCTCCTCGGCAGTCGCGGTGGCCGAGCGGATCAGCGCTGTCTTGCCGACCCCGGCATCGCCCTCGAAGGCCATGGCGGCGCCGTCACCCCGCACGAGCCCGTCGATGGCCGACAGCACTGCGGCGCTCTCGTTCTCACGCTCCAGGAGGTCCTCGAACCGCAGTCGGAGTTGGGGGCTCCCGCCGCTCATGCCGGCTACGCGCCCCGCGCCGTCAGGCGCACCCGTGCTCGCCGCTGACCGTCGCGCCCCGGGGCCCGGCCCCGGGGCGTAGTGCCTCCACGGCTGTCATTAGGTCGAGCCAGCCGTCGACGGGACGGGGCGGGCCGCCGTCGACCCGGAGCTCCCCGAAAACCGACTGCTTCGTGAAGGTCAGGTCGAGGGAGAGCCGGACTTGAAATGTGGTGGTCATCCCGCCACCGTGGACCGGGGCGGCGGGAATGGGCAACGGTATCTGACCGAATGCTTTGGCCGCGCCGCAATCGGGCAGCCTGCCCTGCGTTGATTTCCGTCCCCGACCGGGCGGGAAGCGAGGGAGCGAGCAGTGCGGCCCGCTCAAACCGACGCACCCGACGCACCCCCAGTTGGTCGCTGAGCGGAGCATAAGGGACAAAAACCTTCGGTGCGACCCCGTATCGAAGGAACGTCGCGAAGGCGACGATGCCGTCGGGACCGCGGAAGAGGAGGCGGCCCAGGGGCGAAGAGACGTCCCGGCACAACGGCTCGAGCACGGTGACTAGAGGAGGCGGTCAGATGAAGTGCAATTTCAGGGAGACACGAGTCGGTGTCGGATCAGAGGGACCGACGCTCCTATCGCCGTCACGGTGCGGCGGGCGCGCGAGGCGGCCGGCCAATCGGGAGGTGGCGGCCGCGCTTGCCGCCCTCGTGTCCACCCTCGCCTTCGCAAAGGCCAACCGAACAAACCGTCATAAGCCACGAGCGCAGGAGCGCTCATACAGCAAAGGGGGTGTCATGCGTAAGACCATTCTCGTCTTGGTCACGATGGCGGTGATTGGAGGGCCCGTTCCGGCCGGCGCCATCGGACAGGATTCTCAATCCCCTCCAGCCGGTGATTTCGAGGGCTTGGTGGACGTGGGAGGATATCGGCTGTTCTTGCGCTGCATTGGCGAGGGCAGCCCGACGGTGATCCTCGACGCGGCGTCTGGAGCCACCTCGCAAACGTGGAACCAGATCCAGCCCGAACTAGCCACCTTCACTCGGGTGTGCTCCTACGACCGTGCAGGGTTGGGCCGGAGCGACCCCCGTCCGCCGACCTTTGGCACCGTTACGAACACGACCATGGTCGAGGAACTGCGCACCTTACTGAACAACGCCGGCATCGAGGGGCCACTGGTGCTCGTTGGTCACTCCCTGGGCGGGCTCAACATGCAACTCTTCGCCCGCCTGTACCCCAAAGACGTGGTCGGTGTGGTCCTGGTGGACGCCACCCCTGTTGACCTCCTTGACCGCTTCGCCGAGGTGCTGACAGAAGGGCAGTTAAGGGCGGTGTTTCCTGGCCCGGAACGGCACCCCGAGAGATACGACATACGGGCCGCACTCGCCGAGATGGAAGATGCCCCCCGCTTCCCCAACGTCCCGCTCATCGTGCTGGGTCGCACCGTCTTCCCTCCGGATGTTCCAGGGTTCCCCGATGAGGAGCTGAATCGCCTGTGGACCGAAATGCAGGTAGCCCAGGGTCAGCTGTCGTCTCGCAGCGAGGTGATCTTCGTGGAGGGTGCAGGACACTTCATCCACCGGGATCGACCGGACGTGGTCGTTGAAAGCATCCGGCGCCTGGTGGAGGCCGCCCACAGGCCAGGAAAGGGCTGCGGCGACACCAACCACGCTCACGAGCGGAAGGCGGAATGCAAGACACGGTTGAAGGCTGCTTAAACTCCCAGGACAATCTGATAGGGGCCGCGTGAGGCGCGGCCCCTATCAGCGTCGACCCCCCGTAGCCATCCGAGTTGTAGGTGTCAAACGCCGGCTTCCCCAGAGGTGGCGTCCATCCGCTTGGTGTAAATGTCGACGGGCGTAGGAGCTACCAACTCACGAAGGAGGACCTACACCCGTGACTGCACGAGTATCACCCACTGAGCGCATCCGCGCTGAGATAGACGAGCTGATCGCCGGTGCCGAGCGGGGCAGCCTGCTCGAGGCCAGCGATCTCGACCTCGAGCCACATCCCCGCCTCCGCTTGCAGGCGGCGCACGAGCCCACGTTTCGCCTGCGGGCGAGCGCCTCCGTGACGAGGCGCCTGGGCGCCCGACTTCGGCACCGGCCCTGCGCACGGTAACGCAGTAGAGAATGGCGTCGTGCATGAGGTCTGGACTCACCGAACATGGACGGTGACGCCACGTCGTGAGAGTGACTTTCGTGCGGGCTTGGGAAGAGCTCGGCGACTGGATGTTGGGAGCCTTTCCGGGCGCCACGGGATACTGCTTCGAGACAGCGAGCGGCCGAACGTGTTCGTCAGCTTCGGCCCTTGGCCCGACAAGGAGACCGCTGCTCGCTCGCTGGCGAACGTCGGACGACTTCCAGGAACCACCTCGCCGCCATCCGGGAGACGCTCGAGCGGTTCGAGCCGGCGCTGCTCGAACACGTGGTCACGAAGCGATGACGGCGAAGACAGGTGTCCGAGGACGGGGGCGTGACCGTTGCGCCGGCTACCGTTCCTTGGCTCGAAGTCCCCCAGCTCGAGACGCCGTGAAGCTCAGGTCTCACCGTCGCCGACGATCGACCCTTCGTAAGCCAAGATCTCGCCCGAAGACCGGACATCGGCATCGAGCAGACGGTTCTGGCTAAAGCTCTTCTCGATCTTCTTCCGTGCGGAGCGTTCGTCAAAGGCGTCGACCAACAACTTCGCCTCGATCTCCACTTGGAAGGTCCGCTTCATCTTGGGCATGCTCGGACCCTACTGATGACACGTCGGTTCTATACAGCCCGGCCAAGCGGGTCCCGGCGGGACTTCACGGCTCGCCATGATCCGCTCGGAGTGCTCCACGACGTCGGCGCTCATCACCCAGGAAGGTGAGGACCAATGCCCAGGGAAGTCGATCGCCACGAGGTGCAACGTCTCCTTGGCCAGGGCGCGCAGCTGGTGGACGTCATGGGACGGACGGACTTCGAGGCCTCGCACCTCGTGGGTGCCGTTCACGTCCCACTGCGGAAGCTGGCCGCCGAGGCGCCGAGCCGGCTCGACACCAACCGGGCGGTGATCGTCTACTGCTACGACTCGCTCTGAGACATGAGCCCCCGAGCCGCGTGGCGGCTTGAAAGTCTGGGGTTCGGCGAGGTCTACGACTACGTGGGTTCGAAGATGGAGTGGATCGGCGCCGGCCTGCCCTGGGAGGGAGGCGAGGCGTCGCAGCCCAAGCTGGGTGACCTGGCCACGGCCGACGTCGCCCTCTGCGCCCTCGACGACACCGTAGGCGTGGTCCGCGCCGCACTCGGCCACGGCCCGGTCTGTCTGGTTCTGAACGAGGAACGCATCGTCCTCGGCCTGGTGCGGGCCGAGGCTCTGGGCCCCGACGACGACAGGCCGGTGAGCGAGGTCATGGACGAGGGCCCCAGCACCTATCGGCCCCATGTTCCCGCAGCCGAAATGGCCGATCGGCTGGACGAACATCCCCAGCCCCGCATCCTGGTCACGACGCTCGACGGTCGCCTCGTCGGCATGGCCAGCGCCGAGGACATCACAGAGGCGACAGGACGAGCGGAGCCATGACCCGGTGATGACCACGCTGGAGAAGGAAGCGGCGATCGCCGGGCTGGCCCGATACGTCGCCACCTAGGTCATGGAGCCGGGCGGGCGACACGCATAACGAGCGCTCCGTATCGCGGCTGTTGCGCCGGGAGGCAGCGCGGAGAACGGCGGTCTTCGTGGCGCCGGGTCACAGTAGATCCCCGGCGATCGCCGCCCCACTTCGGTGGCGCCCGCTCGATAATGCGCGTACCGATCGACGGGCAGGGCGTTGAAGACATCACTGCTGGGGCCGCCCGACTCCGGCACTTGCTTCGCGCTCGATAACGACAAGGCCTCAACGACTCGAGGGGATCCAAGGCACGCTCGGGGCTTGGAGGTCCCGCGACAGAACGACGACGCAAAGGACGGAGTGCGGCGCGCCAGATTCGCGATCCGCGCCGGTGGTCGACCGCTCAGCACTGTCGCCCTCTTGGTCGCCGCTCGTCTTTGCCAGGTAGCGCGGAATGCCCGGTATGCGTTGCAGCTGGGATGGATGGCGACGCACAGATCGTCCCCTCTGCGCCACCGAAGCAGGAAGTCTCCGCTGACGGCTCGGGAAGAGCCGGGGGTCAGGGCGAGAGCAGGTACCGTCAAAGCCGACGGCAAGGTGGCTTATGGTCGAGTCGTGGACTGGCTGACGGAGACACTCGAGAAGTTCGTCGTTCCCGAGCGCCGTGCTCGGCTTCTTGGGCTGACGGTGTCCGAGAAGGGCCTCCGGAAGTTGCGAGCGGCCTTGCCGCACTTGCACGACCTCGAGCCACGTTTCGCATCACGGGTGCCCGACCAGAAGCAGAGCGCGGAAGAGATCGAGAAGCTTCTCCGGCACGCAGGGTCTAGAGAGACGTGCAATGTTTTCACCGAGGACGTTGGCCAGGACGCCGTAGCGATTCGTCTCGGGGAAGCCTTGCAGCGGGTCGTCGGAGGAGGCTTTGGGGCAATCGTGGTATGCGTCCCCGCCAAGCTTGCGTACTACCGAAGGCGAAGAGCCTGGCGAAAGGTATGTCCTCAAGCGCTAGGACTGACGCACACGTTCACCTCAAGAGGGGCGCCGTGCCGACACCGAATGCCCTGATAGAGCATCCGCGTGGGCGCGACGGGCTCTCCTTAGCGTCTGAGGTGCTCGGTGGTGGGTCTCGTGAATGCCCTGCCGCCTCCGGGTTGGCTTCCTATCGAAGTGGCCCGCCATCGGGTGCCTGGCCGCTGGCGTGGCTCGAAACAGGATCGGCAACCAGACCCACATCAGGACTGCCCGCCGCCGGCGAATCCGACTACCCACAAGGAGGAGCGCCGTGTTCGTCATCGGAGTGGACCCGCACAAGGGATCGCACACCGCCGCAGCCCTGAGCAGCACCGAGGAGGTGATCGCCGACGTGGGCGTCGACGCCGATACCAAGCAGCTGGAGCGCCTCCTCGAGTGGGCGGAGGCGTTCTCGCCTCGGCGCTGGGCCGTCGAAGGCGCGGGCGGCACCGGTGCCCTGCTGGCCCGCCAGCTGGTCGCCGCCGGCGAGGAGGTCGTCGACGTGCCGCCCACCCTGTCGGCCCGCGTCCGCCTGCTCGATCGCGGCCGCAGCGCCAAGACCGACGCCCACGACGCACGGGCCACCGCCATCGTGGCCCTGCGCCACACCAATCTGCGCCGGGTCACCGCCCCCGCCGACGTCGAGCGCAAGCGCCAGTGCATCGAGCACCTTGCGCAGCTCGACCAGTTGAGCGTCGAGGCGGCGCAGCTCGGCCAGCTTCAACGGCACGGCTCCCATCGACGCCTCCAGCGGCGAAATCAAGCGCCACCGTCTCAACCCGAGGGGGAACCGCCAGCTCAACCACGCCCTTCACGTAGCGGCGGTGACCCAGGTGGCTCATGACACGGCCGGCCGAGCCTTCTACCTGCGCAAGATCGCCGAGAAGAAGTCACCACGAGAAGCGATGCGGGCTCTCAAGCGCCGCATCAGCGACGCCGTCTCATCGCCAGCTCGTGGCCGACGCCAAGCGCGGGACCGGGAGGACAAGCAGGGACGACTTGAAAGCCGCGTGACCGGCCTCACACCCTGACAGCCGGCTCTTCGGCGAAGTCACTCCCGGACCCGCATCAGCGACCGTACCGCCCTCGATGACCGCGCTGCTTCGACGCGCCCGTGAATTGCCTCTTGACACAAACAGGATTCGGTAGGGCGGTCGCTACCAGCGAAGCGTCGCGATAGAACGCGTCGAGACGCCGAGCGGCAGCTCTCTGCCGGCAGGTTCTCGTCTTCTACGCAAGAAGCGCAGCCCTCAATCGCTGCACCACGTCAGCGATGCCCGGCGTCTCGGGCGTCAGGCCGAGGCCGCCCGAATTGTCCATGTAGTCCTAGAGACGATCCTGAGCCTTGATCGCAACGCCCCAGAGAAGGGACGAAGCCCTTGGTGTCCAACGGCTACATGCTGGACATCGTGTCGCCTTTGTTCCCGATCCGTCGGTCCAGGTTGCGGTCGCCTGAGAGCGTCACCCCAGTGCGCGCAGCACCCGGATGAGCTCATCGGTCAGAGCCCGGACGTGCCGGGGCTCCTCGCTCTCCTGCTCGGTGCGCCGCAGTTCCCGTCCGATCGCCAGGATGAGCTCCCGGTAGGTGTCGGCCTGTTCGGGCTCCGTGGCGCGTAGCTGGCGAGCCGCCAAGACGGCCTCGCGCGTCAGGGTAGCGAGAATGGTGACGGCCTCGCGCGCCGTGAGCTGACCCTTGAGAACCGTGGTAGCGGTCTGAACCACCTGGTCCACCGCGGCCCGCACGTCCCGACCTTACGTTCAGAAAACGGGCAGGAAGGGAACGTCCTTCCGCGTACTCGACGTCAGTGCTGCCCTGCGGAACAAGGAGACCTCGATGCTGACTGGCCGAACCGTCGCCATGACCACCCTCCTCACGTTGGCTGGGCTAGGAGTGGCCTCGTGCTCCTCGGACGAGAAGAACGCCGGTGCCGACGTTAAGGTCACCGCCTGTACACCCGACCCGGCCGGCGGGCGGCCATCCGCTCAAGGTCGGATCACCAACAACAGCTCCAAGGCCAGCGCCTACGCCTTCCGCGTCTCCTTCGTCGACACGGCCGGCAACAAGGTGAGCGAGGGGGCGGTTGCCGTTGCCGACGTAGAGGCTGGTGGCAACGCCATCTGGCGCACCCAGGGAGCGGCGGACGCCAAGGGCCGACTCACCTGTGCGGTGTCGGATGTCACCCGCACCGCCGTTCAGTAGCGGCGCCGACACCCCTCCCGGCTCGGCGCGCCCACCCGTCAGACAAGGCGGGCAGCGGCATTCTCGAAGCGTCGCCACTGTCAGGACCGTGTTCGGGCCCGAGGGAGCCGTCGGCGGCGTAGCGTTCGATGGGCCCGCTGGTCAATGCGGTCACCAGGATCATCCCGTTCGACGGGCACGGATTGCACACGATCGGCGCGATCGGCGATGAGTCCCCGGCCTGCGGACCGTCATACAAGGCAGTACCGACGACCAGCTCATCGAGGAGGACCGATGGCCTTTCACCCGTACCTCAACTTCGGCGGCAACTGCCGCGAGGCGTTCACGCGCTACCAGGAGATCTTCGGCGGCGATCTCGTCCTGCTGACGATGTCGGACATGCCGTCGGAGGTCGAGGTCCCCCCCGACCAGGCTGAGCTGATCATGCACGCGGCGTTGACGTTCGAGGACCACCTCCTCATGGCTTCCGACGACCCATCCGAGAACTTCGGCCCGGTGCAAGGGATGTTCGTCAACTACACGGTTGGCGATGTTGCCGAGGCCGAGCGGACGTTCGAGGCCCTGGCGGACGGTGGAGAAGTCACCATGCCGCTGGCCGAGACGTTCTGGTCGCCGAAGTTCGGCATGTGCGTCGATCGGTTCGGCACTCCCTGGATGGTCAACGTCGAAGCACCGGCGGACGCCTTGTGACCTCGTCCCGAACGCTGACCGACCCAGGTCAGCGTCGTGCGGCTGCGGCCGTCTCCTCGATGTGGACGTGGAAGGATGCCTGCCATGGCCCAAAGCATCGAGGTGCAGGAACAAGGCACGGCGGTGGCGTTCTCGTTCCGGGAGATGCTGCGTTACAGCGGGCCAGGCAGCCCCGGAGGCGTGGCCCTGGGCTTCAAGATGATGGAGCGGGCCTTCGTCCTCCTTGAACCGCACGGCTCGGTGGAGCGGCGCGAGGTCGTCGTACACACGGCTTTCCACGGACCGGGGGCGCGCGACGCCTGCGAGCTGGTCACTCACGGCTTCACGGAGGGCCGCTATGTCGTCGACCCGGCGCTGGAGCGGCCGGAGCGGGGCGACACTCTGCGCACCTTCGCCTTCTCGGTCACCTACCGCGATCGCACCGTGTCCCTCGTGCTGCGAGAGGGCTTCGTCAGCGACGAGTTCGTGCGGCTGGCGCAGGCGTCCGACCTTACCGGTGAGGAACAGCAGCACTTCGCCAAGATGAAGCAGGCGTTGGCCGACCACCTGATGGCCACCAACGCAGTCGACGTCTTCGAGGTGGAGTAGGCGGCACCACTGCATCGAGACGCCGTGATGTGCCTTAGTGGGGCGCAGTGCAGTCGTACCCCCGCCAGGAGAGCATGCAGAAAGGCCATCACTGACCATCAGAGGCAAACAGGGCAGGGAATCGCCCTAGCGTGCTGACCGCATGGACGACGAGGGCAAGGTGAGTGAACCACGGCCGGTCAAGGTTCCGGTGGTTCTGGCCGGCGCTGCCGCATGGGGATGGCGGATCCTCGTGGCCGCCGCCGCCCTGGTCCTCATCGTCTTCGTGCTCATCCAGCTGTACGTGGTGATCGTTCCGGTCGTGCTCGCTCTCTTTCTCGCTGCTGTGCTCGAGCCAGCCGCGGCCTGGCTGCGCGCCCGCCGTTGGCCCCCGTCGTTGGCCGCGGCCAGCGTCTTCCTAACCGCGCTGGCCGTCCTCGTGCTCCTGCTGCTCTGGATCGGCTCCAGCGTTGCCACCCAGTTCGACGACGTCGGGGAACAGGTCCGAGAGGGGGTCGAGTCGGCCAAGAAATGGGCCCAGGGGGAGCCGCTCAACCTCAGCGCTGAGCGGGTGGACAAGTTCGAGGTTGACCTGCGTGCGACGGCCCGAACCGCCACCGGTGGGCTGGCGGAGCGGGCGGTGGGCCGGGCCCGGGCGGCCGGCGAGGTGCTGGGCGGCGTGGTCCTCTTGTTGTTCACCCTCTTCTTCTTGCTCAAAGACGGCGCCCGGATGGCCGACTGGCTCCGGGCCCGGATCCCCTCGGCCTACCAGGGCGACGCCGTGGCCCTCACCACCCGGGCCCGCCAGGTGATGCGCCAGTATGTGATCGCCACCGCCGCCACGGGTTTCATCGACGGCGTGCTCATCGGCATCGCCCTCTGGGCGCTCGGGGTACCCCTAGTGGTTCCCCTGGCGGTGCTCACCTTCCTCGGGGGCTTCGTGCCCCTGGTGGGCGCCACCTTGGCCGGCGTGGTGGCAGCTCTGGTGGCCCTGGTCACCAACGGGTTGGGAGTGGCCCTGCTGGTGGTGGCCGCCACCATTGCCGTCCAGCAGATCGAAGGCAATCTCCTCCAGCCGCTCATCCTGGAACGGGCGGTCCGGCTGCACCCGCTGGTCACGGTGTGGGCCGTCGCTGCCGGGTTGGTCGTCGGGGGGCTGCTGGGCGCCTTCCTGGCAGTTCCCCTGGCCGCCATCGCCGTTAGCGTCGGGAGTCATTACCGCGGCCAGAGCCAAGCTATCCAGCCAGGCTTCCCCCCTCCCGAGGATGGCGCCGGTACCGAGGCCGATGCGGCCACCGCCGAAGAGTGAGGGTGCACCTCACTCCAAGCGAGTGCGGAGACGAGCCGAGGCGTCCGACTCACCCAGGCTCAGTCATGGGCGCCATGGCCCCCTCGAAGGCGCTTGGTCTGGCCCCGCCGGCGCTTGGCCTCCAGTCTCCGCTCCTGAGACCCGGTGGTCGGCGACGTGGCCCGGCGGGGGCGGCGCACCTGCAGTGCCTCGGCTAGACGGGTGCGGAGCCGGTCCAAGGCCAGTTGGCGGTTGCGGGCCTGCGATCGCTCGTCGGAGGCCACCACCCGCACCACCGGGCCGACCCGCTCCAGGAGGCGGGCGCGCTGGCGGGGAGAGAGGGAGGGGGAGTGGGCGACGTCGAGGCGCACCTCGACACGGGTGTTGGCGGTGTTGGCGTGCTGGCCTCCGGGACCGCCGGCCCCGGAGAACCTCCATTCCAGCTCAGTGAGGGGGATGGAGGCCGAGCGCGTGATGCGCAGATGGTCGCCCACGGGGCCTCAGACGGCCCGGCGGCGGTGCACGGACACGGCGTAGGTGCCGTCGTCGGTGAAGGGGCCGCGGTCCCAAGTGGCGTAGCGCTCCTCGAGCGCAAGGTTGGCCGCCGCCGCGTGCGAGTCATAGTCGCCGAGGGCATAGTCCCGGTCGAGCGCGAAGCCGGCGACCAGGGCGCCGCCGGCGGCGACGTGGCGGGCGCAGCCAGCCACCAGAGACGCCTCGGTGCCGGGCGGCGTGAACAGGGGGACGTTCCCAGCCATCACCACCACGTCGAACACCCGACCCAGGTCCAGGGCTGCGACATCGGCCTCCAGCCACTCGAGCCCCGGAGCGCGCCGGCGGGCCGTGGCGATCATGGCCACGCTGCTGTCGACTCCGACCACCGTCACCCCGCGGCGGGCCAGCTCGATGGCGACACGGCCGGTGCCGCAACCGGCGTCGAGGACCGAGCGAGGGTGCAGGTCCATGACGAAGCTCGCCTCCCCATGGACGTCGTGCCCCTCGGAGGCCAGGGTGTCGAAGCGCCCTTGGTACTCGTCGCCGTCCCACGCCATACCCACATCATGATCCGACCGCCACGGCTGGGCAGATCCTCTCTCCGGTGCTCATGACAGGGGCCGGTGCGCGCCGGTGGTTCGCGGCTTCGATCTACTCTGGCGGGATGGCCAACCCCGCTCTGAACGAGAAGACCTTCGCACCCGCACGGGTGCGAACCCTTGACACCAGTGCCGTCTTCGAGGGCGCCGGCGCGCCGCCTCGCAGCCGGATGACGCTCGAGGGTGTCATCCGGCGCTCGGCGATCCTGTTCCCCATCCTCCTCGTCACAGCGTGGTTGGGATGGAACTCGGTCGAGCGCACGGAGCTTGGCGTGCGGTTGCCGGGCTGGCTCCTGCCCGCGGTGCTCGTCGGCCTCGGCGTCGCCGTGCTCACCATCTTCAAGCCCAAGGTCTCGCCCTACACCTCACCCGTCTACGCCGCAGTGGAGGGGCTCGTCGTCGGCGCCATCTCCGCCATGTACAACTTCCAGTTCGACGGCATCGTCCTGCAGGCGGTGATGCTGACCGGGGCTGTATTCGCCATCATGCTCGGTCTCTACGCCACGCGGCTGGTCCGGGTCACGGACCGGCTTCGCAAGGCGGTGGTGGTGGCGACCTTGGCCGTCATGGCCGTGTACATCGTCTCCATCGTCATGCGCCTGTTCGGCGCCGACGTCCCCATGATCCACGAGAACGGTCCTGTCGGCATCCTCTTCAGCCTGGCTGTGGTGGGCATCGCCTCCTTCAACCTCCTGCTCGACTTCGACCTGATCGAGACGGGTGTGACTGCCGGCGCTCCCAAGTGGATGGAGTGGTACGCGGCCTTTGCCCTGCTGGTGACCCTCGTCTGGCTCTATCTCGAGCTCCTCCGCCTCCTCTCCAAGCTGCGGAGCCGCTGACGGGCTCCGCCGCACCGCCGGCCGTGCTCGTCGAGCCAGTTGGGTGCAGAATCGTCCTGGTCCCACAGAGCCCGCACGGGCAGAGCAGGAGCTGATCCCCATGGAGTCCAGGGTTCCCGCCGTTCCCGGCCTGTCCCCGGCACAAGCCTGGTTGGTCGTACTGACGGCCATGGTGGTGCTCTACGGCGTGACAATGGAGAACGGGGCCGTGCTCGCTGACGGCGCCCGCTACCTGCACGAGGCTTTCCACGACGGCCGACACTTCATGGGCTTTCCCTGCCACTGAGGGACCGGCGCCAGCCCCTGAGCAGCCTCGCTCAGACCGCCGCAGGAACGGCTACCAGGTGAGGGGCGTGCTTCGTCGGGGGGTGCTCGCCGGCGCCGGCGCCGGGGCCGCGCTGGCCTTGTTCTTACGACTGGTGGGTGAGCCCACGATGGCCAGGACCATGGTGCTGGAGGCGCAGCGGGACGGGGGCGGCGCCGGCGAGCAGCTGTTCAGCCGTGGCGCCCAGGAGGTCGGCGGGGCGCTGGGCGCCCTGGCCTACGGCGTGTGCCTGGGGGTGGTCGCCGCTGTCGTGCTGGCCCGCGGGAGACGGCCCCCGGCGGCCCAGAGCGAGCGGCGCCGGGCCATGGCCCTGGCCGCCACGGGTTTCGTGACCGTGGTTCTCGTGCCCTTCCTCAAGTACCCGGCGAACCCTCCCGGCGTGGGTGACCCTCACACGATCGGCCGCCGCACCGCCTTGTTCCTGGCCCTCCTGGGATGGTCGGTGCTGGCGTCGTGGGCTTCATGGCGGCTGCACGGTCGGCTACGGGAGCGGGGCTGGCACCAGCACCGCCGCTGGGTGGCGGCGGCGGGGGTCTACGCCGCGGCCGTGGCGGCGGCGCTGATGGTCATGCCCTCGTCTCCGGACGTGGTCGAGGTGCCGGCAGGTCTGCTGTGGCGGTTTCGCACCGCCTCACTGGCAGGCTCGGCCGTGTTCTGGGCGGTTCTGGGATGGATCCTCGGCGTCGTGGCGCAGCGAGACGGGGCCGCTGACGCCGGCCTCCCCAGTTCCCACCGGTAGCGACGATCCGGAGACCCCCACGCCCTCACTTGCCGTGAAGCCCCGCCGGGTGAAAGATGCGAGCAACATGAATCGCCCTCACGAGGCCGGCTCCAGTGCGACTGGATGCAAGAACGGAGCACGGAGGCCTCGGAGCGTGGGCCGCACCGCTTGTCTGGCACTGCTTACCGCCGTGGTGGGCATGCCCACGCTGAGCCTCAGCACGGCGGCAGCCCATTCCACCCAGGGGCGCGGGGCGGCGTCGCCCGAGGCTCGGTGCGCGGCCGCGCTCAGCAGGGTCCAGCGTTCCGGGTTGCTCTTGCCCGCCGGCTTCGAGTACCGCTGCCCGGGCGACACCAGCAGCTTCGTGGGTGACAGCCAGCGCTGGGGCGTAACCTGCTTCTACCACCAGACGTTCTGTCCCAACGGGGCCTACATCGCCGTCAACCCCGCCCGCGTCGGACCATCCGATGCCCGGCTCCGCTACGTCGTGGCCCACGAGATCGGACATGCCATCGACTACGTGACCATGGGCTTCACCACGGAGCAGAGCGCCCACGCCCGGGCCCGCGCTGCCGGGTTCTAGTCCAGGCGGCTGACTGCGCTCAGGACGGGGCCGGCTCGTCGCCCTCGGGCGCCGACTGGGAACCGCCGGCCACCGGGTCGGCGCCCAGCACCTGGTTGAAGGACTCCGTCGGGCCGGCGCCGCGGGCCGGGCCCCGGTCGCCACCCTCGGTGGCGTCCTGCTGCTGCTCGTCCTGACTGGCGCTGCCGTCAGGGGGCGGCTGGAGGGGCGCCTGCTCCCGCCGGCTGGCGGCCTGGCCACCCTCGGGTGTGGTCCCCGGAGCGGGCCCGGATGGCTCGGCCTGCGGGGACGGCCACTCGCCGCTGCCCTCCTCGGGCTCCGGCCCGGCATTCTGCTGGGCGATGATCCGCTCGCCCCCCTCGTCCGTGGGCAGGGGCACCGACGTGGCCCGGTCGTCGGCGTCTTCGGTCTGGTCTGCCATGGCTCCAGTATTCCCGAGTCCCCGATAGGTTGGCTGCCGTGAAGGTGCTGCCCGGTCATCCCTACCCGCTCGGAGCCACCTACGACGGCTCCGGCACCAACTTCTCCCTGTTCTCCGAGGCGGCGACGAGGGTGGAGCTGTGCCTCTTCGACGAGGACGGGGCCGAGACCAGGGTGGACCTCCCCGACGTCACCGCCCTGTGCTGGCACGGGTACCTCCCGGGCGTGGGCCCGCGCCAGCGCTACGGCTTCCGGGTCCATGGTCCGTACCAACCCGAGCATGGCCACCGCTGCAATCCGGCCAAGCTTCTGCTCGATCCCTACGCCAAGGCGGTGGAGGGCCAGGTCCAATGGAACGAGGCCCTCTTCCCGTATCGCCTCGCCGGCCCCGAGCACCCGGGGGGCGACCTCGGGGGCCACCACCTCGACCGCAACGATCTCGACAGCGGGCCGTACATGCCCAAGGCGGTGGTGGTGAACCCCTGGTTCGACTGGCACCACGACCGCCACCCCGAGCTGCCCTACGACGAGACCGTCATATACGAGGTCCACGTGAAGGGCTTCACCTCCCGCCACCCCCACATCCCCGAGGAGCTCCGAGGCACCTACGCCGGCCTGGCCCACCCGGCTGCCGTGGATCATCTCACCAGGCTGGGGGTCACGGCCGTGGAGCTGCTGCCCTCCCATCAGTTCGTCCACGACGCCCACCTGGTGCGCCGTGGCCTGCGCAACTACTGGGGCTACAACTCCATCGCCTATCTGGCGCCCCACAACGAGTACAGCTCCAGCGGTCAGCGGGGCGAGCAGGTGCAGGAGTTCAAACAGATGGTGAGGACCCTGCACGACGCCGGCATCGAGGTCATCCTCGACGTCGTGTACAACCACACCGGCGAGGGCAACCACCTCGGGCCCGTGCTGGCCTTCAAGGGGATCGACAACGCCGGCTACTACCGCCTGGTGGACAAGGACCCTCGCCTGTACGGCGACACCACAGGCACGGGCAACACCTTGGACATGCGCCACCCCCATGTGCTCCAGCTGATCATGAACAGCCTTCGCTACTGGGTGGAGGAGATGCACGTCGACGGCTTCCGCTTCGACCTGGCCTCCACGCTGGCCCGCCAGTCCGGCCCCTACGACCAGATGTCGGTGTTCTTCAACCTCATCGAGCAGGACCCCGTCATCAGCCAGACCAAGCTCATCGCCGAGCCCTGGGACCTGGGTGAAGGGGGCTACCAGGTGGGGAACTTTCCGGCGCTGTGGTCGGAGTGGAACGACAAGTACCGCAATTCCGTGCGCTCCTACTGGCGAGGGGACAGCCATGCGCTCGGCGAGTTCGCCTGGCGGCTCACCGGCAGCGCCGACCTGTACCAGAGCAAGGGCAGACGGCCTTGGGCAAGCGTGAACTTCGTGACCGCCCACGACGGCTTCACCCTCACCGACCTGGTGTCCTACGACCACAAGCACAACGAGGCCAACGGTGAGGACAACCGCGACGGGAGCGATCACAACCGCTCGTGGAACTGCGGGGTGGAAGGTCCCACCGACAACCCGGAGGTGCTGGACCTGCGGGCCCGTCAGCGGCGCAACTTTCTCGCCACGCTGTTCGTCTCCCAAGGCATTCCCATGCTCCTGGCGGGCGACGAGCTGGGCCGTACCCAGGGTGGGAACAACAACGCCTACTGCCAGGACAACGAGATCTCGTGGTTCGACTGGGAGTCGGTGGACCAAGCCCAGCTGGAATTCACGCGGCGCCTGATCGAGCTTCGACGCCGCCATCCCGTGTTCCGTCGCCGCCGGCACTTCCGAGGTCGCCAGACCGAAGACCGAAGACCCCCCGACATCGCCTGGTTGCGCCCCGACGGCACGGAGATGGGCAAGGCCGACTGGCACGAGGAGTCCGCCAAGTCGATGGGCGTGCTCCTCAACGGCGACGCCATCGACGACGTCGACGCCGGCGGCGAACCGCTGGCCGACGACAGCTTCCTCATGCTGTTCAACGCTGACCACGAGCCGCTCCTCTTCGTCCTGCCGGACCCCTCCTTCGGTGAGCGGTGGGTAGGCGTCCTCGACACGACCGACGGCGAGGAGCCCGTAGGTCCGCTCAAGGCCGGTGAAGCCATAAGGCTGGAGTCCCGCAGCATGGTCCTGCTGCAGCGCCTGCAGTAGTGCGGCGCCGGCGGTGACCGCCTTTGGCGTGTGGGCTCCGTCCGCTCGCCGGGTGGTGGTGGAGGTGGACGGGCGCCAGGCGCCCATGGAGCCCACGGGCGGCGGCTGGCAAGGGGCCGAGGTGAGCTGGGCCGCGGCGAACGGCGACTACTGGTTCGTGGTGGACGGCGATCGGTTGCCCGACCCCCGATCGCAGTGGCAGCCGCACGGCGTCCCCGGTCCCTCGAGACTGGTCGACCACGGCGCCTTCGCTTGGACCGACGGCGCCTGGCGCGGCCTGAGCCTCCCATCGGCTGTGCTCTACGAGCTGCACGTGGGCACGTTCACCCCCGAGGGCACCTTCGACGCCGTCATAGCCAAGCTCGACCACCTCGTCGGACTGGGGATCGACGCCGTGGAGCTGATGCCGGTGTGCGAGTTCCCGGGCTCCCGAGGGTGGGGTTACGACGGTGTGGCCCTCTATGCCCCCCACCACGCCTACGGAGGCCCGGATGGCCTCAAGCGTCTGGTGGACGCCTGCCACTCCCGCGGCCTGGGTGTGGTGATGGACGTGGTGTACAACCATCTGGGCCCAGGTGGCGACTACATGCAGCGCTACGGGCCCTACCTCGACCCCGGGCGCAGCACTCCGTGGGGGCCGGCGGTGAACCTCGACGGCGCCGGGAGCGACGAGGTCCGGGCCTTCTTCGTGGACAACGCCGTCATGTGGTTCGAGGACTACCACTGTGACGGCATCCGGGTGGACGCCGTGCACTCGATGTTCGACACCTCGCCCGTGCACCTCGTCGAGCAGCTGTCGGTCAGAGCCGAGGAGGTGAGCGCTCACCTGGGCCGTCACACAGTGGTCATCGCCGAGAGCGACCTCAACGATCCCCGAGTGGTGCGCCGGCGGGAGGTCGGCGGCTACGGGGCCGACGCCCAGTGGAGCGATGACTTCCACCATGCCCTGCACGCCGTCCTCACGGATGAGGGCGCGGGGTGCTATGCCGACTTCGGAACCATGGGCCACCTGGCCGCGGCCATCGAGAGGGCCTTCGTCTACGCCGGCGAGTACTCAACCCGCCGCCGGCGCTCTCATGGCCGCCACGACCCGACGCTGTCGGGATCCCGATTCCTGGCCTACCTCCAGAACCATGACCAGGTCGGCAACCGAGCGGGCGGGGAGCGCAGCGCCGCCCTCATGTCGACGGCCCGGCTCAAGGTCGGTGCCGCCCTCGTGCTGACCTCGCCGTTCCTGCCTCTGTTGTTCCAGGGCGAGGAGTGGGGGGCGGCCACACCGTTCCTCTACTTTGCCGACCATCGAGACCCTGAGGTGGTCAGTGCCGTGCGGGAAGGGCGCTTACGCGATCTGGCCTCCCTCGGTTGGCTGCCGGGTGACGTCGCCGACCCTCAGGATCCGACCACGTTCGAGCGCTCCAAGCTCGACTGGAGCGAGCTCGCCGACGGGAACCGTGTGTCCCGCCACCGGGAGCTGCTGGACTGGTACCGCCGGCTGATCCGCCTGCGACGGCAGCTTCCCGCCCTTTCCGACGGGCGCCTCGACCGGGTCCGCACCTCCTACGACGAGCGGAACCGCTGGCTGGTGGTGGAGCGGGGACCTGTCACCACCGCCTGCAATCTGGGCTCTGGGCGAGCGCGGCTGGCGGCCAGAGGCCGGCTGGTGCTGGGCTCGGTCCCGGCCCTGGCGTCGGACGGAGACCACATCGAGTTGCCGCCCGACGCAGTGGCGGTCCTCCGCGCCGACCCCTAGGTTCGCCTGAGTGTCGGACGCAGATGGGGAGCACGCCCAAGTACATGACGCCATCGTGATCGGGGGTGGGCCGGCCGGCCTCAGCGCCGCCACCTGGCTGGCTCGTTACCGCAGGGGGGTCCTGGTCCTCGACAGCAGCGAGTACCGCAACCGGTGGGTCGAGCAGTCCCACGGCTACCTCGGCAATGACTCCATCCGGCCTGCTTCGTTGCTGGCCCGAGCCCGAGAGCAACTGGGGACCTATCCGGGGACGGAGCTCCGGGAGGCGCGGGTTCACAGCGTCCGACGCCAGTCCGACGGCACGTTCACCATCCAACTCGAAGGCGGAGAGGTGCCGCTGCGGGCCCGGCGGCTGGTGCTGGCCACCGGTGTCAAGGACCGGTTCCCCGAGGTGGAGGGATTCTTCGACCACTACGGCGCCAGCGTCTTCCACTGCCCGACCTGTGACGGCTACGAGGCCAGCGACGCCGAGGTGGTGGTGTTCGGTTGGAGCGCCGAGGTCGCCGAGTTCGCGGCCACGCTCACCGGTTGGGCCCGCTCGGTCACCGTGGTCACCGACGGCCGCCCCTTCGAGGGGGAGGAGGGACCCCGCCGGCGCCTGGCCGAGGTGCAAACCGAGGTGCTCGAGGACGAGGCGGTGGAGCTGGTGGGGGAGCGGGGGGCCCTGGAGGGTGTGCGTGTGGAGTCAGGCCAGCTGCTGGCCTGCCAGCTGGCCTTCTTCTCCATCGCCCACGACCCGCGCAACGCCTTTGCCGAGCAGCTGGGATGTGCTCTCACCGAGGAGGGCTGCATCGAGGTGGACCACGAGGGCGCCACCACCGTGGCCGGCGTGTACGCCGCGGGCGACGTCACGCCTGGACTGCAGCTGATCCAGGTGGCGGCGGCCAAGGGCACCGCCGCTGGCGTGGCCTGCGCTCTGTCCCTTCGGGGCGAAGGGGGCAACCGTGAGGGCTGGGAAGGTCACCTGTCCTGAGGGAACGCTCCTCCCTAGCGGAACCCCGGAACAGCAACCGCCGGTGTGAGCGGCGGCGGCACTCGTCCTTCGGTGGGCGGACCTAGAGGCCGGCGGGCGGCGCTGCGGGGCAGCGTCTGCTACGGCGCCGCAGCCCTGGCCCAGATCCTCATCAAGCCCTTGGTTCGAAGAAGCCGCCCAACGGGATCGGGATGGCTCAGAGTCGGTCCGGTCACCACTTCCTTCCCCTCTGGGCACGCCGCCAGCGACCTGGCATTCAACATTGGGGCCTCCCAGGAGCTGCCGCTGCTGTTCCTCCCCCTGTCCGCTGCCACGCTGGCCGCTCACTGGTCGATCGTCCGCAGTCGGGGTCACTACATGAGCGATGTGCTGGCGGGCGGGGCACTGGCCATTGTCGTGGCGCTGGCCGCATGGAGGTTGTGGCCGCCCAGCAGAGCGGCTGAACAGGATGAGACCTCGGCGCCTATCGGGAAGATCTGACTGCTGGACTAGGGAGCGCCGACGAACTACTTGCATACTCCTGTGGCTCTCGCCAGGGGATGATGCTTTCTATTCGTGCAAGTAGTTCGTCGGCGCTCCCTTAGGCCACTCGGCTCGTCTCGTCGGCGTCCTCCAGGAGCTCCACCACGGCCTGCTCCACAGGTCCCTGGAAGGGAAGCTGGCCCAGGGCCGCTCCCTCCCCCAGCCGTGGAAACTCGTGGGCGATGGTGACGCCCGCCCGGTAGCGGTCCACCAGCCTGGGATCCACGTATGACGACCGGCTCACGGCAGGGGTGTTGCCCAGGTAGTGGGCCACCTCCTTGAAGGCCCGGGTGATGGCCCGTTTGCGGGCCGTGGGCGAGGTGGCCTCGTTGGCCACGGCCAGGGCCACCGCGGCCAGCACGGTGGCGTTCCAGGTCCGGAAGTCCTTGGCCGTGTACTCGTCGCCGGTGACATCTTTGATGTAGGCGTTGATGTCGGGGGACCTGACGTCGGCCCACCTCCGCCCCGAGCGGTAGGCGAGCAGCTCGGGGCCGCCTCCCCGGCGTCGCTTCAGCGCCTCCACCACGGCGTACACCTCGGGGTCCACCAGGGCGTGGAGCCGGCGCTGGCCGCTCTTGGCCTGGTAGTCGAAAGTCACCGCTCCGTCGGCCAGTCGCACGTGGCGCTTCTCGATGGTGGCCAGGCCATAGCTCTGGTTGTGCTCGGCGTAACCCTCGGTGCCTATGCGGAAGAACCCGATGTCGAGGAGGCGCGTGGCGCAGGCCAGAACCCGCTCCCGGTCCATCTGGTCGGAGGCCAGCTGCTCCACCAGCACACTTCGGAGGGTGGGCAGGGCTCGGGCGAAGTCCAGCATGTGGTCGAACTTCTCCTGGTCCCGCCGCGCCCGCCAGGCATCGTGGTAACGGTACTGCTTGCGCCCGGCGGCGTCGGTTCCTACGGCTTGGATGTGGCCGGTGGGCAGGGGGCAGATCCACACGTCGGTCCACGCCGGTGGGATGGCCAGGCCGAGGATACGGTCGAGCACCTCCGTGTCGGTGATGCGCTCACCGTCACGGAGGTACACGAACCCACGTCCGGCCCGGCGCCGGACTATGCCTGGCGAGGAACAGTCCACTCGCCTGAGTCTGGGTGCTCGGGCCATCAGGCCCTTGCTCCCCTTACTTCAGGCGCTCGGCACCCCGCTGCTCGGCCTCGCGGGCCTTGGCTTCGGCATCGCGAGCCCTGGCCTCGGCCCGCGCCTCGGTGGCTTCCTTCTCGGCCTCGCCCTTCTCGGACTGAGCCTCGCCCTCGCGCTGCAGATCGGGGTTGTCGCTCAGGTCGCCGGTGGCCTGCTTGATCTTGCCCTTTGCTTCTTCGAATGCGCCCACTTGGGCTCCTTCCTCTGTGGTCATCTGGAACCGCCATGGTACCGGTGACCGGAGTCACCACGGTGACGGTCACATCAGGCCGCGTTCTCGGAGGGCGGCTCGGAGCTCTCCCTCCCAGAAGCGGAAGAACCCGTCCTGGTCCGGTCCCACCTGCTGGAGGTACACGTGTGTAAAGCCGGCGTCGGCGAACTCCTGGACCGTCTCCACGTGCCGAGCCACGTCCGGCCCGCAGGGCACCGTGGCCGTTACGTCGTCCTCCGTCACCATCTGCGTCGTCTGCTCGAAGTGCTCCGGGGTCGGCAGGTCCTGGGTGAGCTGACCGGTGATGGCGACGTTGGGCCATTCCCGGTGTGCAGTCTGGCGGGCCTCGGCCTCGTCCTCGGCCCAGCAAACGACGGCCTGGGCGTACCGGGGCTTGCCAGCCCGCCTTCGCCATCGAAGGTCTCGACGGCCTGACGGTTGGGCCCCACCGACCACATGCCGTCGCCGATGCGGCCCGCCAGCGAGGCCGCGCCAGGACCGCCGGCGGCCACCACGATGGCGGGCGGCTCGTCGGGCAGGTCGAAGATGGTCGCGTCCTCGACGGTGTAGTGAGCGCCGTGGTGGTCCTTGCTCCCCCCTTCCCACAGCAGGCGGATTACCTGGACGGCTTCCTCCAACATGGCCAGGCGGACAGGGGCCGGTGGCCAACGATCACCGAGGACGTGCTCGTTGAGAGCTTCCCCGCTCCCCACGCCGAGGAAGAAGCGACCTGGCATCAGGCATGCGGCGGTGGCCGCGGCCTGAGCCACGATCGCCGGGTGGGTCCGAACGGTGGGACACGTCACGCCCGTGCCGATCCGGAGGTTCTCGGTGGCCTGGGCGATGGCGCCCACGACCGTCCACACGAAGGGGCTGTGCCCCTGGCCTCTGGTCCAAGGATGGAAGTGGTCCGAGATGCTGGCAAAGGCGAAGCCGGCCTCCTCGGCGCGCGCCGCGTTTCGCACCAGCTCCTCGGGCGGGTGCTCCTCGCTCGAGAGGCCATAGCCGATCTCGAGCGGCACTAGGAAGGCCGCAAGGGCATCCAGGAGGAAGGGGCCACGGGCTGCTATTCCCGCGCCTCGTCCTCTTCGACCAGAGGCGCGGGCTGGGCCTGCTCGATGAGGTCGGCCTCGGGCGCCTCCGAGGCCATGATGCCGGGCTCCTCCTCGACGACCGGCCCTCGAGCGGGCTGGTCCTGCTCGAGGGCATCGGCCACGGGCACGCCAGGAGCCACGGTAGGAGCCCTCTCCGCCGCCGCCGGCCCACTGGCAGGCTGGGCTTGCTCGATGGCGTCGGCTTCAGGGACCTCGTCGGACATCGCGGACTTTCTACACCCTCAGATCGCCTCCAGGATGGCCGAGCAGAAGGCGTCCAGGTCACCGGGGTCACGAGAGGTGATGAGGTTGCCGTCCACCACCACCTCCTTGTCCACCCACTCGGCCCCGGCGTTGACCAGGTCGGTGCGGATCGAGGGGTAGGAGGTGACGGTACGACCGTCCACGGCGTCGGCTTCGGCCAGCAGCCAGCCCGCATGGCAGATGGCGGCCACCGGCTTTTCGCTGCTGAACATGTCCTTGACCAACTTGACCACGCCCTCGTCCATGCGCAGCTTGTCCGGGGCGTAGCCGCCAGGGATGACGAGGGCATCGAAGTCGGCGGGGTTCACCTGGTCCGGGCTGGACTCGATGGTGAAGGACTCCTCGCCTTGCTTGCCCTTGACCTCCTTGCCGGCCTCGCTGCCGATGACGGTGATCTCATGGCCCTCTTCTCGGAGGCGGTCGTAGGGAAGCTTGAACTCGCTGTCCTCGAAGTTTTCTGCGAGCAGGAACGCGACGTTGGCCATCTCCATCCTCCTTGTCCTCGGTCCTAGGGGTTGCGGTTGTTCTACCCAGGTAGGGGCCTGGTCATCCGTCGTTCGTGCCCCGGGCGGACCGGACGCCGATGGTAAGTTCGAGGACCCGGGCCGTTAGCTCAGATGGCTAGAGCGCTTGCATGACGCGCAAGAGGTCGGGGGTTCGACTCCCTCACGGCCCACTCAGAAAGCCCAGGTTAGAAGCCAGTTTGCGGCAGACGGGCTCGGCAAAGTGATTACCCAGGAGCCGAATGATCACACGATGATCACATCTTGGCCCGCTGAGGCGGAGCATACGGGCCCATGCGGGGACGGGTCTTCCAGCGGGCAAGGGACGAGGCAAGCCCTGGTCGTATGCCATCGACCTCCCCCGAGGAGCCAACGGGAAGCGCCGCCAGCAGCTCAAGGGCGGGTTCCGTACGAGGGCCGACGCGGAGCGGGCGCTGGCCGACCTGCTGGTCCAGCTCAACCGGGGAACCGCCGTCGATCCCAGCCGGCAGACCCTCGGTTCATGGGTTGGTTTACGTGTGCTCCTCAGAGGGCCGAGCCTCCCTTGACCTAGGAGCGTTACCGGGCGCCCGGTAGGTGCCGTTCTCGGGTTGGCCCAGCCTGGTCCCGAACGAACGCGCCCCGTCGTTCGGTGCGCGCATTATCGAGCGAGACGGGCGGCCGGCCGCCCGGCCCCTTCGCGC
>JALZKD010000176.1 GCA_030859405.1 Actinomycetota bacterium | reverse complement strand
GCGAACGACCTCTGGTAGAGCGCGTTGTCGGTGCCGCGCACGAAGACGTCGATCTTGCCGTCTTCGGATGACACCGCCGCGGGGTCAGCGGTGATCAGCCCGCCGAGCGGCTGCCAGCTCCCCCACCCCGCAGGCCCGAACGACCGCTGCCAGAGGGCGTCGTCGGTGCCGCGGGCGAAGACGTCGAGGCGGTCAGGACCCTGTGAGGACACACCCGGGCCTGACCTCAGCCGCCCGCCGAGCGGCTGCCAGCTCCCCCAGCCCGCGGGGCTCATCCCCACGGTGTACGGGCCTGGGCTTCGGGAGCCCAAGTAGTTCCGCACTCTTACGTAGTACCGGCCTGCTCGGGCGGCCGGCACCACAAGCTGCTCCAGCTGGCCCTGGCCGCCAGCGTCGACGCTGGCCAACGGCCCCAAGTCGGGGTCGTATGCCTCGATCACGGGGTCCATGTCGGCCGCCTGTCCAGTGGACGCAGGGGGCTGGACGGTGACGGTGAGCGAGCGGGGGGAGCTGACATCGGTGAAGAACCAGTCCTGGTCGCCCTGGGGCGAGATGGTGGGGCTGGCGCTGGTGCCCTCGGGCAGCGACCGGGCCTGGCTCGCCACGTCGTTGGGCTCGAGCGCATCCGGGACTCCAATGGGGAGCGCGGCCTGTCGGACGCCTCCGACGGCATAGGACGGATCCACCCAGCCGTACCCGTAGTAATTGTCGAAACCACGCGGACCGGCGTCTCTGGCGGTATCCCGCAGCCGCTGAGCGACCTGGGACGCCGGGTAGAAGGTCTGGGCCAGGGCGGCCACCCCGGAGACGATGGGGGCGGCGAAGGAGGTGCCTGAGCCGGTGGCGTACGAACCCCCGAGGGCTGTCGACGTTATGGACATGCCGGGCGCGCCCAGGCTGGTGGTGGGCCCATAGTTGGAGAACCAGGCGAACTCACCCTTGTGATCGGTGGCCGTCACCGATACCACGCCCGGGTAGGCCGCAGGGTAGAAGGGAGCCGCCGAGCTCTCGTTGCCGGCGGCGGCCACCACCACGGCGCCGTGGTCGTCGATGGCGTGCCGGACAGCCTCGCGGAGGACCGACGAGCTGTGCTCGCCGCCGAGCGAGACGTTGATGACCTGTGCGCCTTGATCGGCGGCCCATACGATGCCGGATGCGGTGTCGGCATCGGTGCCGCTACCACTTGCGTCCAGCACCTTGATGGGGATGATGCGGGAGTCCCAGCCCGTACCCGCCACCCCGATCGAGTTGTTGGTGCTGGCTGCCGCCATGCCCGCCACCATCGTGCCGTGCCCGGCGTCGTCCTGTGCCACCGGGTCGCCGTTGACATAGTCATATCCCAAGGCCGTATCGAGGTGCCCGACCAGGTCGGGATGAGCCAGGTCGACGCCGGTGTCGACGACGGCGATCCTCACGGAGGCAGAACCCCTGGTCCTGTCCCATGCCGAGGGCATGCCGAGGCTGGTGAGGTAGGGCTGCTGGGGGTATATGGGGTCGTTGGGTTGCACTGCGGCCTTGACCTTGTGGTTGAGCTCCACGCTGGACACTCGCCGGTCGGCGCTCAGCTGCCGGACAACCTCCTCCGGGGACCGGCCCTCGGTAGACACCACCAAGTGACCGGTGCCTTCCACGGCTCGCTTCACCCGCAGGCCGCGGTCGGCGAGCGCCTTGCGCCCCGCCGGCTCCGAGACATCCTGGCCGAAACGGACGACCACGGTGGCAGGGTCCCTCTCGGTTGGGCCCTTCTCCTTGGCGGCGGGCGGCGGGCCCGCGGGCTTCTGCGGGGCCGCGCCGGCGGCCGTGGCTCCGAGGGGTTGGGCCACCATGACCATGCCGATGGCGACGACCAACAGCCACCGTGCAGGGGCGTCACCTGCGCTCAGGGTTCGGGGCCGCACGCGACCGTTCGACGTCATCTGACTTCACTGCCGCCGAGTAGGCGCCAGTCCAGCGTGGCCGGAGCTTCGGCGTACGGAAACAGGGCTGTCGAGCAGGTCATCAGAGGGAGTATCGGCACGAACGAGCCCCTCCTGAACCTTCCTCCCACCGGGGCCTCGTCACGGCGCTATCCTCCCCCGCCGTGACCCCCGGAGGAACGCGGCCGGTGGCCCAGAACCGTAGGGCGCGCCACGACTACGAGGTCCTCGAGACCTTCGAGTGCGGCATCGCCCTGCAGGGCAGCGAGGTCAAGTCCCTTCGGGATGCCAAGGTGCAACTGAGGGACGCCTACGCGCGGGTCGAGCACGGCGAGCTCTGGCTCTACGGCGTCCATGTGTCGCCCTATGCCTTCGCCTCCGGCGTGGGGGCCCATGACCCCGACCGGCGCCGCAAGCTCCTCCTGCACCGCCGCCAGATCGACGAGCTCACGGGCCGCACCCGCCAAGAGGGCCTGACGCTGGTGCCTCTGTCGGTCTACTTCAAGGACGGGCGGGCCAAGGTGGAGTTGGCCCTGGCCCGGGGACGCAAGACCTACGACAAGCGTCACGCCATCGCCGCCCGTGACGCCGCCCGGGAGGTGGAGCGGACGACGTCGGGGCGGCGAAGAAGGGGGGAACACCCCTGACGCGGACCCCGTTACACTGATAGTCCCAACAAACGGGGGTGACTGGCTTCGACTTCGGTAGTCGAGGCAGGAGAAGCGAGCCGTGGTCTCCGGAGCCACGTAAAAGAGCCGGAACAAACCAACAAACGCCGATAACGGCAACGTTGCGCTCGCTGCCTAACAACAGCTAGCGCCGTCGGCCCGGCCCCAGCCCTGCGGGTCGGTCCCGGCGACATCCAGCGGGGCTTACCTGTCCGGACTCGTCAACCGGCCGGATGGGGACACCACAGGTTGACTGTGGCCTCTCGCCGGCGCCGGTGACGAGCGGGGGGCCGAGACCAGATCACCGGCTGCGCTCGGAGAAGTCCTGCTGAGAAGCCGGAGGACGCGGGTTCGATTCCCGCCACCTCCACCACGAGGCCCTCCTCGGCCACCTACGGTCGCGTCGTGGCCGAGCCCCGCGCCGAGCGGCCGCACATGCCTGATTACTGGGTCGACACCCCTCTTGGGCGCCGCGGCGCTGGTCGTGGGGCGCGGAGCGGCTGATCGTGGTGTTCGAGACTGAGGAGGTGGGCTGAAGCCGCCGAGCAGCTCATGGACCTCGCCCCAGGTCGCTCATCGGCCATGGCGCACGTTTCCGGCGTGCC
>JALZKD010000175.1 GCA_030859405.1 Actinomycetota bacterium | reverse complement strand
GGCGCCCCGGGGAGCGCCGTTCCCTCGGCCGGCGTCAGGGGCGGGTGCCTGCTCGCCGGCGGCGGGTGCGCTCCGGCACGTGGGGCCGCCATCCTCCGGCCCATCCCCGGGGCCGGCGCGACCGTCCACTCCGGCCCGCGGCCGACTCCCTGGCCCTCTCTCTCCACGCCCGCCACTTGGCCTCTGAACGGGAGTCGCGGCGGGGCGGAGCGGCACGGCCGGCGCTGGCCTGGCGCCACACCTTGGCGAAGCGCTGCGTCGCCGTCACCAGCGTGAGGGCGAGCATGACCCACAGCAGGGGCACGAGCAGCGCACTCCACACAAGGGCCACACAGAGGACGATGATGCGCTCGGCGCGCTCCATGAGCCCACCCTTGGCCGAGTAACCGAGGGACTCGGCCTTGGCCCGTTGGTAGGAGATCAGGTTCGACGTGGCCAGCACGGCCAGGGGCAGGACCGCGGCGTGCCCACCGTGCTCCGAGGCCAGGTACCAGGCCAGACCCCCGAGCACCAGAGAGTCGCTCACCCGGTCGGCCACGGAGTCGAAGAACGCGCCGCGGGGACCGGCCGTGCCCGCAGCCTTGGCCACCGGACCGTCGAGCAGGTCGGCCAGGGCCATGGCCAATAGGAGCGCCAGGCCCAGCCCCAGCCGGCCCGAGGCCAAGGCCAGCGCCGTGGCTCCCGCCGTCAACAGGCCGAAGAGGGTCAGGTGGTCGGCGGTGACGCCGGCGCGCCGGATCGCCCCTCCCACCGGCTGGCGAGCCTTGTCCACGCTCTCGACCCAGTGTCCGTCGAACAATGTGGCTCCTAAGGCCGCCGGCGCCTGTCTGGCTGCCGCGACCTCGTTAGTAAGCGTTCCACGCTACCACCGGGCCGGACCGATGAAGGGCTGGGTTAGGCTGACTGGTCCATCCCCGGCCCAGTCGAGCGAGGCGCCCGTGAAGAGCTTCCCGGCCCAACAGATCCGCAACGTCGCCCTGGTCGGACACGGGGGAGCCGGGAAGACAACGCTGGCCGAAGCCCTCCTTTTCCACTCCGGCGCCATCAACCGTCAGGGTCGGGTGGACGAGGGGACCACCACCACCGACTTCGACCCCGAGGAGGTGAAGCGCCAGATCTCGGTATCTGTGGCGCTGGCGCCGGTCGAGCACGACGGGCACAAGATCAACGTCCTCGACTGCCCGGGCTTCGCCGACTTCCTCGTCGACGCCGAGGCCGCCCTCCGGGTGGCGGACCTGGCCGTGTTCGTGGTCAGCGCCGTCGAGGGGGTCGAGGTCCAGACCGAGGTGCTGTGGAGGCTGGCCGCCGAGCTCGGCCGGCCCCGCCTCGTATTCGTCAACAAGCTCGACCGCGAGCGAGCCAGCTTCGAGGGCACCCTCCAACAGCTGCGCGAGGTGTTCGGGGCCGGCATCGCCCCCCTCGAGCTGCCCATCGGACAGGAGCACGACTTCAGGGGCATCGCCGACCTGCTCACTGACACGGCCATCATGTACGAGGACGGCCACTCCATCATCGGGGACATCCCCGACGAGATGGAGGCCCTCGAGCAGCAGGTCCACGAGAACCTCGTGGAAGGCATCGTGGTGGGCGACGACGACCTGACGGAGCGGTACCTCGAAGGGGAGGTGCTCACGGTCGAGGAGTTGGAGGCCACGCTGGCCAAGGGTGTCACCGCGGCCCAGGTGTTCCCGGTGCTCTGCGGGTCAGCGGCCAAGAACATCGGCATCGACCGCCTGGCTCAGTTCCTGTGCCACATCACACCGTCTCCGGCCGACAGCCCGCCCGTCACCGTGCAGGCCGGAGACACCGTCCAGGAGATCGCCTGCGACCCTGCCGGGGAACCCCTGGCCTACGTGTGGAAGACGCTGGCCGACCCCTACGTGGGCAGGATCTCGGTCTTCAAGGTGCTCTCGGGCACGATCAAGCCCGACACCGTGCTAACCAATCCCCGCACCCACGCCGACGAACGACTCCACAACCTGTTCACCCTGCGGGGCAAGGAGCAGGAGCAGGTGCCTCAGGTGACGGCCGGTGACATCGCGGCCGTGGCCAAGCTCGGGGACACCATCACCGGTGACACCCTGGCGCCCAAGGGCACGCCCGTGCGCCTCCCCGACCCCCCTGCTCACGAGCCGCTGCTCTCCATCGCCATCCACCCGAGGTCCAAGGGTGACGAGGACAAGCTCATGACCGCTCTGCACCGCCTGCAGGACGAGGATCCGGCGCTGGTGGTCCGCAGGGTGGACGAGACCCACCAGACGTTGCTAGGCGGTAGCGGCGAGACCCATCTGGCCATCGTCACCGAGCGCCTGCAGCGCAAGTTCGGGGTCGAGGTGGAGACCGAGGAGGTTCGCATCCCCTACCGGGAGACCGTCACCAGGACCGCCAACGCCGAGGGCAAGTACAAGAAGCAGACCGGCGGGCACGGACAGTTCGGCGTGGCCAGCATCATCCTCGAGCCCCTCGAGCGGGGGACGGGCTTCCAGTTCGAGGACAAGATCGTGGGGGGCGCCATACCGCGCCAGTTCATCCCCGCCGTGGAGAAGGGCGTCCTCGAGACCATGGACCGCGGCGGGCTGCACGGCTTTCCCATCGTGGACATCAAGGTCACCCTCGTGGACGGGAAGTACCACTCCGTCGACTCCTCGGAGATGAGCTTCAAGATGGCCGGTTCCCTAGCGCTCCACGAGGCCATGGCCAACGCCGAACCGGTGGTCCTGGAGCCCATGTCCCTGGTAGAGGTCACCGTCCCTGCCGATCACCAGGGCGACGTCATGGGTGACCTCAACGCCCGCCGTGGCCGCGTGCAGGGCACGGAGGCGGGCAACGACGGGGACCAGGTCATCGTGGCCATGGTCCCCACCTCCGAGCTGCTCCGCTACGCCATCGACCTGCGCGCCATCACCAGCGGCCGAGGCCGCTTCAGCGCCCGCCACGACCACTACGACCTCCTCCCCCAGCACCTGTACTCGAGGCTCCCGAAGGAGGAGGGCTAGCCCTTCGCCTTCGAGCGTTTGATCACTCGACCCCCGAGGGGAGGGGTCGAGTGATCAAACGCTGCTGAGCTCCGACCAGTCCTCGGGATTGTCCTCGACGAAGTGGGCCACGACGTGGCCGTCCACCCCGTCCACGAGGACCAGACCTCGCTTGTCCGGAGGTTCCTCAGCGGAGTAGAGCAGGATGCGCCACGTGGGC
>JALZKD010000174.1 GCA_030859405.1 Actinomycetota bacterium | reverse complement strand
CACGTACCTGGCGCTCCAGTCGTTCCATCTGACGCCGCAGCCTGTCAGCGCGCTCAGCCTGACGAACATGGCCGGCGGCCTCGGGACAGGCGGCCACCGGGTGCTCGTCGGCCGCGGTCACCTCGGGTGAGGCGGCGGCACCCTGCCCTCGCAGCCGAGCCCTGGCGAGGGCGTGGGCCACCGCACGTTGGAAGCCATGGCTGGTCGGGGCGTACGGTGTGGGGAGCGGGACCCGGCCCACGGCCCGGGGAGGAGCAGGGAAGTCCCGCGGCGCCAGGGACAGCTTCCGGCGGTCCACGGTGAGGGCCGTCACCCGCACGTCACCACCCCGACGTTGTGACGTGGCCAGCACCGCAGCCCGACCGCCCGATCTCTGGCCCGGGACCAGCACCACGTCACCGGGGCGGAGGCGCGTGAGCGCCTGGGACACCACCCGGTCCGGCGACGATGCCGGGTTCGCCCTGAGGAGCTTGCGGTACTCGGCTACGTCCCCCAGCTCGCAGCTGGCCCCGGCCTCGGCTCGCCGCAGGTTCTGGGTGCCGCGTTCGAGCTCGGCTTCCAGACGCACGACGTCGGCATCGACGCGGTACTGGGCAAAGGACAGGTTGAGGAGGTGGTGGGCCACGTCGGGCCGGTAGCGACGGACGAGGTTGGCCGCCATGTTGTAGGTGGGACGGAACGACGAGGTGAGGGCGTAGGTGCGCCTCGAAGCCAGGCCCGCCACCTGGTCGAAGGGAACGAAGGGCGACCACAGGACACAGGCGAAGCCCAGCTCGTCGATCCCTCGCCGCCCGGCCCGACCCGTGAGCTGCGTGTAGTCACCCGGGCTCAGCGGCTCGTGACGCTCGCCGGTGAACTTCGTGAGCTTTTCGATCACCACCGTCCGGGCCGGCATGTTGATGCCGAGCGACAGCGTCTCGGTGGCGAACACCACCTTGACCAGGGCGGCGTTGAAGCACGCCTCCACGGCCTCTTTGAACGGCGGGACCATCCCGGCGTGGTGGGCGGCCACACCGCACTCCAGCCCGGTGATCCAGTGCCCGTAGTCGAGCACCGCCAGGTCGTCGTCGGAGAGAGCCACCACCTTGGCCTCGGCGACGGCACGGATCTGACTGCGCTCCTCGGGCGTGGTCAGGTGCAGCCCGGAGGCCACACACTGGCGGACGGCATCGTCGCATGCGGCTCGGCTGAAGATGAAGTAGATGGCGGGCAGCATCGACTCCTCCCCCAGCAGCTCCGCCACCTCGGGCCGGCGCGGGGCGTAGAGCCGTCCACCTCGGGGCCGGCCCCGGCCGTGGGAGCTTCGGTCCGAGCGCCCGTCCAGGGCCTCTGCCTTGGGATTGGGCCGTCCGTCCACGAAGGTGGGAAGCAGGCGCAGCTGGTCCGTGGCCCGGTCCCCCACCAGGTAGAGGTGGCGGAGCTTCACCGGGCGGCGCTCCTCGATCACGGCCGTGGTGGCGCCTCTCACCGTCTGGATCCAGCTGGCCACCTCTTCGGCGTTGGACACCGTGGCCGAGAGGCACACCAGGTCCACCTCGGGAGCGGTATGGATGATGACCTCCTCCCACACCGCGCCGCGGTAGGGGTTCTGCAGGTAGTGGACCTCGTCCAGGACGACGTAGCGCAGCCCCTCCAGGGCCGGGGAACCGGCGTAGATCATGTTGCGGAGGACCTCGGTCGTCATGACCACGATCGGCGCTTCGGCGTTGACACTGTTGTCCCCGGTGAGCAGGCCCACCTGCGCACCGCCGTGAGCCCGCACCAGGTCGGCGTACTTCTGGTTCGACAGGGCCTTGAGAGGCGTGGTGTAGAAGGCCTTCTGGCCCTCAGCCAACGCTCGGCTGATGGCGTACTCGGCCACAACGGTCTTGCCCGAACCAGTTGGGGCTGCCACCAGCACGGACCGCCCTTCGTCGAGGGCGTCGAAGGCGCGCACCTGGAACCCGTCGGGCTCGAAGCCGAGCGATGCCAGGAACCGCTCCCGGGCGCTCACCGGCGGCGTCGGGCGCGGGTCAGCGCCTGAGGAGTCGTCCGATGAGGATGGACGCCTCGTAGAAGAGGTACATGGGGACGGCCATGGCCAGCAGGGAGTACGGGTCCTGACTCGGCGTGATCACGGCCGCGACCACCACGATGACCACGATGGCGGGCCGGCGCCATGACGCCAGCCGCCGGCTGGACAGCACGCCGGCGAGCTGCAGGAAGACCAGGAGCACCGGGAACTCGAACGCCACCCCGAAGGCAACGACCATGAGGATGATGAGGCGCAGGTACTTGGACGGGCTGAAGATGGCGGTGATGTCGGGCCCACCCACGCCCACGAGGAAATCCAAGGCCCTCGGGAAGGTGGTCTTGGCGATGAAGACACCGACGCAGAAGAGCGCTATCGACGACACCACGAACGGAACGGCATAGCGCTTCTCGTTGGGGTTCAGGCCCGGGGTGATGAATCGCCACAGCTGATAGAGGACCACCGGGGACGCCAGGAAGAGCCCCGTCCAGGTGGCCACCTTCAGCCGGGTGGCGAAGCCCTCCAAGGGGTCGGTGATGAACAGGCTGCACGGACCCTGAGGCCGGGGAGGGGAGGGGAGCTCGCAGTAGGGACCGATCAGGAAGTCCAGGATCCGGTTGTAGACAGCGAAGGCGAGCACCGCGCCCAGCGCCACCGCGGCGATGGAGATGACCAGGCGCTTGCGCAGCTCGGTTAGGTGCTCGACCACGGACATGGCCGCCTCGTTCGGAGAGCGCCGGCGGAGGCCTCGCTTCTTTACTTTGAGGGCGATGACGACTCCCTAGGACGATGGGGTGTCGCCGTTGTCGTGCTCGGCGGGCGCTTCGGTGACGGTTGCGCCCTCGGCGGCGGGCATGGCCTCGCCTGTCGACGGCTCGCCTGTCGACGGCTCCCCTGTCGACGGCTCGATTGTCGACGGCTCGCCTGTCGACGGCTCGATTGTCGAGGGTTGGCCCGGCCACGACTCGCTCGCCGGCGCCTCGGGATCGGAGAAGGCGTCCCGCATCTCGTTTTGGAAACCGGTGGTGTAGCGGCGGACCTCGCCTATGGCCCTACCGAGGGACCTGGCGGCGCCGGGGAGCTTCTCGGGGCCGAGGACCAGCAGGGCGACGACCAAGACGACGAGGACCTCGAGAGGACCGATGCTGCCCACGAAGGCGAGTCTAGGTCCGGTTCCTCTCCTGGAGGGA
>JALZKD010000173.1 GCA_030859405.1 Actinomycetota bacterium | reverse complement strand
CGACGTCGGCTCGTTGAACGGCACTTACGTCAACCGTGAGCGCATCGAGCAATCGCCCCTGGCCCACGGCGACGAGGTTCAGATCGGCAAGTTCAAGCTGGTCTTCATGACAGGCGGGGCGGCCTAGTGCCGGCCGTTCCCGCGGCCCGGCGCTAGCCCCCACCATGGCGGAGCGGGCCTATCTGTCGATCGGTGAGGTCCTCTCGCTCCTACAGGCCGAGTTCCCCGACGTCACCATCTCCAAGATCCGCTTCCTCGAGAGCCAAGGGCTGCTCGATCCCGAGCGCACCCCTTCGGGATACCGGAAGTTCTACCAGACCGACGTCGAGAGGCTGCGTTGGATCCTGCGCCAGCAGCGGGAGAACTTCTTGCCCCTCAAGGTCATCAAGGGCCGCCTTCTCGGCCCGCCCGAGGACACCTCCGATGGTGGCGAGGGCGCAGACAGCGGACCGGAAGAGTCGCCGGCAACGGAGGCGGTGCCGGTGGCGACCGATTCCTCGGCGGAGCGCACCCCAGTCCAGCCCACCGAGACACAACCGAAGGAGCCACAGCGCCCGCCGGCGCCGCCGGCTGGGTCCCAGCCCGAGAAGGCGGCCGAGCCGAGGGCCCGGGTGGTGGTCCAGCGGGAACCCCTGCCCAGGCTCGGCCTCAGCGACCTGTCGCCGGGCCTTTCCGGTTCCAGCCTGACCCTCGAGGAGCTGGCCACCGCCAGTGGGCAGTCGCCGGAGCGCATACGCGACCTCGAGCGGGCCGGGTTCATCGTGGGTCGGCTTGTGGCCGACGTCGTGTACTACGACGAGGAGTGCCTGGTGGTGGCCGAGCTCATGGGCGGTTTCGCCCGGTTCGGGATCGAGCCACGCCACCTCCGGATCTACAAGAACTCAGCCGAGCGCGAGTCCGGTCTGTTCCAGCAGGTCATCGTTCCCCTGTTGAAGCAGCGCAACCCCGAGGCCCGCCAACGGGCCGTGGACACGCTGGAGGAGCTGTCCCATCTGGGTGAGCGCCTGCGCACGATCATGCTCCGCCAGGCCATCAAGGGCCTCATCGGCGGTTGAACCCTCAAGGGTCCTGGCACCCGAATCCTCCCCAGGTCCTCATTCCCAGCGAGGACCTCCACGCCGGGGTACGGCGGCTGGCTGCGGAGATCTCCGAGGCCTACGACGACGGCGTGCTCCTGGTGGCGGTGCTGAAGGGCAGCGTCTTGTTCCTGGCCGACCTCGTTCGCTCCCTCACCATCTTGCCCGAGTTGGAGTTCCTGGCCATCTCTTCCTACGCCGAGGGAACCGGCCGTGTCCGCATCATCAAGGACCTGGAGGTCGACATCGCCGACCGCCACGTGGTGCTGGTGGAGGACATCGTCGACACCGGTCTCACCGTCACCTACGTACTGGGGGAGCTGGCTCGCCGAGCCCCCAGCTCGGTGCAGGTGTGCACGCTGCTCGACAAGGCGGCCCGGCGCATCGTTCCCCTCGACCTGCGGTTCACCGGCTTCACCGTGGGCGACGAGTTCGTCATCGGCTATGGCCTCGACTACGCCGAGGGTTATCGCAACTTGGACCTGGTGGCGGTGGGCGACGTACAAGCGCTTCGCGCTGACCCCGGCGTCTACGCCAGCGCCTTCTACCAGCCGTAGTTGCCGGGCCTTCTGGCCGGTCTGGCCCGGTCTGGACGGCTTCGTGGAGACGGGCGACGCACGGTAGGGTTGGGCCATGGTGGAGATGCGCCTGGCCGCAGTCCGCGTCGAGCTGCCGACCAACAACCCGGTGGTGCTGCTGCAAGAGGTCGAAGGCGCCCGGCGCACGCTGCCGATCTTCATCGGCCCTCCCGAGGCCACGGCCATCGCCTACGCCCATCAGGGCGTGTCCACCGCCAGGCCCATGACCCACGACCTCATGCACGACCTCCTGGCAGCCCTCGGGGCTGTCCTGGAGCGGGTCGTCATCACCGAGCTGCGCATGTCCGAGGACGGCAGGGGGGGCACCTACTACGCCGAGCTCCACCTTCGCCTGGGGGAGCGGTCCCAGGTCGTGTCCAGCCGCCCGTCCGACGCCATCGCCCTGGCCGCCCGCACCGGAAGCTCCATCTACGCCGAGGACGACCTCCTCGACGAGGCCGGTCTGGTGATGGAGACCGAGGACGACGACGAGGCGGCGGCGCCCGACGAGCTCGTGTCGGAGTTCCGGCAGTTCATCGAGGGCGTCCGCCCCGAGGACTTCGGCGGATAGTCGCTCTAGGCCCCCCTGCCCGACGGTTGTTGACCTTCTCCCGGAAACGGTCGTACTCTTTGTTCACACTGTTGTAATTCCCTCGGTGTGAACCCGAGGTGTTGCACCGACAAAGGAGGCACTTCCCCATGGCACAGAGGGGGCCAAAGAGTGGGCCGGACGGCGGGCCCGAAGAGGGATACCGGGGGCCACAGGTCTGCTCCCTGGTGGGGATCAGCTATCGCCAACTCGACTACTGGGCCCGCACCAGCCTCTTGCGGCCATCGATCAGCGAGGCCAAGGGAAGCGGCACCCAGCGCCGGTACTCGTACCGTGACCTGTTGGAGCTCAAGGTCATCAAGCGCCTGCTCGATGCCGGCGTCTCCCTTCAGTCGGCCCGCCGGGCCATCGAGGTCCTCCGCAGCAGTGGGGAGGACGTGGCCAGCGCCAACCTGGTCCTGAACGGGAGCCAGTCGGTGCTGGCTCGCTCGGGGGAGGAGATCATCGACCTGTTGCAGGGGGGCCAGGGCGTGCTCAACATCGTGGCTCTGGCTGGTGTGGTGGAGGAGCTCGACGCTGCCATTCACGAGCTGGCCCCTCCCACGGTTGAACGAGGCCGCCCCGGCATCCCCCAGGGCGGTGACCCCGCCCATGGCCAAGGCGGCCTGGCTCATACTGGCGGCGGGGTGTAGCCCTGGACCAGCAGGAGCTGCCTCACCAGCAGATCCGCTTCGCTCACAACTCGGAGCGGCAGTTCGCCAAGCTGCTCGACTTCTACGGCATCACGTGGGAGTACGAGCCTCGGGAGTTCGCACTCGAGTGGGACAAGGAGCACAAGCCGGTGCAGGCCTTCCGCCCGGACTTCTATCTCCCCGCCTACGACCTGTTCATCGAGATCACCACCCTGAACCAGAAGCTGGTGACCAAGAAGAACCGCAAGGCCCGACGACTTCGTGAGCTGTACCCCGACATCAAGATAAAGCTCTTCTATCAGCGCGACTACCTCAACCTCC
>JALZKD010000172.1 GCA_030859405.1 Actinomycetota bacterium | reverse complement strand
ATGGATCAGCGGGAGCCCGAACTTGGCGCTTGTGCGATCGCCGCACGTTGAACATGAACACCGCCACCGAGAAGGCGATGACGAACGCCCCCACAGTGGACACCATGTTCCAGAGGTCGAGGCCCAGACTCTCGTCGTAGGTGTAGATCCGCCGCGGCATGCCCTGGAGGCCGAGGATGTGCATGGGCCCGAAGGCCAGGTTGAAGCCCAGGAACCAGGTCCAGAAGTTGAGCTTTCCCAGTCGCTCGTTGAGCATGAACCCGAAGACCTTGGGCCACCAGTAGTAGATGCCCCCCATGATCCCGAACAGGGCGCCGCCGAACAGCACGTAGTGGAAGTGGGCCACCACGTAGTAGGTGTCGGTCTGCTGGCGGTCGTGGGGCGACACCGCATGGGTGACGCCGGAGAGCCCACCGATGGTGAACATGGCCACGAAGCCCATGGCGAAGAGCATCGGTGTCGAGAACTTGAGCGATCCCCTCCAGGTGGTGGCGATCCAGTTGAAGATCTTCACGCCCGTGGGGACGGCGATGAACATGGTGGACAGGGAGAAGGCGCTCACTGCCACCGGTCCCAGACCGACCGCGAACATGTGATGGACCCACACCCCCCAGCCCATGAAGCCGATGGCGATGCCCGAGAAGACCATCACCGGGTAACCGAACAGGGGCTTGCGGGAGAACACGGGCAGTATCTCCGACACCATGCCCATGGCCGGCAGGATGAGGATGTACACCTCGGGGTGGCCGAAGATCCAGAACAGGTGCTGCCACAGCACGGGATCACCGCCGGCCGCTGGGTTGAAGAAGTTGGCGCCGAAGTTCCGGTCGAAGGAGAGGAGGAACAGGGCGATGGTGATCACCGGCATGGCGAAGAGGATCAGGAACGACGAGATCAGCGTCATCCACGAGAAGATGGGCATGCGCATGAGCGTCATCCCGGGGGCTCGCATGTTGAGCATGGTCACGATGAAGTTGACGGCGCTCACGGTGGATGCGATCCCCAGGATCTGCAGCCCATATATCCAGAAATCGATGCCTTGGCCGGGTGAGAAGGTGATGCTGGTGTTGGGTGCGTACCCGAACCAGCCGCCGTCGGGGGCGCCTCCGAGCAGGAAGCTCGAGTACAGGAACAGCCCTCCCAACAGGAAGGCCCAGTAGCTGAAGGCGTTGAGGCGCGGGAAGGCTACGTCCCGGGCGCCGATCTGCAGCGGCATGGCGAAGTTGAAGAAAGCGGCCGACAACGGCATGACGACGAGGAAGACCATCGTGGTGCCGTGCATCGTGAAGACCTCGTTGTAAGCCTGGGCCCCGAGGACGGTGCCGTTGGGCTGGGCCAGCTGGAGACGGAGCAGGAGGGCTTCGATCCCTCCGGCCAGGAAGAAGATGAATGCGGTGACCCCGTAGAGGATGCCGATCCGCTTGTGGTCCACGGTCGTGATCCACGACCACACACCCCGAGGCTCGGTGGGTCGCCGCAGGAGACCGGTGTCCTCGGCATCCGAGGTGGTGGGCGCGGCCGGGACGGGGGGTTCGAGGACGGTGGTCATGGTCGGGAAGGCATCGGCGAAGGGCTCATGGGAAGGCTCCGGTCATTCCAGGGTGTCGAGGTAGGCGATGAGTTTGGTGATCTCATCCTCGCTCAGTTCGAGGTTGGGCATGCGTGAGCCCGGCTTCTCGGCCGGCGGGTCCCGCAACCACAGCCGCAGGTTCTGGTCGTTGAGCTCGAAGGTGGCGCCGGCGAACACCTTCCGCTGCCCGAGGTGGGTGAGGTCGGGGCCCACCTGGCCGGCCGCGAAGCCCTTGACCGTGTGGCAGCTGGCGCAGCCCTTCTGGCGGAACATGGTCGCCCCCTCCGCCGCCTCCCCGGTGACCGGGCGCTCGGCGGGAGCAGCGTTCGTCCTCACCCACTCGTCGAAGGCGTCCGAGGTGTGGGCCACGACGCGTAAGCGCATGTCGGCGTGTGACACACCGCAGAACTCGGCGCACTGGCCGAAGTAGGTCCCCGGCTCGTCCGCCTCGACGGTCATGAAGTTGACCTTGCCGGGGACGACATCGAGCTTGCCGGCCAGCTTCGGGGGCCAGAAGCTGTGGATCACGTCCGTGGAGGTGAGCTTGAGGTTGACGGGCCTGCCGGCGGGGATGTGCAACTCGTTGGCGGTCACCACCCCTCGGTCGGGATACTCGAACTCCCACCACCACTGATGGCCGATGACGTTGACGTTGACGACGTCAGCGCCCTCGGGCTTGCGGTTGATGTCGGCGATGACGGCCACGGTGGGAATCGACACGAGGAGCAGGACCACCGCCGGGGCGATGGTCCAGCCCAGCTCCATCTTGGCGTTCCCGTGGACCTGGCGTGGCGCCTCGTCTTCGGAGCGGCGACGGAAGCGAATGGCGGAGTAGAGGACCAGTCCCTGCACCAGCACGAACACCACGCCGGCGACGAGGAAGACGGGGTTGATCAGGTTGTCGAGCTTTCGAGCCACCGGGCCCTCGGGGTCGAGGGTGTTCTGGGTGAGGCGTTGATCGCCGCAGGCCACCAGCAGCAGGCCGGCAGCCGCCGCGCCCCAGACGGCGCCGAACCGCCGCCCTCGGCGCGGGTCGAATCTGGTTAGCAGCCCCCGGACAAGGGCCATCAGGACTGGCCCCCGCTGATGAGTTGTCCCTTCATGTTGGGGTGGAAGTCGCAGATGAAGGTGTACGTGCCCGGAGGCGGCGCTTGGAACTCGTAGCTTCTCTCACCCTCGCCCGGGAATCCCTCACCGTTGAAGACGGGCTTGGCGTCAGGGCCGGTCCCGTCGTAGACGGCCACGTTGTGGAAGACCTCGTCGTGGTTGACGAACTCGAGGACGACCTCCTTGCCGGCCGGTACGGCGATGGTGTCCTGGCTGAACTCGAGGTTCTGGGCCGAGATGGTGAGGGGCTTCTCCTCGGGCTCATGGTGCTCGAAGTGTCGCTCTCCGCCGAGGGCCCCGGCGATGCCCGCCCCCAGCACGGACGCCGCCGCCAGCACGGACAGAGCCACCAGTACCGAGGAGCCGAGCCGGGGCCGGGACGCCACCCAGGCGCAGGCGAGGAGGATCGAGAGCGCCACGCCGATCCCCACCAGCGTGGCCGCTTCCTTGGAGATGGCCAGCAGCAGCCTGGACAGGCTCACGGCGATGACGGCGGCCAGGAGGAAGCCGCCGGCTGGAAGGCCGACGGGGGCCAGGAGCCGGCTGCTGACCCGCGTGCGCACGGGCCGGGTCCAG
>JALZKD010000012.1 GCA_030859405.1 Actinomycetota bacterium | reverse complement strand
CCGAGGGAGCCCGCCGCCGGGTCTCGTCCAGCTCCGGGACCCACCGGGGACGCGTGGTCGAGGCGGCGCTGCGCGCGCCGGCGGCAGGTCGCGCTGGCACCAGCGGTGCCGAGAAGCTCGGTCTGCGGGTAGGCGACGACGTCGTGCACGCCAAGTGGGGCGAGGGGGTGGTGCTCGAGATCCTCGGAGGTGGCGACAGGGCGGAGGCTGTGGTTCGCTTCCCCGACATGGGTGAGAAGCGCCTGCTGCTGGCCTTGGCTCCCCTCGAGAAGGCCTGAGGTCGTGAACCTGGACGATCTCTCGCGCTGGGCGCGCAGCGATGGCCTGCAGATCGTCCTTCTCGCCATCGGTGCGGTCCTCGCGGCCCGCTTCGTTCACTGGCTGGCAGGGCGGTTCTCCTCTGGGGCCGCGGCCGCCGCCTCCGCAGCCGTAGAAGCTGGTGTGCCCATCGACGAACGGGACAAGCGACGGCGGGCGCTGATCCAAGCCCTCGAGCGAGCCGCGGTGGGGCTCTTGTGGTTCGTCACCGTCTTCATGATTCTCCTGCGCCTACGAGTCCCCGTGACCAGCCTGGTGGCGCCGGCCACCATCGCAGGGCTGGCCATCGGTTTCGGCGCCCAGCGGGTGGTCGGCGACATGCTCTCCGGATTCTTTCTCCTCTCCGAGGACCAGTACGGCGTGGGAGACACCGTTCACATAGCCCAGCCCAATCAACTCACCGCCGCTGGCACCGTGGAGGCCATCAGCCTGCGCACCACGCAGTTGCGCACGACGAGCGGCGAGCTGGTGGTCATCCCCAATGGCGCCATCGTCCAGGTCATGAACCGCTCCCGGGACTGGTCGCGGGTCACCGTTGACGTCCCGGTGGAGCTGGAGGCCGACATCGACGAGGCCGCCAACGTGCTGCGCCAGGTGGGAAGCGACATGGCCGCCGACGAGGGGTGGTCGGGGCTGCTCCTCGAAACCCCCACTCTGGCCGGCGTGGAGTCGATCGAGGTGGGTTACGCCAACCTGCGGATGGTGGCCCGCACTCTTCCGGCGCGCGCCCAGGAGGTCAGCCGCGAGCTGCGCCGCCGTGCCATCGGCGCCCTCCGTACCGCGGGCTTCACGCCGCCCAGTCCCCGAGCGTGATCGGTCCCGTCCGGGCTCGACGCTCCACCGTGGCGCTGGCGGCAGCCTTCGTCGCTGTGCTCGTCCTGTACCTCGAGGTGCGCCCGGCGCCGGCCCCTGGTCAGGTGTACGTTCCGGCCTCCCCATTGCCGGCTCCAGTACCGACGACCGCACCCCGCCCGACGAGCACGACTGCTGAGCCGACTCCCTCGACGCGCGCGTCACAGCCGACGACCACCACCAGCCCCCAGCAGTCGACCACCCAGCCGCCCCTTACCAGCACCTCGATCCCTTCGCCGGCATCGAGGACACCGCCGTCGCCTCCCACAACCAGCCCGTCGCCGCCATGACCGGGGTCGCCAATGAGAGGAAGTGCTCGGCGCCGACGGTCCAAAGGAAGGGGGTGGGAAGGTTGGCGTGGCGTAGGGCGTTGCTGGCTGCATGGACCTGACGCGCGCCCTCCAACTGGCCGGCGCCCAGAAGCTGGGCGTGTTGGTGACTCTCAAGCACGATGGTCGCCCACAGCTGTCCAACGTCATGTACGTCGTCGCTAACGGCGTGGCCCGCATTTCCGTCACTGACAGTCGAGCCAAGACGGCGAACCTTCGTCGCGACCATCGGGCGTCGCTGTACGTGGGTCGCCAGGACGGCTGGGCGTATCTCGTGCTCGAAGGGGCAGCTGAGCTCAGCGAGGTGGCGGCGGCGCCAGACGATGCCGTGGTTGACGAGCTGGTGGAGCTGTACCGCTCGCTGCAGGGTGAACACCCGGACTGGGACGAGTACCGCCGCTCCATGGTGGAGGACGGCCGCCTGGTAGTGCGCCTCGGTCCCGAGCGGGCTTACGGGATGTGGCAGGGCGGCTGACAAGCATCCCCTGACAGAAGACAAGATGGTCCTCGTGGCGGAGGACGAAGCCCATCAGCGCTTCTATGGGGATCTTGCCGTGTGGTGGCCGCTGATCTCACCCCCTGAGGATTACGCCGAGGAGGCGGCGTTCGCGGCGACGGTCCTCACCTCGGCAGTGATCCCGGTGAAGGAGGTCCTCGAGCTCGGAAGCGGCGGGGGTAACAACGCCGCCCACCTCAAGGCCCGCTTCGCCATGACCCTCGTCGACCTCTCGGAGAAGATGCTCGACGTGTCCCGGCGGCTCAACCCGGAGTGCGCGCACCACCAGGGCGACATGCGCAGCGTGCGGCTCGGCCGCCGCTTCGATGCCGTCTTCGTCCACGACGCCGTCGGCTACATGACCAGCGAGGCGGACCTGCGCCAGGCGATGGAGACTGCTTTCGTCCACTGCAGCCCAGGCGGCATCGCCGTCTTCGTTCCCGACTCCACGACGGAGACCTTCGAGACCGCGAGCGATCACGGTGGGACCGACGATGCCAGTGGCCGGGGGGTGCGCTATCTCGAGTGGGTGTGGGATCCGAGCCCGGACGACACCTGGGCGCTGGCCGAGTACGCCTTCCTGCTCCGTAGCCCTGACGGTTCGGTCCAAGCCGTGCACGAGACACACCGGCGGGGTTTGTTCGGTGCCGACGTCTGGCTCCGGCTCCTCTCCGAGGCCGGATTCGAAGCCAGCGCGGTCACGGAGCAGACAACCGAGGACCGAACACCACGGCAGGTGTTCCGCGGGCACAGGCCGCCCGTGCACCAGTAGGCACCTGGTGGCTGTCGTGCGGCGATCGGAGACACCGGCGGGCGCGTTCGTGATGGAATGGCGCCCGTGGACGTCGCCGCGCTGCTCATCGAGCTCTACGGCCGCATCCCACCGTTGGCGCGGGGCGCGATCGACGGCGTCGATCTCGACCGGCTGAGCGAACCGCCGGCGCCGGGCGCCAACACCATGGCGTGGCTGGTGTGGCACCTCGCCCGAGTCCAGGACTACCACGTCGCCGAGCTCCTCGACGCCGATCAGCTGTGGGTCGGTGGCGATTGGGCGGGCCGCTTCGGGCTCGACCCGGATCCCTCGAACACCGGCTACGGCCACTCCGCCGAGGAGGTGGCAGCCGTCCGACCTGAGCGGCCGGAGGTGCTTCTGGAGTACCTCGACGCCGTCGACGCCCGCACCCGCACCATGCTGGAGGACCTCGTCCCCGCTGATCTCGACCGCATCGTGGACCGGAGCTGGGATCCACCGGTGACGCTGGGCGTGCGGCTGGTCAGCATCGCCGACGACAGCCTGCAGCACGCCGGGCAGGCGGCCTACGTGCGGGGGCTTCTCGGCATCTGAGGAATGGAGACGTAGGCACACTCCTCGCCGCCCCCCTGGCTCACCCCCGCTTGGCCTTGGGGGCCGACTTAGGCCCCGGGTCGGCGAAACGTTCGCCGGCCTGGGCTCCCAGGTCGGGGTTGTCGGTGAAGAAGCCGTCCATCCCCGCCACCAGGAAGGCCCGCACCTCGCCGACCATGTCGCCGGGGGCGTTCGGATCGCTGCCGCGGCGGTAGTCGCGGGGGAGGAAGCGGTTCTCGCGGCGGAAGGTCCAGCCGTGGACGAGCAGGCCGGCCTCGTGGGCGTCGTCGATCACCGGGGACGGCTCGCCGAGCGTGCCGTCGGGGTTCCTTGGGATGAGCACGTCCTTGCAGGCGCCGATGCCGTCGGCGTAGCTGGCCACGAAGGCCAGCCCTTGCGGCGTCACCAGGTCGGCATAGGTCCGGTCGTCGCCGGCGGCGGCAAAGTCGGCGGGCCGGCCGCTGCAGTTGATCAGCTGCACGAGCGGGAGCTTGGTCATCCTGGCCAGGTCTTGGAGGTTGGCGACCTCGAAGCTCTGGATGAACACCGCCGCCCGGGGGCCACGGTAGTGGTTGGCGTGGAGGACTCGGATCAGCTCCTCCTCCATCGACAGCCCGATGGAGTCGAAGTACGACGGGTGCTTGGTCTCGGGGTAGATGCCGACCACGTTGCCGTCGCAGGTGCGTGACGACCGGGCCAGGTCGATCACCTCCTGCAGGGTCGGGATCTCGAACTGGCCGTTGTAGGCGGCGTTCTGCGGGCGAACGCTCGGGATGCGCTCGACCGCCCTCAGCGTCTTCAGCTCAGCCAGCGTGAAGTCCTCCGTGAACCACCCGCTGATGGCCACGCCGTCGATGGTCTTGGTCGTGTAGCGGTCGGCGAACTCCGGATGCTGGGCCACGTCTGTGGTGCCGCTGATCTCGTTCTCGTGCCGGGCCACGAGAACGCCGTCCTTCGTCGACACGAGGTCGGGCTCGATGAAGTCGGCGCACTGCTCGATGGCCAGCTGGTAGGCGGCCAGGGTGTGCTCGGGCACATAGCCGCTGGCACCGCGGTGGCCGATCACCAGCATCGCGTCCTGCTTGGGCTTGGGGCCGTTGGCTCGGGTCGGAGCGGCGCCGGCGGGACTGGCGGGGTTGGCGCCAGTCAAGATGGCGGCCATGGCCAAGCCGGCCACCCACCGGAGGGCGGTGCCCTTCGTAGCGCTCGTCGAAGTGCGTTGATGGATTGAGGTCATGAGCCGAACGTAGGAGTCCGGCTTTGCATCGAGGTTGCCGCCAGTAGACGCCCGAGTGGCGGCTGGGTGAAGGTCAGGGGAGTACCTGTCCATGAGGTGGGTGTGCCGTGTGGACTTGGCCCAGTCCTCGAGGGCGTCTCAGCCGACGACCCGGGCCTGACTCGGGGCAGCCGATAGCTTCCCGTGAGTGGCCGGGGTCGGGAGCGGGGAAGGCAGGGCAACGCCCGGCGCCGACACGAGGCGTCGGCGGGAGACGGCCTGCTGGGGTGGCCTGGTTCTCCTTCTGGCCGTTCTCTACGCCGCCGGTGCAGTACTGCCCGCCAGCGTGAGGGCCCGCTCTGCAACCGTCGACAGGATGCTCTTCGGTCTGGACCAGCTTCGGCCGCTGGGACCGTTCGCCCTCCTTCTCCCTGTGGTGGTCCTCGTCGTCCTTCGCCTTCCCTGGCACCGCCTGGCACCTCGTCTCAATGACGCTCTGGCCACCATGGAGAGACTCGGGTTGGGCACCAAGATCCTGCTGACCGTTGGCGGCGGGGCCTACAGCTTCATCTGGTTCCTCGGGCTCAGGAACCAGTTCATCAACCCCGACGGGATGGCCTTCGCGGCCAAGTTCCACGCCGACGTACCGGTGAGAGGCGCCAGCGTGACCCATGACGAGATCCTGGAGCTCTACGTCCACTCTCGCTTCTGGTACCACACGAGCCGGGCGTTCGGCTGGTCGGTGGAGTACTCGTACCAGTTCCTCTCGTCCCTCGCCGGTGGTGTGTTCGTGGTGCTGCTGCTCGTCTTCAGCCGGGCCCTTCTCGGGGAGAAGCGCTGGATCCTCCTCGTGCTCGGGACCGGGTCAGCCGGCTTCATGCAGCTCTTCTTCGGAGACGTGGAGAACTACACCCTGGTCACGTTGCTCATGCTCGGGTACTTCGTCGCCGGCTACCTCTACCTCGAGGGCAGGACCAGCCTCCTCCTTTCCAGCGCGGTCCTGGCCCTTGCCATCTGCTTTCACCTGTTGGCCGCCTTTCTGCTGCCCAGCCTGGCCTTCCTCTACGTCGTGGCCCTGCGGCGGCGGCAGTGGCTGGCTGTCGCCGGGGCGGCCATGACCCTCGTCGCCATACCCGTGGCCGTGGTCACCTACTTCCACTTCCACGGCCTGCCCTTCGAGGTGATCCTCACCAGCAACGCCTTCGGGCAGGCGGGCAAGCTCCAACGTTTTGCCGCCCCCGACCTGGCCTACCACGGTCAGATCACGAGCCTGCTCCTGCTCCTCTTCCCGCCCACGCTGTGCTTCCTTCCCCTGATCGCCTACCGGCGGGTCCCCCTCGACTCGTTCAACGTCTTCATGCTGCTCGCCGCCAGCGTGCTCGTGGGCTACGTCTTCACCTGGCGGGCCGACCTGGGCGTGTACAACGACTGGAACCTCTATGCCCCCGCCGCGCTCCCCCTGGCCATCCTGTTCTGGTACAACTTCGCTCGGGCCGACGCCTTTGCCAACAAGGCGGGCATCGGTGCGGCGCTCATCCTGACCTCAGCCGTCCACTCGTACGCCTGGATCGTCGCCAACCACTTCTGACCCGGGTTCCCGCCGACCCTGGACGGGACCTGTCGGACGCTCCCGGACCGCGTGGGTTCCGGCGCTTCAGATCACGAACGAGCCGTTGTTGGCCCATTGGGTCATCAAGAACCCCTGGAGCAGGGCCGAGGCCATGGTGAGGGAGCGGTCGACATTGGGTCTCGAACCGGCGACACGGGCGGCAACGATGTACAAGGGGAAGATCACGACGGTGTAGCGGACCATCGAGTACCAGACGCCGTAGGAGATGGGAGGGAGAACCGATACGAGCACGAACAACAGGTAAGCGGTGCCGAACCTCCTGACGACGACGAGGGTCAGGGCCAGGACGACTATCAGGTACCAGCCGTTGAAGCGCCAGATGGCGTTGTCCCCCGAGATGTTGCGCCACACCGCCGAGAGGGGGTCCTGGAGACGGTGGCCCCAGGCCGTGACCTGGACCCTGGTGAAGGCCAACCCGTCCCCGGTCAACGCCTCGTTGACGCCCATGAACACCAGCAGGCCGGCCGGGAAGCCGGCGAACCAGAGCATGTCGGGCCGTACCTTGCGGAGGGAGCGGTCCCGCTCTTCGAGGTACATCCACAGCAGAGGGACCACGACCAGGACGCCGGGAGCGCGGCTCAGCGCCAGGAAGAACCCGAGCACGCCTACCGCCCACCACCGCCTGGTGCGGGCGAAGTAGAAGCACATCACGACCAGGGCCAGGAAGAGGGACTCGGTGAGCATGGCCGAGAAGAGGAACGCGCCCGGCGCCGCGAAGAGGTACTTCACCGCTCTCCTCGCCGTACCTGCCTCGTCGTCCAGCTTCACGAGCCGGTACAGGAACACGCAGGCCACGAGGAAAGCGGCATTGGATACCACCAGGCCGCCGATGAACGACCCCCCGACGAACCATCCCACCCATCGGGCGAGGAAGGGATAGAGCGGGAAGAAGGCGTAGTTCGGGAACGGGCCTTGCAGGGGAAACGACTTGTAGCCGTGCTCGGCGATGCTGAGGTACCACGATGTGTCCCACTGGCCCCACAGGTCGAGGAAGGGCAAGCTCGAGTACGAGGAGCCCACGCCGAGCGGTTGGGGGTGCACCACCGGTCCGGGTGTGAGGTCCCGCGAGATCAGCCCGATGACGATGAGCACCGCTCTGGTCATCACGAAGGCAATGACCAGCCCGGCCACCTCTCTCCGCCACGGCGCGCCTCGAACCTGCCGGCGAGTGACCTCCGTGGGCACCTCCGGTTGCCGGGCTGGACGCCAGAACTGGGATTCCAGAGCGGTGATCCGTGCTCGCAGGCGGTCCAGATCGGTGCCACCCAGTGGCGGCGCCCTGCCCGTCTGTCCTTCGTAGCGCCGGGGCGGGGACTCCATGACGACCATCAGCGTGGTTCAAAGCCACCAAAGCGTCGAGCCACCTCGCTTCGACGGTCGTCGAACCATGGCCGCCGGTAGCGTGATCGACGATGGTGAGACTGCAGCGCGGCCGGGCCATGCTCAGCTCGGCGGCGCAGTGGGTTCTGGCCCACGCCCGCCCTGGCGGCCTGCTTCCGAACCCGGAGCGGCGTCTCCGCTGGCTTCTGGTGGTGGGCCTGGGCGCCCTGGTGGTGCGGGTGCTCTACGTGATCCTCGTGCTAGGGGACTACGCCCCCGTCAGCGATGCCCTGCACTATCACTCGCTGGCGGCCGCAGTGGGAGACGGCCGGGGCATGGTCCACCGGTTCCCTTTCGGCTTTCCCCACGCCACGGCCTTCAGGCCGCCGCTCTATCCGCTCCTGCTGGGCGGTGTTTACGCCGTCACCGGCCCCAAGCTGGGAGCGGCCCAGATCCTCAACGTGGCCTTGGGCACCGGAGTCGTCGTGCTGGCCTCGCTGCTGGCGTGGCGTCTGGCGGGCGGAAGAGCCGGCGTCGTGACGGGGCTGCTTGCCGCCGTGTACCCGCCGCTGGTGTTCAACGACGGCCTGCCGCTCAGCGAGCCGCTGGGGTTGCTCCTATTGGCCGCGACCGTGCTGCTGCTGGTGGACGGCCGGGCCGTATGGGCAGGTGTCACCAGTGGCCTCCTCCTGCTCACCCGGCCCAGCGCCCAGTTCTTCTTCATCGTCCTGACGGTGTGGATCGTGTGGCGGCTGGACTGGAGGCGCGCCTCGTACTTCTTCGTATGCGCGGTCCTGGTCGTCACGCCCTGGCTCGTCAGGAACTGGGTCCGCCTGGGCGCCCCGGTGCTGGTGACGTCTAACGGTTTCAATCTCAACGCCGTCTACTCACCCGAGTCCAAGGCGTCCGGCGGCTTTGTCGACGGATTCTTCGATCCTCGCTTTGCTCGGATGCGAGCCGGGATCAGGAACGAGGCCAAGCTGGACGCCGCCTTCCGACGCCATGCTCTGGCCGAGCTGCGCAGAGACCCCTTCCACGTTGTCCGGATCGCGCCGGGGGGTCTTCAGAACATCCTCGAGCCCGAACCGGGCCGCAACGACGTGGCCGTGGTCAACGACGGTCGCAATGTGGAGCTCCAGGCATGGAGCGTGCCCTTTGCCTGGTACGTCCTCGTCGCCGGCGTGGTCGGACTCTGGATGCTGCGAGACCGTCCAGGTATCGGGCCGCTGGTCCTGGCTGCCTTGGTGTTCACTGTCCTGAGCGCGGTGACAGTGGCCGCTCCACGCATGCGGGCCCCGCTCGACCTTGCCTGCTGCATCGGAGTGGGTGGTCTGGCCGCGGACCTGGCAGCTCGCTGGGAGTCCCGTCAACTGCGCCGGACGGCCACCTGAGTCCGGACGGCCACCTGAGTACAGCCCGGAACGGTCATGGCCGGGAAGTCCGGAGGTCCACGCTGACCACGCCTCTGTCCACCTGAGCGGGATAGGTGATGAGACCCTCGCCCGTGGCGGGAAAGCTCTGTGCGGTGCACGGGTCGACGAAGCGCTCTGAGCCAGGGTCCCAGCGCAACAGGCACTCGACCGTCTCCCGGGAGGCGTAGGCTCGAATGGCCGACCAGCCGGCGTTGGGATCGCCACCGACGTGCTGCACGTACACCTCCCGCTCCCGGTTGAGCGGGTCCTTGAAGAGGAATGGGCCCCCGGAGTCGATCTCTCGGGCCAGCCGAGCGGCGTCACCCACCCTGAACACGCGCCCTCCCAGGTTGGCCTGGTCGGGGTTCTGGGACGCAAAGCGGACGACGAAGAACAGCAGCACGCCCGTGAACGCCAAAGCCAGAAGTGACCCGGCGACGATGAGCCGGGCCCGGTCTGGTGGGCGCCGATTGAACGGGCGCCGAGCGGCGTTCACGGGTCCATCCTGCATCGCGGGCCAGAACCGCCGGTCCCTTGGGGCGCTCCAGTAGCTCTACGCTCGGCCCGGTGGACCTCTTCGAGTACCAGGGAAAGCGCTACTTCGCCCGCTTCGGCGTTCCAGTGTCCCTCGGCGGTGTGGCCGAGACGGTGGAGCAGGCAGTGGCCCGAGCCGACGAGGCCGGGTACCCCGCCGTCGTAAAGGCCCAGGTGCAGGTGGGGGGACGAGGCAAGGCTGGGGGCATCAAGCTGGCCGCCGACGCCTCCGAGGTCCGCTCGCACGCCGGCGACATCCTGGGCATGGACATCAGGGGCCACGTGGTGAGGCGGCTGCTGGTCGAGAAGGCTTCCGAGATCCGGCGCGAGTACTACGCCTCGTTCACCCTCGACCGCTCCGCCAAGCTCGACCTGGGCCTGCTGTCGTCCGAAGGCGGCATGGACATCGAGGAGGTGGCGGCCGAGACGCCTGGCGCCATCGCCCGGTTGGGCGTCGACCCCGTCGACGGCCTGGACCGAGCCGCATGCGCGGACTGGGTTGAGCGAGCCGGCCTGGGTGGTGACGCCGCGCCGGGCGCCGTCGACGTGCTGTCCGCCCTCTACCGCTGCTACACCGAGGGTGACGCCGACCTGGTGGAGGTCAACCCCCTCGTGCTCACGGCCGACGGCAGCCTCCTGGCTCTCGACGCCAAGGTCACCCTCGACGACAGCGCCGCCTTCCGCCACCCGGAGTGGGTCGAGTTCGAGGGGACCCGGGTGCTCGACGAGCGGGAGCGGTTGGCGGAGGAGCGCGGGCTCCAATACGTGGGCCTCGACGGCAACGTGGGCATCATCGCCAACGGGGCTGGGCTGGCCATGAGTACCCTCGATGTCGTTCACCAGGTTGGTGGCAGACCGGCCAACTTCCTCGACATCGGTGGAGGGGCCAAGGCGGCCGTGATGGCCAGCGCTCTCGAGGTGATCAACAGGGACCCCAAGGTGCGGTGCATCTTCATCAACATCTTCGGTGGCATCACCAAGGGCGAGGAGGTGGCCAACGGTGTGGTCGAGGCCCTGGGCCGGGTGCAGTTGTCCTCGCCCATCGTCGTGCGTCTCGACGGCACCAACGCCGTCCAGGGAAGGGCCATCCTGGCCGAGCACGAGTCCGAGCGCCTCGTCAGCCAGGCAACCATGCTCGACGGAGCCCGCAAGGCCGTGGAGCTGGCCATGGAGCGGTCGTGACGTGAGCGAGCCGGAGGCGAGCGAACCAAAGGGTAGAGCAGCCGTGGCTCACGGCCGACCGCCGGAGGCGGTCGAGACGTGAGCATCTTCGTGGATGCCGACACGCGGCTGGTGGTGCAGGGTCTCACGGGCAGCCAGGGCCGCTTCTACGGCCTGCGCAACCGGGACTACGGCACCCAGGTGGTGGCGGGAACCAACCCGAGGAAGGCGGGCACCGACGTCGAGGGCATCCCCGTGTTCGCCACGGTCGGCGACGCTCGTGAGGCCACCGGCGCCAACGCATCGTGCATCTTCGTGCCCGCTCCCGCCGTGCCCGGTGCCGTCCTGGAGGCAGCGGCAGCGGGCACGGAGTTGGTGGTGGTGATCACCGAGGGCGTGCCCGCCCACGACCAGGCCCGCTTCTACAACCTGTTGAAGCGCCACCACCCCGGCACCCGGCTGCTCGGCCCCAACTGCCCGGGCGTGATCACTCCGGGCCAGTGCAACATCGGCATCACCGCCGGCGAGATCGCCAAGGGCGGCGGGCCAGTGGGGATCGTGAGCCGTTCGGGCACCCTCACCTACCAGGCCCTGTACGAGCTGAAGGAGAAGGACATCGGCGTCACCACCTGCGTCGGCATCGGTGGTGACCCCATCCCCGGGACCAGCTTCGTCGACTGCCTCCGCGCCTTCGAGGCCGACCCCGACACCAAGGCGGTGATGATCCTCGGCGAGATCGGTGGCACGGCCGAGGAGGAGGCCGCGGACTTCCTGGCGGTGGGGATGACCAAGCCGGTGGTCGCCTACGTGGCAGGGGTCACGGCCCCGGCGGGTAGGAGGATGGGCCACGCCGGCGCTATCGTGTCCGGCTCCAAGGGGACGGCCAAGGCCAAGATGACGGCCCTGCGGGAAGCAGGCGCCGAGGTGGCGCTGAATCCCACCGAGGCCGGTGAGCTCATGGCCCGGGTCGTAGCCGACGTCTGATCACGGGACGACGTCGTTGGGGGTTGGACTGGTCAAACGTCGGTGGGTGGGCGTCCTGCTGGGGTCGGTGATGGCGGTCGCAGGATGCAGCTCGAGTGACTCCGGTGAAGGAGCGGCACCGACCACGGTGGCCGCCAACCCCGACACCACCGTCGCTCCTGATCCTGCACCGGTCCCGGCACCAGCCCCTCCACCAGGCCCGTCCAACGGCGAGGCCAACGGGGAGGCCAAGGTGGTGGTGTCGAGCCGGGAAGTGGTCCTTCCCGTGAGGGCCAGAGAGGGCGGGGGGTACCGCGTCGAGACTCCTTGTGGCAACACGGCAGTGGTGAGGGGTGGGACACCCGTCACCACTGCACCCGTGGTGCTCGACGTGGGCCACGGGGGCAACGAGGAGGGCGCCTTGGGACCCAACGGGCTCAGAGAGAAGGCCGTGAACCTGGCCGTGGCCCGCCACGCCAAGGCGGCCCTCGAAGCCCAGGGGACGGCCACGGTGCTCACCCGCACCGGCGACTACCGCGTGACGCTCGACACCCGGGCCCGAGTGGCCCTGGCCTTGCGTCCCCGCGCCTTCGTGTCCGTCCACCACAACTCCGAGCCCGACGGGACCCGGGCAGGCCCTGGCAGCGAGACCTATTACCAGGTTCAGTCGCCCGGCTCCAAGCGCCTGGCGGGGCTGATCTACGAGGAGGTGGTAAAGGCGCTGTCCGCCTACCGGGTGGCCTGGGTGGGGGACCGAGACGCCGGCGCCAAGTACCGTCAGAACTCCAGGGGCGGGGACTACTACGCCATCCTTCGCCAGACCGGCGAGGTGACCAGCGTGCTGGCCGAGCTGGCATTCATCTCCAACCCTCCTGAAGCCGAGCTGCTGGCCCGCCCCGACGTGCAGAAGGCCGAAGGCGAGGCCGTGGCCCGAGGGATCCTGCGTTTCCTGACCACCGACGATCCCGGATCCGGCTACGTCACGCCCTACCCTCGGAACGAGCCGGCTGGACCGGGAGGCGGCAGCTCGGGTTGCGTCGACCCGCCGCTGTAGGTTGCCCCGAGTGGCGACGAAGGCCGGGGTGGTGGTGCTCGCACTCGTGCTCCTGGCCCTCGCCGGCTCTCCATGTGGGGGACGCACCCCGCAGGAGCAGGCCGCGGTTCGAGCCCAGGATGCCTGCATCGCGGCCCTGGAGCCGGTGGCCGAGGATCAGCGCCCGTCGGACGATGCCCTGGCCGCCGCCAGCCGAGATGCGGAGGCCGCCGCCAACGTGGACGAGCGGTGGGGGCCACTACGAGCCAGGGTCAGGGAGTTCGCCGACGGCATCGGGAGCCCGGCCGGTCCGGCGTCGCTGGACGCACTCGTCCAGGAGTGCGAACGGGTCAACCGCATCGTGAAGGAGAAACGCAGCAGTCCCGACTCGCTGGGTTAGCGTTCGGGAGTGGGCATCGGGGTGCTGGCATCGGGCAGCGGGACCATCCTGGCGGCCATCATCGAGGCCGGCATCGACGTCGGAGTGGTCGTCGTCGACCGTACCTGCGGGGCCATCGAGGTGGCCGAGCCCGCCGGCATCGCCGTGGAGGTGGTGGAGCGTCACAGCTTCGGCGCCGACTTCGATCGAGTCGAGTACACGCATCGCGTCATCGACGCCTTGGCGCCCTATGGCGTGGAGCTGGTGGCCATGGCCGGCTTCGGCACGGTGCTGGAGAAGCCCATGTTCGATGCCTATGCGGGGCGGATCGTGAACACTCACCCTGCCCTCCTACCTGCCTTCCCCGGATGGCACGCCGTGGAGGAGGCGCTGGTGGCGGGCGTGAAGGTGACCGGCTGCACGGTCCACGTGGCCACGCTGGAGGTGGACGCCGGGCCCATCCTGGCCCAAGCGGCGGTGCCCGTGAGGCCCGACGACACGGTGAGCACCCTGCACGAGCGCATCAAGGCGGTGGAGCGGAAGTTGTACCCGGAGACGATCAAGGACATGCTGCGGCCGTGAGGGCCCTGATCTCGGTCTTCGACAAGACCGGCCTCCCCGCTCTGGCCCAGGGCCTGGTGAGCCTGGGCTGGGAGCTGTTGTCGACCGGCGGCACTTCGCGGACCCTGGCCGAGGAGGGCATCCCCCACCACGAGGTGGAGGCGGTGACCGGCGCTCCCGAGATGCTGGGCGGTCGGGTCAAGACCCTCCATCCCAAGATCCACGGTGGCATCCTGGCCGACAGGGACAAGCCCGAGCACCTGGCCGACCTCGAGGCCCAAGGCATCGCCCTCATCGACCTGGTGGTGTGCAACCTCTACCCGTTCCCCTCCGAGCCGTCGGTGGAGATGATCGACGTGGGCGGCTCCACCATGGTGCGGGCCGCGGCCAAGAACCACTCCCATGTGGGGGTGGTCGTCGAGCCGGGTGACTACGGATCGGTGCTCGACGAGTTGCGCCGAGACGGCGAGCTGTCCGACCAGACCCGCCGCCGCCTGGCTCGGGCCGCCTTCGCCCACACCGCCGCCTACGACGCCGCCGTCGTCTCGTGGTTCGACGAGGCCGACGGAGCTCTGTTGGCGCCAACCCTGCACCTGGCTCTGGAGCGATCGGAGCTGGCCCTCCGCTACGGCGAGAACCCCCACCAGGACGCCGCTCGGTACCGGGAGGTGAACAGGGACAGCTGGTGGGACGGCGTCACCCAGCTCGCCGGCATGGCCCTGTCATACCTGAACCTCTATGACAGCGAGGCTGCCTGGCGGCTGGTGCACGACCTCGGGGACCGACCGGCGTGCGCCATCGTCAAGCACGCCAACCCCTGCGGGGTCGCCGTTGCCGAGGACCCGGCCACCGCTTACCGCCTCGCCCTCGAGTGCGACGACAAGTCGGCGTTCGGGGGGATCGTGGCTCTGAACCGTCCTCTGAGCAAAGCCGTTGCCCTGGAGATGGTGGGCGCGCCCCAGGCCGACGTGGTGGTGGCTCCTGAATACGAGGACGAGGCCGTGGAGCGGCTGGTGGCCAAACGCAAGGCCACCCGGATCCTTCTCGCCCCCGCTCCGGACAGGGAGCGTCTCCACCTCCGACAGATCGGCGGGGGGTTCCTAGTCCAGGAGCCTCATCACTTCGCCACCGACCGCAGCGACTGGCGGGTTGTCACCAAGGTCGCCCCCACGGAGGGCCAGTGGCTCGACGCCGAGCTGGCGTGGCGGGTCGGCGGCCACGTGCGCTCCAACTCCATCGTCCTCGTGCGGGGCGGCCAGGCCGTGGGCATCGGGGCTGGCCAGCAGAGCCGGGTCGACGCCGCCGAGCTGGCGGCGAGGAAAGCGGCCGGCCGAGCGCAGGGCGGAGTGTGCGCCAGCGACGCGTTCTATCCCTTCCGGGACGGCGTCGACGCCGCCGCCGCCGCCGGCGTGGCCGTGGTGATCCAGCCCGGCGGGGCACTGCGCGACGACGAGCTGGTCGCTGCCGCCGACGAGCACGGGATGGCCATGGTCTTCACCGGCGAGCGTCACTTCCTCCATTGACGGCTCGCCTCCTCGACGGCAACGCCCTGCTGGAGGCCACCAAGGTGGAGCTGGCGGCGCGCATCGACGCCCTCCTCGACCGGGGTGTGACCCCGGGCCTCGGCACCCTGCTCGTGGGCGACGATCCCAACAGCGCCGCATACGTGGAGCGCAAGCACCGCAATTGCGAGGAGATGGGGATCGTCTCCTTTCACCAGAGCCTCCCGGCCACGGCCTCCCAGGAGGAGGTGCACGCCAGCATCCGGGCCTTCAACGACGATCCGCAGGTCGACGCCCTCCTGGTGCAGCTGCCACTACCGCAGGGGCTCGACGAGCAAGCCGCGCTTCTCACCGTCAATCCGGACAAGGACGTGGACGGGTTGCACCCCGTCAACCTGGGCCGCCTGGCCATGGGCGCCGACGCCCCGAGGGCGTGCACTCCTGCCGGGATTCAGGCTCTCCTCGTGCGCTTCGGCGTGCCCATCGAGGGCCGGCACGTGGTCATCGTGGGCCGGGGCCTCACCATAGGGCGGCCCCTCGCCCTGCTCCTCTCGCTCAAGGGCCCCAACGCCAATGCCGCCGTCACCGTCGTTCACACCGCGGTCGCCGACTTGGCCGCCTTCACTCGCCAGGCCGACATCCTCGTGGCCGCCGCCGGCTCGCCTTCCATGATCATCCCCGAAATGGTGAAGCCAGGGGCGGCCGTCGTCGGTGCCGGCATCACCTGGGGGGAGGGCAGGCGGCTCCTCTCCGACGTGGACGAGTCGGTAGCCGAGGTGGCGGGGTGGATGACACCGCGCATCGGAGGCGTGGGGCCCACCACCATCGCCATGCTCCTGTCCAACGCCGTGGCCGCCGCCGAGCGGTGGGCCGGATCGCCGTAGGCTTCGGGCATGACCAGGATCGCGGACATGCTGGCCGCGGGGCGGACCTACTCCTTCGAGTTCTTCCCTCCGAAGACAGACGAGGCCGAGCGGCTCCTGGAGAAGACGCTGCACGAGCTGGAGCCGCTCCAGCCCTCGTTCGTGTCTGTGACCTACGGCGCCGGCGGCAGCACTCGGGAACGGACCCGGGAGATCGTCGCCTACATCAACCGCGACACCACCATGACGGCCATGCCCCACCTGACCTGCATGGCCCACACCTACGCCGACATCACCGACATCGTGAACGGTTACCGGGACGAGGGCTTCGAGAACATCCTGGCCCTCGGCGGTGATCCCCCGGTTCTGGCCGACGGGGAACCGGAGCCGGTAAGTGAGTTCGAATACGCCCTGGAGCTGGTGGAGCTGGTGCGCTCGATCGGAGACTTCTGCGTGGGTGTGGCCGCCCATCCCGAGCTGCACCCCCGCTCCAACAAGGACCGCAAGCTGGACCGTGACCACCTGGCCACCAAACTGCAGGCCGCCGACTTCGGCGTCACCCAGTTCTTCTTCCGGTCCGTCGACTACCTGAGCATGATGGACGACCTGGCCGAGCGAGGGGTGGACAAGCCGGTGCTGCCCGGCATCATGCCCGTCACCAACGCCAGACAGGTGCAGCGCTTCGCCCAGATGTCGGGGGCCGAGTTCCCGCCGGACCTGGCGGCGCGCCTCGAGGCCGCCGCCGACGACCCCGACGAGGTTCGCCGCATCGGCGTGGAGGTGGCCACCGAGCTCTCGGAGGAGCTGCTCGATGCCGGTGCGCCCGGGCTGCACTTCTACACCCTCAACCGTTCCTCGGCGACGCGGGAGATCTACGCCAATCTGGGCCTCGACCCCATTGCCAAGGGCTGAGCTCAGAGGGACTCAGCCCGAGAGCAGCCGGAAGGACGCGAGCATCCTGTCGTAGAAGGGAGTCTCGGTGCTCTTTCCGGCGCCCTGGAGGATGTAGAGACGACGGCCCACCAGGATGGCTCGGGCTTGGACCACCACTTCCTTTGACCTGCCCTCTCCGTCGATGACGTAGTCGACGGCGGGGGAGCCGAGGAAACTCGAGGAGGTCTTTGACCTCACCGTGCCTGGCACCCTTGCCGCCGATCCCTCGGGCACCGCGTCGAGCACGACGGATGGATCGAGCTGCGAGCCCGGTGTGGGAAGATCGCTGAACGCCACCGAGTACGCCTCGTCCTTGGTCTCCACGCTGAACACCGTGACCTTGGGCGACTGGCCCCCGGACGGCTCTGTCTGTTCCTGCCGCTCGGGCGTGCCGGGGAAGTCCACCTTGAAACGGCCCTCGGAAGACTCGAAGGGGACGGCCCTCTGGGGCTCCGAGCGCCCTCCGCAGACAGTCAGGCCCAAGCCGGCGGCTGACAACAGGATCACCAGCACCAGCCCTGAAGCGACCTTCCGCTCCCCCTTCGTGCTCATCGTCTACGAGGCCAAACGGTGGAAGGGGAACACCACATCCTTCACCCGCGTGATCACCTGGGCCACGGCCTCGTCATCAGCGCCCAGCCCCTCGCTCGGCGACTCGGAAAGCTGCTCCGGCACACCACCGTCTGACGCTGCCGCCGCCTTCTCGATCCACGACCCCGGCAGCTGGTCGGGCACCTCGGCGCCGGCCATCTCCGCGAAGTAGATGGTCCAGGCCCGAGGCACCACCGCCGCCCACTGGTAGCCCCCGCCACCGGTGGCGACCCACTTACCCTCGGTCGCGCCATGGGCCAGCTCGTGCAGCATGCGAGCGGTCTCCCGGTAGGCGGCGGTGGTGAGCATGAGGTTGGCCAGCGGATCGCTGCGGTGGCTGTCGCACCCGAGCTGGGTGACCAGCACGGCGGGCTCGAAGGCTTCCACCAGCGGAAGCACCACCTGAGCAAAGGCGGCCAGCCAGCCCTCGTCGCCGGTCCCCGGCGGCAGGGGCACGTTCACCGCCGTCCCCCTGGCGCCCCCCTCGCCGACCTCGTCCACCGAACCGGTGCCCGGGAACAGCGTCCGGCCGTCCTGGTGCAGCGAGACGGTGAGCACCCGTGGGTCTCGGTAGAAGATCTCCTGGGGCCCGTCGCCGTGGTGGACGTCCACGTCCACGTAGGCCACCCGGCTCACGCCCCGGCTCAGCAACCAGGCGATGGCCACGGCCGGGTCGTCGTACACGCAGAAGCCACTGGCCCGCCCGGGCATGGCGTGATGGAGTCCACCGGCGGGGTTGAAGGCGTGCTGAGCCCGGCCCGAGAGCACGGCATCGGCCGCCACCACCGACGCCCCCGCCACCCGGGCCGACGCCTCGTGCATGTGGGCGAAGATCGGGTTGTCCCCTGGCCCGAAGCCGAACTGCCACCACGGGCCGCGCTCGCCGTGCCCGGCGCGGGTGACGGCGTCGACGTAGGCCTCGTCGTGGACCAGCAGGAGCTCCTCGGCGGTGGCGTCGCGAGCGGGCGTCTCGACCACCCGCTCGCCATCGACGATGCCGTAGGCGTGGATCAGGTCGCGGGTGAGGATCACGCGGGCCGGCCGCAGAGGATGTTGTGCCCCGTGGTCGTACCACGGGGCGTCGTCCCCGTACCAGACCAGCTCGGTCCGCTCTCCGGTCATCACCCCACTCTTGCCCAAGCGGCTGTGGCTACGCTCGACCGATGTCCGCCATGATCACCATGGGCGCCGACGGCGCCCTGCAGGTCCCAGACGAGCCGATCATCCCTTTCATCCAGGGAGACGGCACCGGCATCGACATCTGGCCCGCGGCCCGGTCCGTCCTCGACGCCGCTGCGGCCAAGCACGGACGGCGCATCGCCTGGAAGGAGGTGCTGGCCGGCCAGCGGGCGTACGACCAGACGGGGGACTGGCTCCCCGACCAGACCGTCCAGGCCTTCCGCGACCACCTCATCGGAATAAAGGGTCCGCTCACCACCCCGGTGGGCGGCGGCATCCGCTCCCTGAACGTCGCCCTCCGCCAGATCCTCGACCTCTACGTGTGCCTGCGGCCGGTTCGATGGTTCCAGGGTGTGCCCTCCCCGGTGAAGCACCCCGAGAAGGTGGACATCGTCATCTTCAGGGAGAACACAGAGGACATCTACGCCGGCCTCGAGGTGGAGGAGGGGACGCCAGAGGCCAAGCGCCTTATCGAGCTGCTGCACGACGAGCTGGGCTGGGTGATCCGGCCCGACTCCGGCGTTGGCATCAAGCCCGTCTCGGTGACGGGGTCCAAGCGTCTCGTCCGGGCTGCCATCACCTATGCCGTGAGGCGCAACCGCCAGAGCGTGACGCTGGTGCACAAGGGCAACATCCAGAAGTTCACCGAGGGCGCCTTCCGCAACTGGGGCTACGAGGTGACACGGGAGGAGTTCCCCGACCTGGCGGTGGGGTGGGACGACTGTGGCGGCCAGCCCGGCGACCGGGTGCTGGTGAAGGACGCCATCGCCGACATCACCCTCCAGCAGGTCCTCACCCGTCCCGAGGACTTCGACGTGATCGCCACCACCAACCTCAACGGTGACTACCTCTCCGACGCAGTGGCGGCCCAGGTCGGTGGTATCGGCATCGCTCCGGGCGGCAACATCAACTACGTCACCGGCCACGGCATCTTCGAGGCCACTCACGGCACGGCGCCGAAGTACGCAGGCCAGGACAAGGTCAACCCGGGTTCGGTGCTGCTGTCGGGGGTGCTGATGTTCGAGCACCTGGGCTGGAACGACGCCGGCGCCGACGTCGTGCGCGCCCTCGAGGCCACCATCGCCGACCGGATCGTCACCTACGACTTCGCCCGGCTCATGGAGGGCGCCACCGAGGTCAAGTGCTCGGAGTTCGCCTCGGCCGTCGTCGACCGGCTCTAGGCGCCGAGCACCCATGGCCGAGCCCAAGCCCGTGCACGTCACCATCACCGGAGCCGCGGGCCAGATCGGCTACGCCCTGGTGTTCCGGGTGGCGTCGGGCCAGCTGCTCGGCCCCCACCAGCCCGTGGTGCTGCGCCTCCTGGAGGTCGAAGCGGCCATGGGAGCCCTCGAGGGCGTGGTCATGGAGCTCGAGGACTGCGCCTTCCCGCTGCTGGCCGGGACGGTGGCCACCTCGGACCTGGAGAACGCCTTCGACGCCGCTTCCTGGGCCCTTCTGCTGGGCTCGGTGCCCCGCAAGGCGGGCATGGAGAGGAAGGACCTGCTCCACGTGAACGGTGGCATCTTCGGCCCTCAGGGCCGTGCCATCGCCACCCATGCCGCCGACGACGTGGCCGTGCTCGTGGTGGGCAACCCGTGCAACACCAATTGCCTCATCGCCCGCTCCAGCGCCCCCGAGATACCGGCACCGCGGTGGTTCGCCATGACTCGGCTGGACCAGAACCGGGCCAGGGCCCGCCTGGCCGCCAAGGCCGGGGTGGCGGTCACAGAGGTGGCCAACGTGGCCATCTGGGGCAACCACTCGGCCACGCAGTACCCGGACTTCGCCAACGCCGTCATCGCCGGGCGGCCGGCCACGACCGTCATCGACGACCACGAGTGGCTGAGGGGCGAGTTCATCTCCGCCGTGCAGCAGCGGGGAGCGGCCGTCATCGCCGCACGGGGGGCGTCCTCGGCGGCGTCGGCGGCCAACGCCGTGATCGACTCGGTACGCAGCACCATCGAGCCCACGCCCCCCGGTGACAACGCCGCCCTGGGCGTGGTGAGCGGCGGCGAGTACGGCATCCCCGAAGGGCTCCAGTTCGGCTTTCCCGTGCTGAGTGACGGCTCCTCGTGGCGCGTGGCCGAAGGCTTCGAGCTGGACGACTTCGCCCGGGAGAAGCTGCGGGTCACCACCGACGAGCTGCTCGCCGAGCGGGAGGCGGTGAGGGAGCTGCTCGCCAGGCCCTAGAGAGGCCCTCTCCTCTCCGTGGCCGCGCCCGGGTTGGCCTCCGTCAGGAGGTGGCGGGCTCCAGCTCCACCCCGAGGCGGCGCAGGTAGGCCAGCTTCATCTCGATGGCCGCCTGCCAGGCGGCCAGGTCGGTATCGAACCGTGAGCGGTCGCCGTCCTCGTAGGCGTGCTCCAACTCGTCGAAGGCGGCATCCTCGGCATCGAGCAGCTCGCGGTACCGCCTCAGAAAGTGGTCGTCGATCACCTCGGCCAACGTCACGTCTCAGCCTCCCTGCTGCCGGTAAGGGACTGGCGCCAGTCCCTGAACGAATCGACCGAGCGTAACGGACCTCGTACCCGCCGGCATCCCGATGTGGGGCTCAGAACACGCAGTTGGGGATGCCGTTGGCCTTGGAGAACCCGTAGATCCTCTCGCTGAGGGCCGTGCTCTGGGCCGAGATGTCGGCGTAGCTCTTGTTGTCGCCGCGGCGGAGGGCGTCGGCGAAGCGACGGCCGGTGGCGATGTATGCGTCCCAGTCGTCGAGCCAGCGAGCCACCTCCCCCTGGTCGGCGGCGGCGACGGGCAGGCCCCGCACCTCCACCGCCAGTCGTTCCAGCTCGTCGGCCGCCCGCTCCACGGTTCCCGCCAGCGCCTCCTCCCGGCCTTCGTCGCCGGTCCTGCGCTGCTCTCGGTCCCGGCGCAGCTCGGGCAGGCGGCGGGCGCAGGCGGCGTTGGCCTGGCGGGTGAACTCCTGGTCCTCGACGGTGCGGGGCGGCAGGGTGGGCCCATCGCCTCCTCGGCTGACGACGATGGCGAAGAGGGCGAGGAACAGCCCGCCGGCGGCGAACAGCCACCACCGCCCCGACGGCGGCGGCGAGTGGCGACGGCGAGGGACGCCCTTCCTCCCCGGTAGCCGGACAGGGCCCAAAGCTGCCCCGGAGTGGCTCCCGGAGTGCCGCCCGGAGGGGCCATTGGTCGGCGGCGCCGGCGAGGCCCCGTTGCCCCCCCCGTCCGATTGGGTCTCCGGTTCGGAGGCTTCCGGACGGGGCGGCTCCGGATCGGGCATGTTCGGCCCCTCGGGATCGGTCATCGGAATGAGGTACCGCCACGCACCGCCGAGAAGGCAGCGTCGAGGCCGTGCATCGCCTCTTGGTGCTCGATGAGGGTCGCCATGTCTCCGGAGAGGCGAATCTGGCCCGACATGAGGGCCGCCTGCACGCTCAGCTCGCCCGTCACCACGGCCACCGCGGTGTCGTACGACTGGCTGATGGTGGCGTCGGGGAGCTGGGCGTCACCCAGACCGGTCTCCACCCGGCCGTCATGCAAGCGGACCCAGTAGCGCACGTCCCCGTCGGGGCCGCCGGTGACCACCTGCTGGAGGGTGAGGTGAGAGGGGGGAGCGGCGTGAGCGCTCGGGCGCTCCCGGGCGGCAGCGTTGACGTCCTCGAACCACTCGGGGCTGAGGTAGCGGGCCATGCCGAAGGTCTAGTACGCGGGGATCATGACCTCGACATCGTGGGAGGGCCGCCACCCGGGACGGTGGGAGTCGTGGGCCTTCGACTTCTTCACCGCCGGCGCCTCACTCGGCGGCTTCGTCGGTCTGTCCTTCCACCCGGACCTGCGCCGGTGCTGGTACTGGGCGGCCCTCGTCGGCGACCGCCGGCGCTACCTCCTCGTGCGCGACCTCGACGTGCCGCTACCGCGCCTGGCCGCATCCCGTGAGATCCGCTCCGAGGCCCTGTGGGCCGACATGAACTGCGAGACACCCTTCGAGCACTGGTCGATCGGGCTGGAGGCCTTCGGCGTGGCCATGGACGATCCCGACGAGGCCCTCAGGACCGAGCGAGGCGAGCGCCTCGGCCTCGGCCTGGACATCGAGTGGGAGGCGGTCGGTGAGATCGAGGGTGCCGAGGGCTCCTACGAGCAGCCCGGCATCGTCCACGGTGAGGTCCTCGTGGGCGGCGCCGGCGTGGAGACCATCGCCTTCGAGGGCCACGGCTGGCGTCGTCACGCGTGGGGTGACCCTCCCTGCGACGGGCCCGACCGACCCGGATCTCCCGAGGGCATGCTGGCGCCGAGGTCGTGGCTGGGCGGGAGGCTCGACGACGGCACACCTCACCGGCTGCAGAGCGTGGGCCATGACGTCGACATCGAGGCCCTCCACCGAGCTCCCCTGTTGCTGGAGGCCGACGTCGGGGAGGCGATCCTGGAGCGCTGGCTGTGCCGCTTCCGCGACCCGAGTGTCGGAGGCGGTACCGGTTGGGTCGAGTGGACGACGCCGCGCCCGCGTTAACCTCCGTCTCGGTGGGTCCGGGATGAGGTGTTCCGCGTTGTCGCGTCTCGTGGGTCGGGTGTTGTTCTTCACGGTGGCGGTGGGCTCGCTGGTGGCTTGTGGCCAGAGCGAGGGTGGTTCCGGCTCCGGAGGGGCGTCGCCACGAGCCAAGGCTGCCGTCGAGGGAGAAGCCGGGTCGGGCATCAGCGGAGACGTCACCTTGGTGGAGACCCCTCCGGGCAGGCACCGCCCCACGCCAGGCGTTCACGTGGTGGCGCGGATCCGAGGCCTGACCGCTGGCCGCCGTCAGGGCTTTCACATTCACGAGAAGGGCACCTGTGAACCCCCCTTCACGAGCGCCGGGGGCCATTTCGACCCGGGGCCGTCGGGGAACTCCAACCCCGACGACAACCACCCCTTCCACCTGGGCGACCTCCCCAACATCGAGGTGGGCAAGGGTGGTATCGGCCGCCTCAACTACACAACCAGCCGGGTCACGCTCTCATCCGGGCCTCTCAGCCTGTTCGACGCCGACGGCAGCGCCATCATCGTGCACCAGGACGAGGACCGTGGCGCTCCCGGCCAGAGGGGAGCCTCCGGAGGCCCTCGGGTGGCCTGTGGCGTGATCCGCCTGGAGCGGCAGGGCTAGTCCCTCAGAACCGTGGGTCCCTCAGCTGTGGTCGAAGAGGATGGTTCGCTTCACCTCCTGAATGGCCTGCGTGACCTTGATGCCCCGAGGGCAGGCCTCCGAGCAGCTGAAGGCGGTACGGCACTTCCACACCCCTGAGCGCTGGCTCAGGATGTCGAGGCGTTCGGCGCCGGCCTGGTCCCGGCTGTCGAACACGAAGCGGTGGGCGTTGACGATGGCGGCCGGTCCCACGTAGCGCGAGTTGCCCCAGTAGATGGGGCAGGCAGTGGTGCACGCGGCGCAGAGGATGCACTTGGTGGTGTCGTCGTAGCGGGCCCGCTCGTCGGGCGACTGGAGCCGCTCGGTGGAACCGGGGTCGTCGGCGTTGACGAGGTAGGGCAGCACCGAGCGGTACTGGGCGAAGAAGGGCTCCATGTCCACCACCAGGTCCTTGATCACCGGGAGGCCCCTGATGGGCTCGACGGTGATGGTGCCTCCATCGCCGCCGCCAGCGTCCTTGACCAGGACGATGCAAGCCAGGGCGTTGGCCCCGTTGATGACCATGGCATCGGACCCGCAGACCCCGTGGGCACAGGAGCGACGGAAGCCGAGGGTGCCGTCCTGGTCCCAACGGACCGTGTGGAGGGCGTCGAGCACGCGGTCGGTGGGCTCGGCCTGAACCGTGAAGGTCTGCCAGTGGGGCTTGCGGTCGGTGTCGGGATTGAAGCGCTTGACCTTCAGCTCCACGTCCATGAGTGCCATCAGTACTTTCGCTCCATGGGTAGGTAGTCGCCGGCGATCACCGGCTTGTAGGACAGCTCCACCGCGCCGTGTTCCAGCCGGGTGGCCAACGTGTGGCGCATCCAGTTGGCGTCGTCGCGGAGGGGATGGTCGGTCCGGTACTGGGCCCCCCGGCTCTCGGTGCGAGCCCGTGCGCTCACCACCAGGGCCTCGGCCAGGTCGAGGAGGTACCCCAGCTCCAATGCCTCGGTGAGGTCGTAGTTGAAGGTGGGGCCCTTGTCGTCGATGGCCACCTCCTCGTATCGCCCCGTCAGCTCGCCGAGGGTGGAGAGCATGGCCGACAGGGTCTCCTCTGTGCGGTACACGAACGCCTTCTCGGTCATCGCCGCCTGGAGGTCGGCTCGGACCTGGGCCACCTTCTCACCACCTGCGCCCCCGAGGAGGCGCTCCACCCGTTGGCGCACGTCCGCCTCGGCGCCGGCGGGCAGCTCGGGCAGGTCGGTGGAGCACACGAAATCCACCATGGCTCGCCCACCCCGCTTGCCGAACACCACGATGTCGAGCAGCGAGTTGGTGCCCAGCCGGTTGGAGCCGTGAACGCTGACGCAGGCGCACTCACCGGCGGCGTACAGCCCGGGGAACACCGTCCCGTCAGGGTCCACCACCACCTCCCCGTCGACGTTGGTGGGTATGCCGCCCATGGCGTAGTGGGCTGTGGGCTGGATGGGGATGGGCTCGGTCTTGGGCTCGATGCCGAGGTAGGTGCGCACGAAGTCGGTGATGTCGGGGAGCTTGGCGTCGATCTGCTCCGGTGGCAGGTGGGTGAGGTCGAGGTGGACGGCGTCCTTGGCCTCGCCCACGCCCCGACCCTCGAGGATCTCGCTCTGGATCGCCCGCGAGACCATGTCCCGAGGCGCCAGGTCCTTCACCGTGGGGGCGTAGCGTTCCATGAAGCGCTCCCCGTTCTGGTTGCGCAGGATGCCGCCCTCGCCCCTGGCTGCCTCGGACAGCAGGATGCCCAGCTTGTAGATGCCGGTGGGGTGGAACTGGAAGAACTCCATGTCCTGGAGGGGGATGCTCCGCCGGTAGAGCAGGCCCGGGCCGTCCCCGGTCAGGGTGTGGGCGTTCGACGAGACCTTGAACACCTTCCCGAAGCCCCCAGTGGCGAACAGCACGGCTTTGGTGTTGAACACGTGGAGGTCGCCGGTGGCCAGTTCGTAGGCGACCACGCCACCCACCCGCCCGTCGACGAAGCTCACGTCGAGGACGTGGAACTCGTTGAAGAAGCTCACGTCCCGGGCCACGCACTGCTGGTACAGCGTCTGGAGGATCATGTGGCCCGTGCGGTCGGCGGAGTAGCAGGCTCGGCGCACCGGGGCCTCGCCGTGGTTGCGGGTGTGCCCGCCGAAGCGGCGCTGGTCGATCCTTCCCTCTGGGGTGCGGTTGAACGGCAGCCCGAAGTGCTCGAGCTCGATGACGGCGTCGATGGCCTCCCGGCACATGATCTCGGCCGCCGGCTGGTCCACGAGGTAGTCCCCGCCCTTGATGGTGTCGAACAGGTGCCACTCCCAGGAGTCCTCCTCCACGTTGGCCAGCGCCGCGCACATGCCGCCCTGGGCCGCGCCCGTGTGTGACCTAGTGGCGTACAGCTTGGTGATCACCGCGGTGCGGCACTTGCCGGCCGCCTCTATGGCCGCCCGCATCCCCGCGCCGCCGGCGCCCACGATCACGGCGTCATAGCTGTGGCGAAGGACCTTCACGCCCCGACAGTACGCTCCCGGTGTGGCTTCTCCTTGCCGAGGTGGCCCGCTGCACCAGGGACGGCATCGCCATCAACACCTTCATGCTGGAGGCCACCTCCTACCCCAAGGCCTTCGTGGACAAGCTCGCGAGGCTCAACCGGGGCGGAGCCTTCTTCGTCACCCACCCGAGACGCTCGCTGACTATCTCCTCGTGGACTTCATCGAGCACAAGGCCGCTCGCCGTTCGGCTTCATGAAGGACTGAGCGGGCGACCAGGCTGGCGGAGCTAGCCAGCCAGGCGGTCCTCGAAGAGGCTCAGCATGTGCTCGTCGAAGGCGACCAGGCGCACCACCTCCACGG
>JALZKD010000171.1 GCA_030859405.1 Actinomycetota bacterium | reverse complement strand
AGGCCCGGAAGAGCCAGGCGGCCAGGACCCTCGGCAGGAAGTCGCAGGCGGCCAGGAAGCGCTGAGGGCGGCGGGCGCTCCGCCCGTCATCACAGGCTCTTGATGAGCTTGAAGGCCTCGCCCATGGGCAGTCGGGCCAGGCCACCGTCCTCTCGTAGTTGGTCCCGCACACGCCGCCGGAAGGCGTCCACCTCGGCGGCGGCGCCCTCGGCGTCCCTGGTGTCGGCGTCCCTGGTGTCGATGCCAACCGTGTCGATGCCCATGGTGGAGCGGAACTGGCTGCGGTGCTCCAACAGCGCCGCCACTTTGTGCTCGAAGAACCCCTCGACGTTCTCCACGTGATCCGGTTCGTCCGCCTCCCAGAGCAACAGAGACTCCGGGCGGTGGGGCTCGGCGTCCAGCTCGGGGAAGAAATGAGGGTCGCGCGCCGCCACGATGGCGTCGGTGACCAGGAAGCCGGCGTGGCGGTGATCGGGGTGCAGCCGGTAGCGTCGCCACGGGTCATGGCCGAGCACGACGTCGGGCCTCAGGTGCCGGAGCCAGTACGCCACCTCCCAACGCTGGCGCAGACCGCACTCGAGCTCTCCGTCCGGCCATCCGAGGAACACCACGTCGCCCTTCCCGCCCAGCGCACGGGAGGCCGCCCGCTGCTCCTCCTGGCGGACGGCCACTAGCCGCCCAGGCTCCTCGAGCGGGTCCCAGGAGCCCTTGGAGCCGTCGGTGCAGACCAGGTGGTGGATCTCACACCCCGCCGCCGCCCACTTGGCCAAGGTGGCCCCGCAGCCGAACTCCACGTCGTCGGGGTGGGCGCCGGCGGCGAGTGCCCGGCGCGGCGTGGGCAGGTCGGTATGCAGCTCGCTCGTCATGGGCGGGCGCTGCCAGTGACGGGGTAGTCGAGGTCGGCGGGAACGTCCACGTCCCACGCCAGGAGCGGCTCCCGCAATACCCGTAGTGGCAGGCCCAGCCTCATGGCTTCACCGGCGTGACGGGAGAAAGAGCCCGGACCATAGGAGAAGCCGAAGCCGGCATCGGCCGGTATGCAGACCACGTTGGTGCCGTCCTCGCGGCGGTCGGGCACGAGGGTCACTCCGGAGAAGCGAGGCACCGATGTGAGGTCGGAGGCCAATGGCAGGTCGGCGTGAGCCACGACCACCTGGGTGGCGCCTCTGGCGCGGAGCGCGTCCACGCCATCTCGCACGGCCCCGTTGAGGCCGCGGTCGGGCGCCCACACCACCGCCGCACCCTGAAGGCGGGCCCATGCCGCCACCTCGGCGTCGTCGCACACCACGGTCACCGGGAGGTCACCGGCGGCACGGACCACCCGTTCGGCCATCGTCTGTACCAGTCGTATCCGAGCGTCAGGGTCCAGCGCCGGCGCCAGGCGCACCTTGGCCTGAGCGAAGGCCTTCACCGGCACCAGGACGGCGACGGTCAAGCCGGCACGGCTCGAAGCCGGGAAGGGCACAAGGACCCGAGTCTACGAGTGACCCCGTTAACGTGAGGCGGTGGTCAGGGACCTCGGCAGGGTCACAGTCATAGGAGCCGGCTCCTGGGGTACCACGGTTGCCGCCATCGCCTCCCTGCGAGCCACCACCGTGCTGTGGGCCCGCACCAAGGAGCTGGCCGACGAGATCGACCTGGCCCATCGCAACGGTGCCTACCTGGCCCAGCACTCCCTGCCCGAGGTGCTCCGCGCCACCGCCTCCTTGGACGAGGCCTTGGACTCGGCCGAGCTGGTGTTGATGGCCGTCCCGTCACACGGGTTCCGGCAGGTCCTGGCCCGGGCAGAGCCCTTGATCGGAGCCAGCACACCGATCATCAGCCTGGCCAAGGGTGTGGAGCAGGGCTCCCTGAAGCGCATGACGGAGGTGATCACAGAGATCGCCCCGGGTCGCCCCGCCGGCGTGGTCACGGGGCCCAACTTCGCCCAGGAGATCATGGCCGGGCTGCCCGCCGCCACCGTGGTCGCGGTCGAGGACCAGGACCTGGCCGCCGGCCTCCAGCGGTTGCTGTGCACCGACGCCCTGCGCGTCTACACCAATCCCGACGTCGCCGGCTGCGAGGTGGCCGGCGCCATCAAGAACGTCATGGCCATCGCCGCCGGCATGGCTGACGGCATGCAGTTGGGCGACAACGCCAGGGCCGCCCTCGTCACCAGAGGCCTGCACGAGATGGCCCGTCTGGGCGTGGTGCTCGGGGGACAGCCGCTCACCTTCTCGGGTTTGACGGGCTTGGGCGATCTGGTGGCCACCTGCGTGTCGCGCCACAGCCGCAACCGTTACGTGGGCGAGGAGCTGGGCAAGGGCCGGGGCATCGACGACATCGTGCCGGAGATGATCATGGTGGCGGAGGGCGTCAAGAGCTCGCCGGCCGTGCTCGAGCTGGCCGCCAGGGTCGGCGTGGAGATGCCGATCGCCGAGGAGGTGGTGGATGTGCTCTACCACGGCAAGAAGGCGGCCGAAGCCATCCCTTCGCTCATGCGGCGCGAGACCAAGCCCGAGCTCGACGGTCTGACGCCGCAGTGACGCCGGCGCGGCCCGAGCCGCGGGGGGACGTCTCAGTCCTCGATGGGCGGCAGGGTGGCGATGGGAAGCAGCTCGTGGGCCCAGGTGACGCGGTAGTTGACGGCCGGGACGAACACCTCGCAGTAGTCGCGCTCCACTTGGAAGCCGCGGAAGCGCATGACCGTCTCTTCCCGCTCGATCAGGTGCTCGATGCTCTCGAGGTGCGCCACCCCGGCTCGTTCGGAGAGCCCCTTGTGCAGTCGCAGGGCCGCCATCTTCTGCTCCCACGTCTCAGCCACGTCGACGTGGATGGAGCCTTCGGAGCTCAACCCGCTCGTGGTCTCGGAGTAGAAGAGGTTCCCGATCTTGTGGGGCGGGTGATCGGATTCGATCTCGTCCACCCGGGACAGCAGGCAGGCGCCCAGCACCGCTCTGGACAGGGCCCGGTGGTCGGGGTGGTAGTCGCGGGGCTGATGGGTGATGACCACGTCGGGCCTGGTCTGGCGCAGCAGGGCCATGATCCGCTGCGTCTGGGCCGGGTCGTCGAACACCGCCCCTTCCTCGAAGCCGAGCCAGCGTTGTGAGCCGCCCAGGTGCGTGGCCATGGCTTCGACCTCTTCGGCCCATTCCGGTTCGAAGGCCGCCGAGACCAGGATGACCTCGTGCCCCCGACGGGCGTACTTGGCCAGCGTGCCGCCCGCCTGGTAGGGCATGTCGAAGGGATCGGGATGAGCGCCGATGGCCACGACCGTGAGCCGCTTGTTCTCGAGTGACTGCATCACCTCGTCCACCTCCACTCGCC
>JALZKD010000170.1 GCA_030859405.1 Actinomycetota bacterium | reverse complement strand
GGGGTGTAACCGACGAACCAGGCGTTCGTGTAGTTCTGCCCGGTCCCGGTCTTGCCCGCGGCCGGACGCCCGATGTTGGCGGCGGTCCCCGTGCCCTCGGTGATGACACCCCGGAGGATGCCGGTCACGGTGTCGGCCACGACCTCGGGGACCACCTGCTTGGCCTTGGGCACGGCGTTGTCCTCGAGCATCCGCCTCTCGCCGTTGGGCCCCGCCTCTGTGACGAGGAGCACCGGAGTGGGGTCCACCCGCCTGCCCCCCGCGGCCAGCACGCCGTAGGCCGAGGCCATGTCGAGGGGGGAGACGTCGATGACACCGAGGGCGTAGGTGCCGCTGCAGGTATGGAACTGGGGGCTGTACCAGGCGGCGGTGATCCCCAGCTTCCTGGCCATATCACCGGCGTCCTTGCACCCCACGTCCCGCACGAGTTGGGCATAGACGGTGTTGATGGACGCCACCGTGGCCTGGCGCACGTTGGCGCTTCCGCCCCCGCTCTCCTCGGCGTTGCCGATCGTGCACCTGCCGGCGGGGCCTGGCCCGGGAAGGCACCCGGGGACGTCGAAGGTGGCGGGGGCCCGGTACACCTTGGTGGGCAGGATGCCCTCCGTCAGGGCGGCAGCGAGCACGAAGGGCTTGAACGCCGACCCTGGCTGGCGACCCGTCCCACCACCTTCGACGCTGGGCCCGTCCCAGCAGTCGGCGGCCACATCCACCTTGATCCTGGGCTCCCCGGGCCGCTCGGGGCAGCCCCCGAGGGCCAGATTCACCTGGGAAGCCGTGAAGTCACGTCCTCCCACCATGGCCTTGACGTACCCGGTGGGCGGCTCCACGGCCACCAGCGACATCTCGAGGGGTGAGGCCGTGCCCTCCAGCTGCTGCGCCACCGTGGCCTCGGCCTGCGCCTGGCGGGCCGGGTCGAGGGTGACGGTGATGTCGAGGCCGCCGCCGAAGACCTTGGCCGGACCGTACTTGGCGATGAGATAACGGCGGACGTAGTCGACGAAGTAGGGGAACTCGACCACCGGTTCCCGGGCTGGGTGCACCACCGTGGCCGGGCCGGGCGGTGGGCCCTTGGCAGCCAGCCACACCGCTTGGGGAAGGGCCTCGTCGAACTGACGCTGGTCGATGACGCCCTGCTCCAGCATCTGCTGGAGGACGAGCCGGCGTTTGGACTCGGCCAGCTCCGGGTTGCCGCGGGGCTCGTAACGACTCGGGGAGGGGATCAGGCCGGTCAGCATGGCGGCTTCCGACACCGTGAGCTGGCTCACGGGCTTGGCGAAATAGGTCTCCGAGGCCGCACCCACCCCATAGGCGCCCTCACCGAGATAGATGCCCGACAGGTAGCGGTAGAGGATCTCGTCCTTGTCCACCTGGCGGTCGAGCTGCTGGGCCAGGATGGCCTCTCGGACCTTGCGGGCGAGGGTGCGCTCCCGGCTCACATAGGCGGCTCTCACGTACTGCTGGGTGATGGTGGAGCCACCCTGGACCGCGGACCGGTCTCGCACGTCGGCGACGAGGGCCCGCAGGGTCCCGCGGAGGTCAACGCCCCCGTGTGAGTAGAAGCCCCTGTCCTCGGTGGCTATGACCGCACCCTTGAGGACCTTGGGAATGTCGGACCTGTCGACCGGGAGGTTCTGCTCGAACTCTCGGAGGACGGCGATGCGACGACGAGTGCCGTCGGCCTCGAGAAGGTAGACGTCGCTCGCCTGTGACGCCCCGCTCGGCCGCGGTTCGGGCAGGACCGCGGGCACCGGAGCGAACAGCATGGTGGCCAGCACGGTGGCGGCCACGGCCAAGGGCACCGTGATCGAGCACACCAGGAGGATGGCCAGGAACTTGGCAGGGCGCCCCACGAAGGCTCATCGTGTCACGGTCTCGAGCGGCCGCCCGCCCGGTGGCGGATCACGTTCGTCGTAGGCTGACCGCTGATGCGACCGCCGTCCGTAGACGCCCTGGCTCGGGAGCTGGTGGGCGTGGGACTGCCACATCCCCTCCTGGTGGATGCCGCCCGCGAGGCCATCGCCTCCGGCGACCCCTCCTCGGCCCGGGCCCGCGCCGAGGCCGTGGCCCGAGCCCTGCTGCGGCCGGTGATCAACGCCACCGGCGTGATGCTCCACACCAACCTCGGGCGGGCCCCCGTCGAGCACCACCAAGAGGCCCGCTACGCCAACCTCGAGCTGGACCTGGAAACCGGCAAGAGGGGTTCACGCAGCCGCCACGCCGCGTCCTTGCTGGCCCGGGCCGCAGGAGCGGAGGCCGCCTTGGTGGTGAACAACGGGGCCGCGGCGGTAATGCTGGTGCTGGCAACCCTGGCCCGGGGACGGGCCGTGGTGGTGAGCCGGGGCGAGCTGGTGGAGATCGGGGGAGGCTTCCGAGTCCCGGAGGTCCTGACCGAGTCCGGGGCCCAGCTGGTGGAGGTGGGCACCACCAACCGCACCCGCCGGCGGGACTACGAGCAGGCCGTGGCCGACACCGACCCGGCTCTCATTCTCAAGGTCCACCAGTCCAACTACCGCATCGTCGGGTTCACCGAGGCCGTCGGCGTGCACGCCCTCCATGGCCTCGGTCCCCCGGTGGTGGCCGACGTGGGCTCGGGACTGCTCGACGCCACGACGCCCTGGCTGGTCGCGGGGCCTCCTCCCTGGTTGGCCGACGAGCCCGCCGTGCGTCAGACACTCCAGGCGGGGGCGGCGCTGGTTACCTTCTCGGGCGACAAACTGCTCGGGGGACCGCAGGCCGGCGTGGTGGCCGGCCGGTCCGACCTGGTGGAGCGCTGCGCCCGCCATCCACTGGCCCGAGCCCTTCGTCCCGGTTCCCTGGTCCTATCGGCGCTGCAGGAGACGGCGCTCGCCTATCTGCGCCGCGACGGTGACGCCATCGCCTTCTGGAGGATGGCCGCCACTCCGGTGGCGACCTTGGGTGAGCGGGCCTCGGCCCTGGCCCAGGAGCTGGGAGCCGGAGCCGAGGTGGTGGAGTGTGAGTCCACGCCCGGGGGCGGGTCCGTGCCGGGCCTCACACTGGCCTCGGTGGGGGTGGCCCTGGCCGGCGACCACACCGCAGCCCTGCGCTCCGCCGACACCCCCGTGATCGCCAGGGTCCACGAGGGCCGGACCCTGATGGACCTGCGCACGGTCGACGCCGGCGCCGACCCCTTGATAGCCAAGGCCGTGGCCGGCATCACCCGGTAGGGGAGGCGGGACAAGCTCGTGCACGTCGTCGCCACCGCTGGTCACGTCGACCACGGCAAGTCCACCCTGGTCCAGGCCCTCACCGGGATGGACCCGGATCGCTTCAGTGAGGAGAAGGCC
>JALZKD010000072.1 GCA_030859405.1 Actinomycetota bacterium | reverse complement strand
GACGTGCTCACGTGGGACGACGTGGAGCGGGAGCTGCGGCGCACGGAGCCGGCGGGACCTCCTCGCAGAACGGGCTTGTCAGGACGACGCTGAGGTCCTGACAACCACCTCTCAAGGCACCGACCGCAGCCGCCGATAGGGGGAGGGTGCGGTCCTCGCTCTGGTCGAACACTCTCAAGAGACCGGCCACCGAGTGCGAACACACAGGTCACTCGGGATGGCCGTGGTGGTCTTCACGGCTGAAGATCCTCGTTGTGGCCATGGTGGCGGCATCGCTCGCCCTGGCCTCGCTCGCTCGCCCTGGCGCCGCGCTCGGAGCGGCGTTGCTGGGTGTCGGGCTCTCGGCCCTGGGGTCGAGGTTCAAGGGGTCGCGGACCAAGGGATCGACGGTCGGGTTCAGCGACGACAAAGGGGGCCCCTTGGCCGTCGCCCCTGGCCTTGTCCCCCCAGGCTTCGTCGAACCAGGCGCCTCGGAGCCTGTCATCCGAGCTGTGGTCGAGCGCCTCCCCGACGTAGTGATGATTGTCGATGAGGACGGCTGGATCCGCTACGCCAGTCCGGCCACGACACGTCTGCTCGGCCGCCCATCCAACTGGCTGACCGGCCATCCGCTGGCGGCGTTGGTCCACGCCGACGATCGAGCCAAGCTGGCAGACCTGTGTGCCGTTACCGCGGCCGAGGACGGCGACTGGCCGAGATACGACCAGGCCGACCTGCGCCTCTCGAACCTCCACGGCCAATGGGTGGAGTTCGACGCTGTCGCCACCAGCTTGAGCCACGACCCGGACGCCGGCGGCGTGCTCGTCACCCTCCGGGACGTGAGCCAGCGCAAGACCTTCGAGGAGGAGCTTCGCACCCTCGCCCTCCACGACCCGCTGACCAACCTGGCCAACCGGGCCCTGTTCGCCGATCACGTGCGCCATGCTCTGGCCCGCTACCGGCTCACCGACGCCCGGCCCCATGTCGTGTTGCTGGTGGACCTCGACGGCTTCAAGGCCATCAACGACAGCCTGGGCCACGCCGCCGGTGATCAGGTCCTCGTCGAGTTCGCCGATCGCCTACGGGCCATGGTCCGCCCGGGCGACACCGCAGCTCGCCTGGGCGGCGACGAGTTCGCCGTGCTCTTGGAGAACAGCTCGCTCAGAGGGGCTGCGGTGTTCGCTCGGGAGCTGCTGGACTGTGTACGCGGCCCGGTCACCCTCGCCGGCATGGTCGCCCTTCACGGCCAGGAGGTCTTCTTGACCGGCAGCGCCGGGGTCGCTCTGAGCGAGCCGGGACAGGACGCCGGCGAGCTCCTGCGCAACGCCGACGTCGCCATGTACGCGGCCAAGACGGCGGGGAAAGACCGTTTCGAGGTGTTCCAGCCCGAGATGCAGGAGGCGGCTCTCAGGCGCCTCGACCTCGAGACCGCATTGCGGGGGGCCATCGACCAGGAGGAGCTGGTCCTTCACTACCAGCCCATCGTCGCCCTCGACACCGGAGAGCTGACTGCCGTGGAGGCCCTCGTCCGCTGGCACCACCCCGAGCGCGGCCTCATCCTCCCCGCCGAGTTCATCCCCGTGGCCGAAGCCAGCGGCCTGATCAAGCCCCTGGGCGTGTGGGTCCTGGAGCAGGCGTGTCGTCAGGTGCGGAGCTGGCAGCAGCGGTTCCCGCAGCGAGCTGGGCTGCGGGTCAGCGTGAACGCATCCCCGGTCCAGATCGAGGACCCCAAGTTCCTGGACGAGGCGGTGGGCTGCCTCCGGCGCTCTGGGCTGGCGCCGGAGCACCTGACGCTCGAGATCACCGAGAGCCTGTTCATGGAGGACTTCGCCACCATCGCCGAGAAGCTGCGGCGCCTGAAGGCGTTGGGAGTCCAGTTCGCCATGGACGACTTCGGGACCGGGTTCTCCTCGTTGAGCTACCTGCGGACGCTGCCCATCGACGAGGTGAAGATCGACAAGGCCTTCATCGATGGCGTCACCGGATCAAGCGATCAGTCGGCCCTGGTGACAGCCGTGATCCAGATGGCCCACACCTTCGGGCTGCTGACCGTGGCCGAGGGCATCGAACGTGAAGACCAGCTCGTCGCCCTGCAGATGCTCGGGGGCGACCTCGGGCAGGGTTACCTGTTCTCTCGCCCACTCGACGCTCCCGGCATGGAAGCCATCTGGGAAGAGGCGGACAGGCAGCGAACGGTCAGCTCCGGGGCAGTACCGGCGCCATCGGCGCTGACCACTGCCCCCGCCGGTGGCGCCGAATGGCTGCACTACCGTTCGCGCCGAGATGATCGACATCCGGTTGGTGCGGGACCAGCCCGACCACGTGAAGGCGGCCCTGGCTCGTAAGGGGGTGGATGGGGCCGAGGTGGAGAGGGCCGTGGACCTCGACTCCCGCCGGCGGGAGGTCACCCGTAGCCGTGATGTGATCCGGGCCCGGGTCAAGACCATCTCCAAGGCGGTCGGTGTGGCCAAGCGGTCTGGCGACGAAGCGCGGGCCAGGGAATTGGCCGAGGAAAGCCGCCGGCTGGGGGACGAGGCACGCGCCCACGAGGCAGCCACCGCGGCGGTGGAAGGGGAGTTGCACGACCTGTTGTTGCGCATCCCCAACCTGCCAGCCGAGGATGCCCCCGACGGGTCATCCGAGGCCGACAACGTGGTGCTGCGAGTGGAGGGCTACGACCCTGAGCGGTATCAGGCCCACCAGCGGGTGCCGCACTGGGACATCGGAACCGAGCTGGGCATCCTCGATCTCGAGCGGGGCGCCAAGATCTCCGGGTCCATGTTCGTGATGTACCGGGGTGCCGGTGCGTTGCTGGTGCGAGCGCTGTGCCAGCTGGGCCTGGACCACAACTCGGACGCCTTCGAGGAGATCCGGCCGCCCACCCTGGTGCGCTCTGACACGCTCATCGCCACCGGCCAGCTCCCCAAGTTCGCCGATGAGGCATATCACGTGGAGCGTGACGACCTCTGGGCCATCCCCACGGCCGAAGTGCCGCTCACCTCACTGGCCCGGGAGGAGATTCTCGCTGAGGAGGACCTGCCTGTTCGGCTCATGGCCCACACCTCGTGTTTCCGCCGGGAGGCGGGTGCCGCCGGACGGGACACGCGGGGCCTCCTGCGGGTGCACGAGTTCGACAAGGTCGAGATCCTGGCCTATGCCGCACCCTCCCAGGCCGCGGCCGTCCATGCCGACCTGCTGGGGAGGGCCGAGGCCGTACTGACCAGGCTCGGGCTGCCCTATCGCGTCGTCGACATCTGCGCCGGAGACCTCGGCCAGCCCCACGCCCGCACGTTCGATCTCGAGGTCTACGCCCCGGGGTGTGACCAGTGGCTCGAGGTGTCCTCGGTCACATGGTTCTCGGACTACCAAGCCCGCCGGGCCAACATCCGTTACCGCCCCCGGGCGGAGAAGGGCACGGCCTTGGTTCACACGGTCAACGGCTCGGCCCTGGCGGTGCCCAGGGTCTGGGCCGCCCTCGTGGAGACCAATCGCCAGCCGGATGGATCGGTGCTGATTCCCGAGGTGCTGCGGAGCTACATGCGGGGCCTCGAGGTGATCACCTCCGGGAGGTTTTAAAGTTCGGGCTCATGACCACGGCGCAGATCGTGTTCGCCATCGCACTCGGCATCGTCGCCCTGATGGTCGTCGTCTTCTCGGCCTACGTGATCTCGTCGACGGTCTGGGGCGACCGCTGGTTCCCCAAGTGAGCGATCTCCAGGAGAGGGAACGATGAGCCCGAGGAGCACGGTCTATCGGGGCAAGTCCGGACAATGGGCCTTCGTGACTCACCGGATCACGGGTTTCCTGGTCTTCGTCTTCCTGCTGCTCCACATCGTCGACGTCTCGCTCATCTCCCGGCCCGAGCTCTACGACCAGGTCCACGAGCTGTACGGCAACGTCTTGCTGCGGCTCTTCGAGGTCGGCCTGTTGTTCGCCCTCGTGTACCACTCGCTCAACGGGTTGCGCATCGTGATGATCGACTTCTTTCCCGGGAGCATCAGGAACGAGAAAGCGGTGTTGTCGGTGGTCACGGTCCTCAGCCTGGTGGCGACGCTTGCGGGGGGCTACGTGATCATGAAGCCCTTCATCGAAGGCAGGTTGGCATGACCCAGGCCACCGAGGTGTCTCCCACCGCCGCCGAGCCTCCTGCCACAGGACAGGAGACGGGCCGGCGCCGGCGCCAGGACTTCGAGACGTGGTCATGGCTGTTCATGCGCGTCTCGGGCCTTGCCCTGGTGTTCTTGGCCCTGGTCCACTTCGCGCTGACCCACATCGTCACCGACGTCGCCGACACCGGATCCGGTTTCGTGGCCGAGCGCTGGGCCAATCCGCTGTGGCGGCTGTTCGACTGGGCCCTCCTGGCCCTAGCCCTGTTCCACGGGCTCAACGGCCTGCGCTGGATCATCGACGACTACGTGCGAACTGTGCGCGGGCGGGCAATGGTCAAGGCCGGCCTATATCCTCTCTCGCTGGCGCTGTTCGCCTACGGGAGCCTCACCATCGTGGTGTACTGACGGCCAGACGTAATGAAGGTCCGGCTCACCGGTTTCATTGGCTGAGGTCTCCTGGCCGGCGAGGTCTTGAGCCTTCGCCGGCCAGTCGAGCAGCCCGACCTCGCTCGAAGTGGCTTGGTGCATCGCCCCAGCGACAACGAGAGGCCCCAGGCGGCCACGAGGAGGTTCTTCAGATTGGAAGCACAAAGGACACGAAGGCGCTCGGTGCGCCGGTCACGCCGCCCGGCCGACGCCGCGGATACCACGGCCGTGGACGAGGGCCAGGTCGTGGCTTCCAGGGCCATGGACGAGGGGGAAGAGGTGGCCTCGGCGGCCGCGGACGAGGGGCGTGAGGTCGCTTCCCAAGCCGTTGGCGAGGGCCAAGAGGTGGTCGAGGCGGCGCGCCAGGACGCCCGGGAGCTCGCCGACACCGCCAAGGAACAGGTGTCCGAGGTCTCTCAGGAGGTCGTGGCCCACGGCCGCGGGCTCCTGGAGGAGACCCGGACCCAGCTCGAGGAGCAGGCCGGCACCCAGATGGAGCAGCTGGCCCAGAGCATGCGCCAGTTCGCGTCCCAGGCAGGGGCCTTGGCCGATGGTCGGCCGGACGAGGCAGGTCCGCTGCCCGGCTACGCGCGGGACGTCGCCGAGCGGCTGGACGGCTGGGCCGACGACATCGACGCCCGTGGTCTCGACGGTTTGGTCGATGACGTGAAGGCCTTCGCCCGCCGCCGGCCCGGAGTCTTCCTGCTCGGCGCCACCGCCGTCGGCTTTGGGGTGGGCCGACTCGTCCGAGCCAAGTCCGACACCGGCGATGAAGGCGATGACGCTCCGGAGCTCCCGCCCGCCAACGTCGCCCGGGCGGCACGAGGCACCCGGCCCGGCACCACGACTGCCAGCCGCACGACGGTCCGACGTCAGGTGCGACGGACCCCCGGGTCCCGGTGATGGCGCAACGTCACGCCGGAGCGGCACCCGACGAACGCCCCCTCAAAGACCTGTTGTCGGAGATGACGGCGGAGATCAGCTTCCTTGTGAGCAAGGAGGTGGAGCTGGCCAAGCTCGAGATGCAGCAGAAGGCATCGCTGGCGGCCAAGGGTGGCGGGGCGATGGCCGTGGGCGGGGTGGCGGCCCTGCTCGGGCTGCTCCTCCTCTCGTTGGCTGCTGCATGGGGACTGGCCGAGCTCCTGCCCACCGGGTTCGCCTTTCTGGTGGTGGCCGCCGTCTATCTGGTGGTGGCTGCGGTGATGCTCAGCTCGGGCAAGAAGCGGTTTGCTCAGATGAAGCCGCCCGTGCCCCAGCAGGCCCTTACCACTGTCAAGCAGGACGTCCAAGTGGCCAAGACCTCGTTTTCGAGGGGAGCGGCGGGGTCGCTTGCTGGCCGCCCCTCGCGGTCACGTTCGGGGAGGACATGACTTGAGTGAGCCGGAGGCGAGCGAGCCAATGGGTAGAGCAGCCGTGGCTCAGGGCCGACCGCCGGAGGACGTGACCCGATGAGCAGGACACCGGAAGACATCAGACGAGAGATCGGGCAGACCAGAGGCGACCTCGGAGAGACGCTGGAGGCGATCGGCGACCGAGTGAGCCCCAAGCTGGTTAAGGAGCGAGCAATGAACAAGGTCAACGAGCGAGTCGATGTGATCAACGACCGCGTGAACCCCAAGCGGATCGTGCGCCGGCGCACGGCGCGGGTGCGAGGAAGCCTGAGCAACGTCCGGGAGTCGGTGATGGGCACCGTGGACGAGGTGGAGCCCCCCGCCTCACCGGGTCGGTCCAGGGAAGGGCACAGCGGGCGTCGCGCCGGGTGAGCCAGGCCACGGGCGCCGTCAGCGAGGGCGCCAGCGCCGCGCCGGACGTTGTCAAGGCCAAGACGCAGGGCAATCCCCTGCTGGCCGGTCTGGTGGCGTTCGGCGGCGGCATGATCATCGCCTCCGCGCTGCGTCCGAGCGAGCGCGAGCGCCAGGCGGCGGAGCGGGTCCTGCAGGAGCTCGAGCCGCTGCAGGCAAGAGCATGGCCGGGGACCTTCAGCAGTCGGCTCAGGCGCGCGCCGAGCAGGTGAAGCAGAGAGTCACGTCCGGTGCCCAGCGGGTGAAGACAGAGGCCCAGACCTCGGCTGAGGAGGTCAAGGGCCAGGCCCAGGGAGCGTCCAAGCGCGTTCAGAAGCGGGCCCAGGGAGCGTCCAAGAGTGTGCAGAAGCGGGCCCAAGCCGCCAAGAAGCAGGTCAGCAAGGAAGCCCGCCGTTCGACCCGGGCGGTCAAGAGCTCAGGTGGCCCCGCCAAGCGTCAACCGAGGGCCAGGTCTTCCAGCTCGTCGAGATGACGCTTTGGGCCACGGCGCTTGGCGTCATCGACCTTGTCTGACGAGTCGATCCCCTCTCAGGCAGGCGCCGGTGGCCAGTTGCGGTCACCGGCCGAGCTGACGTCTGGAGATTTGAAGACCACCCTTCGGCGGACCTTCAAGGAGTTCAAGGCCGACCGGGCCACGCTCATCTCCGCCGGCATGGCCTTCTACTGGTTCCTGGCCATCTTCCCCGGGTTGCTGGCCGCCGTGGGCATCTTCGGCCTGGTCAACGCCGGGCCCCAGGCCACCGAGTCCATCACCAAGGCCATCCGGACCGCGCTTCCGGGCGACGCCGCCGAGGTGCTGACCAGGGCTGTGGACCAGGCCCCGGGCGGGGGGGGCATCGGTCATCGCCGCCGTGGTGGGATTGATGCTGGCGCTCTGGAGCGCGTCGGCAGGCATGGTGGCCCTTCAGAGCGGCATGGACGTGGCCTACGACGTACCCGCCCAACGTGAGCGCAAGTTCGTGGCCACCTTCTACTACCTGGGCCCGAATCGGGAATCCCCTCGCTGGAGCTGGTTGAGCCCGGGGGGCGGGCTGGCCACCCTCATCTGGCTGGCCTCGTCGCTCGGATTCTCGTTCTACGTGTCGAGCTTCGGCTCCTACGCCAAGACCTACGGCTCCTTTGCCGGCGTGGTGGTGCTCCTGCTCTGGCTCTTCCTGACGGCGCTGGCGGTGGTGCTCGGCGCCGAGCTGAACGCCGAGTTGGAGCGCCAGAGCGCCATCCGGGCCGGCCAGGGCGACGGCGTTTGGCAACAACAAGAGGGCGCCCGAGACGCCCCACCGGCTGCCAGCACTCCCGAGCCCGCCGGCCGGGAGCCCGACACGGGCCATCCCCAGTCCGACACCAGCGCCCCGCGGCCCGTCGCCCGGGAGCCGGAGACCAGCGAATGGGCAAAGCGCATGGAGGAGCTGCGTCGAGGGCGTTAGCCCTGGAGCCGTGACCCCGGGGGCCTGATGGCCCCCCTGGTCAGAGGCCGGCGACGAGCTCCTCGAGGGGCAGGGACCGGGCGTGGGCGACAGGCCGGGACAGGTAGAACTCGGCGTGGTAATGACCCTCCGCCTCTTTGGCGGTGGGGTCGATCCCTATGCGGGCCAGCTCGTCGAGCACGTAATCCCGCTCGGAGTCGTCGGTGAAACGGCGCTGGCGGAAGGTCCGGTTGCGGAGCTTCTCCGTCACCAGCCCGTAGCTGCCCAACACGGCGGCAATGGGCTCGTAGGAGACCCAGCGGAGGACGAAGCAAGCCACCCATGGGGTTCCGGCCACGCGGTCGAGGACCCTGGCGAAGGTCTTCTCCGAGATGTAGCCGATGCCGCCGGTCACGGTGATGAGCTCCAGGCCGGCGAGGTGACGGCTGAGCCCCTCGCTCGGGTCTGCGTTCTCGAGGTTCTCGTGGCTGCCCTTGGCCAGAAGACCGGTGCGGGCCGCATAGGCCACGGCCTGGTCGGCGGTGTCGATCCCCACCACTCGGAGCAGTGATGGCCGGCGGAGCTGACGGAAGAACACAGCGTCGGCGTCGGCCAGCTCCTGGCTGGTCAGAGACGCCGCCTCGGGAGAGCGGTACCGCTCGTAGAGCGATTCGAGGCTGATCTCGTGGTTGAGGAGGGCTGCGTTCACGCCATAGGAGCAGCAGAGGTCGAGCACGGTCAGGTCCTCCGACCCCGTTTCCTCCATTATCTTGCCCACCAGAAGGCTGAACATCGACTGACCATGGGCCGGGATCTCGTAGCCGAACTGCTCGAGGGTCCGGAAGTAAGGCCGCGGATCGGGCTGGTTGTAGATGTGGTCGAAGCGGGCCTTTCCACCCTTGGCATGCCCGTTCTCGGTATTCGCGATGCTCCGGCTCTCGTCGTGATGACGCGTCGTCATCTCCTGCTGGACCACGCTTCCATCCTCCTTGCCGCCCTCGGGCCCGTCCTGGCGCAGCTTCAGGCCACCGTTAAGACCCCAACGCTTATCACAAGGTCCACCCCCGAGGCGGGCCGAGATGGCGCCCCGAGGCTGGCTTGGCCCGCGTGGCCGTGGCGGTTGGCCATGGGTCAAGCTGGAGGAAGCCATGCCAGATCTCCGAGAGCTCATCGGCCCCACCGAGCGGGACGTGGCCGCCTTTGGCGCCCGGGCCCGCCTCTACTGCGTCTGCCGCCTGGCCAACGCCGTCCTCTTCGCCTTGGCCTTCGCCTTTGCCGTAACCGCCCGCATCGTCCCCGACGTGGATGCCGCCGGACCGGCCTTCGCCCACTGGCCCAGTGACCAGCGGTCCTTGACCTTGGTCGATCGCACTGGCGACCCGGAGTGGGAGCAGGCGACGCGGTGGGCCGTTGACCGCTGGAACGAGGCCCGAACCGACATCCGTCTGAAATGGGCCCGGGGCCGGGGTTCGTGTGGATACGCAGGCACCACCATCCCCGTATGCCTGGAGTACTCGGAGCGCCTCGGGAGCTTGGGACCGCTGCACCTGCAGGGGAGCGCTGACCAACAGCGGCGGGGAGACCACGTCGGGGGTGCGCTCGTGCGGGTGTGCTCCGACTGTGGCCTCAGCCTTTCCCGCCGCCGGGAGGTGACGACGCACGAGCTCGGTCACGTGCTCGGGCTTCGCCACAGCAACCGGCGCGGGTCGGTCATGTACGCATCGGGTGGGGCCGAGGTCCCGGACGCGCTCGACCACGAGGAACTGCGCCGCACGACCAGTCACCGGGACGGTGACTGACGGGCTGGGTCTCCTGCGCCTGCAGCGCCTCAACCGGTTTGGGGACCCAGCAGCAGGCGCCGGACTTCCTCGTCGGTGGTCTGGGAGAAATCCAGGTAGGAATGGCCGACGGCGATGAACGGCTCGGGTGTGACGGCGGCCACGACG
>JALZKD010000169.1 GCA_030859405.1 Actinomycetota bacterium | reverse complement strand
CCCGCTACATGGCCGACAACGACGTTCCCGTAAACCCCTTGGTGGCGCAGGGCTATCTCTCCATCGGCTGCTGGCCCTGCACCCGGCCCGTGGAGGACGGTGCTGATCCTCGTGCCGGCCGCTGGCCCGGAACGGCCAAGACCGAGTGCGGTCTGCACCCCGTGAGTGAGCTGTACGGGGGCTGACGTGTCGTTCCGCTACCCGGTGACGATGAACATCGAAGGGCGCCGCTGCGTGGTGATCGGAGGTGGGCCGGTGGCTGAGCACAAGTGCCATGGCCTGCTCGACGCCGGTGCGCTCGTGACCGTCATCGCCCAGAGCGCCACCGATGAGCTCGAGCGCATGGCCCGCCAGGGTCGCGTGGAGCTGAGAACACGGTCCTATTCCTATGGCGATCTCGAGGGAGCCTTCCTCGCCGTCGCCGCCACCGACGACCCCAACGTGCACTCCCGGGTCTTCAAAGAGGGTGAGGAGCGTGGCGTCCTGGTCAATGCCGTGGACGACAGCGAGCACTGCCACTTCGCCGTGCCCTCCGTGCTGCGCCGCGGAGACCTCGCCGTCGCCATCTCCACTGGAGGCAAGGCCCCCGCCCTGGCCAAGCACCTCCGCTCTGAGCTCGACCGACAGCTCGGTCCGGAGCTGGCCGCGGTGGTGGACCTGTTGGCCGAAGTGCGCACCGAAGCCCTGGCCAGCCGCGAGGTGGACTTCGACACCTGGTCACAGCGGTGGCAGGAGGCCTTGGACCACGACGTGGTGACGTTGGTGCGCCAGGGTCGAGTGGCGGAGGCCAGGGAGGTCGTTCTCCGTTCCCTCGAGGGCGGGGGCGTCGAGCCCGCACCTTCGTCCGATGCGTCCGAGGGCAGAGTCGACATCGTGGGGGCGGGACCGGGCGATCCCGGACTGATCACGGTTCGGGGCAGGGAACTTCTCGACGCCGCCGACGTGGTGGTCCACGACCGCCTGGTGGACCCGTCCCTCGTGAAGGGCCGGGAGGCCGTCTTCGTGGGCAAGGAGGCGGGCCATCACGCCTTGGCCCAGGACGAGATCAACGCCCTGCTGATCCAGCTGGCGGGCCAGGGCAGGCGGGTGGTGAGGCTCAAGGGCGGCGACCCCTTCGTCTTCGGGCGCGGTGGGGAGGAGGCCGAGGCCCTGGCCGACGCGGGGATCGAGTACGAGGTGGTGCCCGCGCCCACGTCGGCCTTCGCCGCCCTCGCCTACGCAGGCATTCCCGTGACTCACCGGGGCCTGTCCTCGTCGGTGGCCGTGATCACCGGGCACTGCACCGGCGATCAGGATGTGGACTGGCGAGGGTTGGCCACCGCCGCCGACACCGTCGTCGTCCTCATGGGCCTGTCCAACCTGGAGCAGATCGTCACCGCCCTGGTGGAGGGAGGGCGTGATCCCCACACCCCGGCCGCAGTGGTGGAGAACGGCACCAAGGCCGGCCAGCGGGTGATCACCGCCGAGTTGGCCCGGCTCCCGAGCGCCGTCACCGTTGCCGCCGTCACCTCCCCGGCCCTGGTCGTGGTGGGCGAGGTGGTCGCCCTCAGAGAGCGCATTACCTGGTTCGACGGGAGCCCCACCCAGGTCGACCACGTCGGCTGGCCGGCTGGGGATTTGCCGAGCCGGTCGCTTAGTAGGGTTCCTCTGTTCAGAGAAAAGGAAGGTACTGATGGCTGAGTACGCCAACCCCGATGCCCTGGTCGAGACCGACTGGCTCCAGGAGCATCTCGACGATCCCAACGTCCGAATTCTCGAGGTCGACGAGGACACCACGGCTTACGAGAAGGACCACATCAAGGGTGCCTTGGGATGGCACTGGTTCAACGATCTCCACGCACAGCCTCGACGCGAGTACGTCGACCAGGAGGGGCTGTCCGCCGTGCTGCAGAACGCCGGCGTGGGCCCCGATACCACCGTGGTGCTCTACGGGGGCAACAACAACTGGTTCGCGGCCTACGCCTACTGGGTGCTGCGCTACCTCGGGTTCGACAACGTGAAGCTGCTGAACGGCGGCCGCAAGAAGTGGGAGCTCGAGGAGCGGGAGCTGGTCCAGGACGCGCCGTCGTACGAGAAGACCGACCTGCAGGTCACCGGTCCCATCCGCGGCGAGTACCGGGCTCTCCGCGACGAGGTGCTGGGCAAGGTGGGCAAGGTGCGCCTCATCGACGTGCGCTCTCCCGAGGAGTACAGGGGCGAGAAGCTGGCGCCCGACCACCTCCCCCAGGAGCAGGCCCAGGTCCCCGGCCACATCCCCGGCGCGGCCAACATCCCGTGGAGCAAGGCGGCCAACGAGGACGGCACGTTCAAGTCGGCCGACGAGCTGCGGGCGCTCTACGAGGGGGTTGACGTGACCGCCGACCGAGGCGTCATCGCCTACTGCCGTATCGGCGAGCGCTCGGCTCACACCTGGTTCGCCCTCCACGAGCTGCTCGGCTATCCGAACGTGGAGAACTACGACGGATCGTGGACCGAGTACGGCTCCCTCGTGGGGGCCCCGGTCGAGCGCTAGCGGCTGGCTCCCGGTCCGGTTTGATCAATCGACCCCCACATAGGGGGCTCGATTGATCAGACGCCGAAGTTGGCGCTCACTGGGAGAGCTGGCCTCGCACTGCGCCCTGTGGGTACCTGTCGGTATGCAAGTTGACGTAGTAGCTGGGCCGGGCCACGATGCGGGCGATCAGCGTGGCCTCGGCGTTGACGCATCCCTTGGTAATGGTGTCGGTGGCTGTGGGGGTGGACAGAGCCACGACCACCGGGCCGCTCTGGCCGGCTGCGGCCTCGTGGATGTGCATCCCCACAGGGCGGTCGATCTTCTGGGCCGAGACCTCATAGCAGACCTCCCCCTTGCTGGCGTCGAGGTTCACGCTGGCCGTACCCGTGGCGTCGGGGTCACCGGTGGTAGGCGCCTCGGAGGCGCCCGTCAGGGTGGCGTTCAGACGGGTGGCAGCCTCCGCTCCGGAGGCAAGGGTGGTGGCCGTGCGCCTGGCGCTCTCCTCGGCCGTGTCCCTCTCTGAGTCGTTGCAGCCCGCCGCCAACAAGCCCAAGGCGGCGAGCACCAACGCGCTGCACGTGAACCTGGGCACCGGACGCTCACGACTCGACCGCCTCCGGCGGTCGGCCGTGAGCCACGGCTGCTCTACCCATTGGTTCGCTCGCCTCCGGCTCGCTCACGAACCGGCGCACTCACCCATGCCCACCTCGGCCACGTACGGACCGGTCTCGTCGAAGTCCACGTAGAAGTCGGGGTTCTCCTCGGGCAGTGGGAAGTCGTCGAGGTCCTTGATCGACTGGCCGATGGCCGACGGCCCACCCGAGCGCTCCAGCCACTGGGTGAAGG
>JALZKD010000011.1 GCA_030859405.1 Actinomycetota bacterium | reverse complement strand
CATCCGGGACGCCGACGGAACATGGCGTGCGGCCGGCGCCGGCGGGGTCTCGGTCTTCGTGGACGGCCAGGAGGCCAGCCTCGAGGCCCTCCCGACCTGAGGGAACGCCGTCCGAATGTTCCCTGAGCGCCGCGTCCTCAGGACTCGGTGATGGTGACCCTCACGATCTTGTGGACGACGCTGGGCGGGCCCTCGGAGCTGCCGTCGGCCTCGATCCTCTTCACCACGTCAAAGCCCTGGGTCACCTGGCCGAAGAGGGTGTAGCGAGGCGGCAGGCGCGTGCCCTGTTCCCCGGTTACGACGAAGAACTGGCTCCCGCCGCTGTTGGGCCGGCCCGTGTTGGCCATGGCCAGCGCACCTTCGGGGTACGGGCCGGCGCGGGGGAACTCGTCGGGCAGGGTGTAACCGGGTCCTCCGGTGCCGTCGCCCTTCTCGGCGTCGCCGCCCTGGACCACGAAACCGGGGATCACCCGGTGGAAAGGGGCGCCGTCGTAGAAGTGATGGCGGGCGAGGAAGACGAAGTTGTTGACCGTCCTTGGAGCCTTCTCGTCGTCGAGGTCGGCGACGAAGGTCCCGACGTCGGTCTCCACCGTGGCCCGGTAGGACTTGGCTCTCTGGATGCAGTTGGGGGGAGGTGCGGCGAAGGTGATCTTGCGCTCGGCGCTGCCGTCGGCCGGCGGGCACGTCGGGTCGAGCTCCTGCTCGGCCGGCATCCCCTCGTCGGGGACCGCCTTCTGCTCCTCTGCAGTCTGGTCGGCCCCGCGGTCAGGAGCGTTGGACAGGAAGCCCCCGACCACCAGGCCGATGATCAGGAACAGGGCCACGCCCGCCAGCACCTGGCGGCGGCGGCGAGCTCTCCGCTCCTGAGCCTGGAAGTAGGCCCGGCTGGCTTCCCGGGATTGCTTCTGTCGCTGTCGCTTCTTGTTGGCCAAGTAGGCCAACCTACCTAGCGCGCGAGCCAATCGTTCCCACGACACCGGTGAAGCGAGGGCCGGTTGTCCCACCACTACGCTCGGTCCCCGTGCCCCTCCTGGTCCAGAAGTTCGGCGGGACCTCCATGGCCGATGCCGAGCGCATACGCGCCGTGGCCGACCATGTGGCCCGCACCCGGCGGTTGGGCCACGAGGTCCTGGTGGTGGTCAGCGCCATGGGCAAGGAGACCGACGAGCTCCTTCACCTGGCGGAGCAGGTGTCCCAGGTCCAGCCCGGCCGGGAGCTGGACATGCTCATCACCGCCGGCGAACGCAAGGCCATGGCCCTGCTGTGCATGGCCTTGGCCGAGCTGGGCTGTCCCGCCTCCTCGTTCACGGGGAGCCAGGCCGGCCTCATCACCGACACCACCCACACCAGAGCCAGGATCCTCGAGGTGCGCAGCCATCGGTTGCACCAGGCGCTGGAGGCCGGCCGGGTGCCGGTGGTCGGGGGGGCCCAAGGCGTCTCCGCCGCCCGCGACGTCACCTTCCTCGGCCGGGGTGGCTCGGACACAACGGCGGTGGCGCTGGCCCACGCCCTCGGCGCCGACGTGTGCGAGCTCTACACCGACGTCTCGGGCGTCTACACCGCCGACCCGCGGGTGGAGCCCACGGCTCGCCGCCTCCGAGAGGTGTCGTTCGAGGAGATGCTGGAGATGTCCGCCAGCGGCTGCCCCAAGCCCGAGACCCGTTCGGTGGAGTTCGCCCGCAATTACGGGATCCCGCTCCACGTGCGCTCCAGCTTCACGTGGGAACCGGGCACCTGGGTGGTCTCCGCAGAGGAGGCCGAGAAGAGGAGAGCGGAGGCATCGTCCATGGAGCAAGCCATCATCTCGGCAGTGGTGCACGACACCTCGGAGGCCAAGGTCACCGTGACCCAGGTCCCCGACCGGCCCGGCATCGCCGCCCGCCTGTTCCGCTCGCTGGCGGACGAGCACGTGAACGTGGGAATGATCGAGCAGAACGTGTCCATCGGGGGCACGACCGACATCTCCTTCACCGTCCCCAAGGCCGATGTGGACGTGAGCCTTCAGGTCTGCCGCTCCCACGCCGACGAGATCGGGGCCAACGAGGTGCTGGCCGACAGGGAGATCGCCAACGTCTCGCTCATCGGCGCGGGCATGAAGACCAATCCGGGAATCGCCGCCACCATGTTCGAGACCCTGGCTGACGAGGGCATCAACATCGAGATGATCTCCACCTCGACCATCCGCATCTCCTGTGTCGTGCACAGCGCCACGGTGGAACGAGCCGTCCAGGCTCTTCACCGGGCCTTCGCTCTGTGACTGGGCCGGCTGTGAGCGCCCCGTGACGCTCGGTCAGGGGTGACCGGTACGTCGCCGTCTCGACCCCGGCGGACCGGCTGGCGTCGTGTCCTGCGCCCCGCCACCCTGGTGCTGGCTGCGCTCGGGGTATGGCTCGTGGTCGTGGGCCTCGTGCTGGTGTGGGCTCGCAGCGACGCCACCAAGGGCCTGTCCATGGTGGAGGAGGCCCGAGCCAAGTCGTCCCCCAGAGATCTCCTGGAGGGGCGGGCCACGGAACCCCTCGTCGGGGCCCGGGCCTCGTTCCGGAGCTCGAACAGCCTCTTGGGGAGCCCTGTCCTGTGGCCCCTGCGGGTGTTGCCCGTCGTGGGCCGCCAGCTGCGTTCCGGCCAGGCGCTGACGGAGGCCGCGGCCGAGATCTCCACCGTTGGCGTGGACGCCTTCGCCGAGGCCAGGCAGAGTCTGTCCAAGCCCCACGCCACCGGTCCCGAGCGCCTCCTTCTCCTCCGGGAGCTGGCCCGCCTGTCGTCCCACGCCGAAGGCCGGCTGGCGACCGTCGACCTCGGACCCGGGGAGGCGCTGGTCGGTCCCCTCGCCTCCAAGCGCCGGGAGCTCGACGAGAAGCTGAGCGAGGCTCGGACCGGCCTCCGGGACAGCAGCACGGCCCTGGAGGGGCTGGCTGCCATGCTGGCCGGCCCTCGCCGCTATCTCGTCCTGGCCGCCAACAACTCCGAGATGAGGGCGGGCTCGGGGATGTTCCTAAGCGCCGGGGAGCTGCAGACGGCGAACGGGGACTTCTCGATGAGCGAGTTCCGCCCGACCCCCGACCTTCTGCTGGCTCCCGAGGCCGCCCCACCCATCGAGGACGCCGACCTGGCGGCGCGCTGGGGAAGCTTCATACCGAACCAGGAGTGGCGCAACCTCGCCCTCAGCCCCCGGTTCCCGGCCAACGCCGCCCTGGCGGCACGCATGTGGACAGCCACCGGGGGCCAGCCAGTGGACGGCGTGCTGGCCCTCGACCCCATCACCTTGCAGGCCCTGTTGCGGGCCACCGGGCCGGTCACGGCAGGGGACCGCCCGGTGACGGCCGACAGCGTGGACGACCTCCTGCTTCACGACCAGTACGCCGGAGTCACTGGCGCCGGCGGCCAAGCGGCCCGGCGTGAGCAGCTCGGCGTCATCGCCAAGAGATCGCTCGAGGCCCTCCAGCAGAGAGATTGGGACCTCGGGGGGCTGGCGTCGGGGCTGGCCGATGCGGCCCGGGGCCGTCACATCCTGGCCTGGTCGGCTCGACCTCCCGAGCAGCAGGCCTGGTCGGCGGCCAAGGTCGACGGAGCCCTCGGGCCCAGCTCACTGGCGGTGTCGGTGATCAACAGGGGCGGCAACAAGCTCGACCGGTTCCTTCAGGTGGAGTCGAAGTTGCGGTTCGAGCCAAACGGGTCTTCGGTGAGCGCCACCCTCGACGTGGCGCTCCGCAACACCACGCCGGACGGGGAGGCGCCCTACGTGGCCGGTCCCTATCCCGGCCTCGGCGTCGAGTACGGGGACTACACGGGGCTGGTGAGCGTCAACCTTCCTGCCGAGGCCGACGGCGTGGCTGTGGAGGGAAGGGAGACCTTCGCCGCCGCGGGGCCCGACGGACCCACCAAGGTGGTGGCGGTGCCCGTCACGGTGAGGAAGGGAGCGACCGAGTCCCTCACCTTCCGCTTCCGCCTTCCCGCCGACCACGCCGCGCTGCGAGTGGAGCCGTCGGCCCGGGTGCCCCCGGCGCGCTGGACGGCGCCGAACGGCTCCTGGGAGGGCGGCGGCGCCCATGCCGTCACTTGGTGAGGGGCTGGCGTACCCTGAGCCGTACCATGGCCCCATGGTGAATCTGGGAGTCGTGGGCGCCACCGGAATGGTGGGTACGGTGCTGCGCTCGGTGCTGAGCGAGCGCCGCTTCCCCGCTCAGCAGGTGCGGTTCTTCGCCTCGTCCCGCTCGGCCGGGCGGTTCCTGTCCTGGCACGGAGACGAGGTGGAGGTGGAGGATGCGGCTAGCGCCGACTACTCCGGCCTCGACGTGGTGATCTTCTCTGCCGGAGCCGCCGTCTCCAAGCAGCTCGCTCCTCGAGTGGCCGCCACCGGGGCGATCGTGATCGACAACTCTTCGGCCTGGCGCATGGACCCGGACGTGCCCCTCGTCGTGGCCGAGGTCAACGGCTCGGCTCTGGCCTCCATCCCGAAGGGGATCGTGGCCAATCCGAACTGCACCACCATGGTCTGCATGCCTGTGGTCAAGGCGCTCCATGACGAGGCTGGTCTGCGCCGGATCGTGGCCTCCACCTACCAGGCGGTGTCCGGCGCCGGGCAACGGGGGGTCGCCGAGCTCGAGGAGCAGGTGGGCAAGGCCGGCGACCGTGTGGCGGACCTGGCCTTGCGAGGGGACGCGGTGGACTTCCCGGCGCCGTACGCCTTCGCTGCCCCCATCGCCTTCAACGTGCTGCCTCTGGCGGGCAGTCTGGTGGACGACGAGACGGACGAGGAGCACAAGTTCCGGAACGAGAGCCGCAAGATCCTCGACCTCCCCGAGCTGGCGGTCTCCTGCACCTGTGTCCGAGTGCCGGTGGTCACCGGCCATTCGGTGAGCCTCAACCTCGAGTTCGACACGGCGTTGACGGCGGAACGGGCCCGTGAGCTCCTGGGCGCGGCGCCGGCCGTGAGGCTCACCGACGTGCCCTACCCGCTCATGGCCGCCGGCGCCGACGTCTCCTACGTGGGGCGCATCCGCAAGGACCCGGGCGCGGAGCACGGCCTGAGCCTGTTCCTGTCAGGCGACAACCTGCGCAAGGGCGCCGCTCTCAACGCCGTGCAGATAGCCGAGGCGCTGACCCAGCCCTTGGGCTGATATCGGCTGACAGAGGCGAGCGGGGGCCCTTGGCGGTTGGATTCCGCCTTCGCTCAAGTGGCCCCCTCCCCGAGCCGATGATCTGGGGACAACCAAAGAGTGTGCCGAGGTCGGTCGAACGGGCAAACCCATCGTGAGGTGGGGGCGCAAATCCACGGGACTCCTGATCTAGGGAGTTAGCCGGGCTACCGAAACCGATCGTCCTGGGCCAAGAGGAGTCCAGGACATGTCCAAGTTCCGAGTTGGCCTTTGTGCCCTCGCCCTGACGGCAGTGATGGTCGCCGTGTCGTTGCCGTTGATGAGTCCCCGACCCGCCGAAGCGCTCACCACCGCCGACATCGGCGTGGTGCCCGACCTGACGTGGGGAATCTCGAGAGCCGACATGGACCGCACCTTGAGCGCCATGTCCGCTGCCGGCGTCAAGTCGGCGCGCATGGGAATCGAATGGAGCGGTGTCGAGCCCGACGCCAAGGGAGTGTGGCACACGAACTGGCTGGCCGAGATCGATGCCGCCGTGGCCAAGGCTCGTGCAGCGGGCATCGAGGTGCTCATGCCTCTCGGTGGCGTGCCGTATTGGGCCTCGGCCGACCCCAACAAGTACACCGACGGCTCTGGCCAGCACTGGAACAAGCACTGGAAGCCCACCAACACGGGTGACTACGTGGACTTCGTGCGCACCATGGTCAACCGTTACAAGAGCCAAGGCGTACACGTGTACCAAGTGTGGAACGAACCCAACCTTGGGCGCTTCTGGCCTTCTGGCCCCAACGCCGCTGAGTACGTGCAGATGTTGAAAGCGGCCTACCCGGCCATCAAGCAGGCCGACCCCTCAGCCACCGTGGTCCTCGGCGGCCTTTCGGGGAACGACTACAACTACCTCGCTCAGCTCTACGGCGCCGGCGCCCGCTCCTACTTCGACTTGGCCGCCGTGCACCCTTACACCGGGGCCGTGGACCCGACCTGGTGCTGGAATCAGGCTGGGACCACCAAGAAGGCCAAGGACGCCTTCTGCGGCATCGAAGAGGTACGCAACACCATGGTGGCCAACGGCGACAGCGGCAAGTCCATCTGGCTCACCGAGTTCGGATGGTCCACCACAACCGCCGAGTATGGGGTCAGCGAGGCGGCCCAAGCCGACTTCTTGACCAAGGCCCTGGTCAAGCTGGCGTCCTACCCCTATGTCACCAAGGCCTTCTGGTACAACTTCCGCAACAACTACTGGTCCAACAACGACCCCGCCGAGTGGGAGGCGAACTCGGGCCTGCTTCGGGTCAACTTCAGCCAGAAGCCGGCCTACGCCGCCCTCAAGGCGTATACGGCTCCGGCTCCGGCTCCCACTCCGGCTCCGGCTCCGGCGCCGAGCACGACGACCCCTTCGGGCTGGCAGCCGCTCGGCGGGCGGCTGAGGTCAGGCCCGGGTGTGTCCTCACAGGGTCCTGACCGCCTCGACGTCTTCGCCCGCGGCACCGACGACGCCCTCTGGCAGAGGTCGTTCGGGCCGGCAGGCTGGGGGAGCTGGCAGTCGCTGGGCGGGCTGATCACCGCTGACCCCGCGGCCGTGTCGTCCGAAGACGGCAAGATCGACGTCTTCGTGCGCGGCACCGACAACGCGCTCTACCAGAGGTCGTTCGCTGCTGGTGGCTGGGGGAGCTGGAAGCCCCTCGGCGGCCAGTTGAGATCGGCGCCCGGTGTGTCCTCACAGGGTCCTGGCCGCCTCGACGTCTTCGCCCGCGGCACCGACGACGCCCTCTGGAAGCGGTCGTTCGGGCCGGCGGGGTGGGGGAGCTGGCAGTCGCTGGGCGGGCTGATCACCGCTGACCCCGCAGCCGTGTCATCCGAAGACGGCAAGATCGACGTCTTGGTGCGCGGCACCGACAACGGGCTCTACCAGAGGTCGTTCGCCGGTGGTGGCTGGGGGAGCTGGAAGCCCCTCGGCGGACAGCTGAGATCGGGGCCGGGTGTGTCCTCACAGGGTCCTGGCCGCCTCGACGTCTTCGCCCGCGGCACCAACGACGCCCTCTGGCAGAGGTCGTTCGGGCTGGCGGGGTGGGGGAGCTGGCAGTCGCTGGGCGGGCTGATCACCGCTGACCCCGCCGCCGTGTCGTCGAAGGACGGCAGGATCGACGTCTTCGTGCGTGGCACCGACGACGGGCTCTACCAGAGGGGGATCGGCTGATCATGCTGACATCGGGGGCGGGCGCGCTGTCGCTCCTCGGTTTCAGGGCAAAGGCTGTGGGTCCTCGCGCTGCTAACAACCAATGCCACCTGGTACGTGCGCACCTCCAGCACCGGGTTCGACAGCACCGTCATCCGCCAGTGGGGTGCCTCCAACAGCATTCCCCGGGCCGACGCCGACTTCGACGGTGACGGCAAGGACGACATGGCCATATGGCACCCGACCAACGCCACCTGGTACGTGCGCACCTCGAGCACCGGCTTCGATGGCACCCTGATCCGCCAGCAAAGCGTCTAGCGTCGGTCTTCACGACTCGAAGACGCCGGTTGATTCCTGCCAGCGGGGAGATGGGCGTGGAGCGTGGATGCCCTCCGGCGACGATCGGGGAGTTGTGCAGACCTGGTAGCCGCCGTCGCGCAGTTCTCGTGGCCGCCAGCGCGCGGTTTCGTGACCGTCTACGCGCAGGATCTCATGGCCGCCGACACAAGGCTTACTTCACGGTGATGGCAAGGACGACATGGCCGGCTGACGCCAAAGCCACTAAAGACGGGCCTTCCCCAGCCGATGTTATGGCGACAGACAACCAAAGAGTGTGCCGAGGTCGGTCGAACGGGCAAACCCATCGTGAGGTGGGGGCGCAAATCCACGGGACTCCTGATCTAGGGAGTTAGCCGGGCTACCGAAACCGATCGTCCTGGGCCAAGAGGAGTCCAGGACATGTCCAAGTTCCGAGTTGGCCTTTGTGCCCTCGCCCTGACGGCAGTGATGGTCGCCGTGTCGTTGCCGTTGATGAGTCCCCGACCCGCCGAAGCGCTCACCACCGCCGACATCGGCGTGGTGCCCGACCTGACGTGGGGAATCTCGAGAGCCGACATGGACCGCACCTTGAGCGCCATGTCCGCTGCCGGCGTCAAGTCGGCGCGCATGGGAATCGAATGGAGCGGTGTCGAGCCCGACGCCAAGGGAGTGTGGCACACGAACTGGCTGGCCGAGATCGATGCCGCCGTGGCCAAGGCTCGTGCAGCGGGCATCGAGGTGCTCATGCCTCTCGGTGGCGTGCCGTATTGGGCCTCGGCCGACCCCAACAAGTACACCGACGGCTCTGGCCAGCACTGGAACAAGCACTGGAAGCCCACCAACACGGGTGACTACGTGGACTTCGTGCGCACCATGGTCAACCGTTACAAGAGCCAAGGCGTACACGTGTACCAAGTGTGGAACGAACCCAACCTTGGGCGCTTCTGGCCTTCTGGCCCCAACGCCGCTGAGTACGTGCAGATGTTGAAAGCGGCCTACCCGGCCATCAAGCAGGCCGACCCCTCAGCCACCGTGGTCCTCGGCGGCCTTTCGGGGAACGACTACAACTACCTCGCTCAGCTCTACGGCGCCGGCGCCCGCTCCTACTTCGACTTGGCCGCCGTGCACCCTTACACCGGGGCCGTGGACCCGACCTGGTGCTGGAATCAGGCTGGGACCACCAAGAAGGCCAAGGACGCCTTCTGCGGCATCGAAGAGGTACGCAACACCATGGTGGCCAACGGCGACAGCGGCAAGTCCATCTGGCTCACCGAGTTCGGATGGTCCACCACAACCGCCGAGTATGGGGTCAGCGAGGCGGCCCAAGCCGACTTCTTGACCAAGGCCCTGGTCAAGCTGGCGTCCTACCCCTATGTCACCAAGGCCTTCTGGTACAACTTCCGCAACAACTACTGGTCCAACAACGACCCCGCCGAGTGGGAGGCGAACTCGGGCCTGCTTCGGGTCAACTTCAGCCAGAAGCCGGCCTACGCCGCCCTCAAGGCGTATACGACCGATGGGACGAGTGGAGCTGCGATGGACACGCAAGCGCCCACGATCAGCAACGTGACGGCAGCAGACATCAAATCGAGTTCCGCAAGCGTGCGCTGGATCACGGACGAAGTGGCCGATTCTACGGTTGAGTACTGGCGCTCTGGTTCATCGACCATGCTGACGACATCCGTCGACTCTCGTCTCGTCACCATGCACGGGGTCCCTCTCTCGGGCCTCGCCCGGCGGGCCACGTACAGCTACAGAGTGCGCAGCGTCGACAGCTGGGGCAACATCGCCGTGAGCAGTACCTCTTCCTTCAAGACGACTCGCAAGTAACACAGCTGCTGCGCCTTGCTCACCACGGATAGACGAGGCCCTTGGCCGTGCCCTTGACTAGTCCTTGCAGCTTGGATGCAGCCACCCGCAACCGAAACAACGACCGTCGCCGGAGCGCACTCGTCAGCATGCGCGCCAAATCCAGGACACCCAAGCTCCACAGCCAGAGCCCACCGATGACATCGCCTCCGCGCAGGTGCTTCATGGCGAAGCCGGACCATCCCTGTGCGTATCCCCTAAAGTGGGAGGCCAGCTCTTCTCCCGCACGCCATTGCTCATGATGCACGCGTATTCGCGGCGTTACGAACGCCACGCCTCCTGCCTTCAGGAACCGGTAATTGAAGTCCATGTCTTCCGCAGACGGAAAGTCGGGTGCACCCGCACCCAAACGGTCGTCCAATCCACCGAGGCGCTGGAGGGTCGATCGGCGGATGGCGCAAGAGGCCGTGAATCCAATATCCCAGGGAAGCGTCCATCGCCCAGAGCGAGCGCGCTCTTCACCGACGTGACAGGTCGTGACCGGCAGGTGTTCGGTGGTCGACACTTCGGCGCCGGTGATCTCCCCGGACACGAACCCAGCGTTTGGGCAAGCGACGAGGGCGGCACTTATCGCCTCCGCCCAGTCGGGATCGGGGCGACAGTCGTCGTCGAGGAACACCACCCACTCCGTAGTGACGCGTCGCCAGGCTAGGTTGCGGGCACGCGAGGCACCATGTCCCTCTTGCCGTAAGACGGTCAGGCGGTCATCTACGTCAGCCCGCTGCTGGAGCCGGTAATTCACGACGGGGCTCTGATCGACGACCACAACCGGGAAGTCGGTTGTCGTCTGACGGCCGAGTGAATCAAGCGTACGTTCAAGGTGATGTGGTCGTTCCCGGGTGCAGATGGCGACGGTGAACTGAGCGGTGGTGCTGACCTCTGCGGACGGCTCATCAGCCTCCTGATCCGATGGGATGATCAGAGGTCCAATCTGCCTTCTGCGCCAGAACGCGCTCTGGCGCCCTCGTTCGAGTAGGTGGCGATCGTATGCCCTGCGAGGGGCTTCCGAGCACGGCGCTCACTCATATCGTCAGGGCCTCCCCAGGGGAGCCGGCGGCGTCGGGGGGCGTCCGGGCGCTCATAACTCCGGTAATAACGGTGCTGGCTGTCAGTCACATGGTTGAGGACTACCCCCACCACGTCGGCCCCGGCCCGTCTGAGTTGCTCGGTGGCCTGGAGAAGAGGAGCACGCCGAGCCCTACGGGCGTCGACCACGAGGATGGCACTCTCGGCGGCAGCGGCCAGCAGTGTGGCATCGGCGGCAACACCCAACGGGGGCGAGTCGTATATCACCAGGTCGAACAGTTGCTTCGCCCGCCTCTCGAAGTCGGTCAATCCACGCTGCGCCAGCAGGGCGGCCGGATTGGGCGGCGGCTGGCCGGAGGGGATGACCCGCAGCGAGGACCCCGGCACCTCCAAGGCGATCTTGTTCATGGCCACCACGGCGGTGCCCGCCAAGAAACTCGAGAAGCCGGAGTCCGCCTGCTCTGGGACTCTCAGCATTGAGGCGAGCCGGGGACGCCGCAGATCTCCGTCGACGAGTACGACACTCATGCCCTGATCCAGGGCTGCCTGGCCGATGCTCACACAGCAGGTGGACTTTCCCTCACCCTCGTTGACACTCAACACAGCCAATGACCGAGACCCTTGTTCCTGGCCCATGAACGTCAAGTTGGCGAGAAGCCCGCGGAATGCATCCATCAGCGCTGGCGACTCCCAACGCCTACGTTCATCACCGAGGAGGTTTCTGAACAGAGACGTCGATTGCTCCGGGATGCGGGCGATGATGGGAAGGCCCAAGAGCTCGGTGGTCGAGCTGTTGATCTCGATCCGCTGGTCGAACCACTCCCGTACCATTGCCACTGCGGCGGCGAGGAGGGCGGCAAGCACGGCGCCCACCAATAGGTAGAGCTTTGGCCGTGGCCGGATGGGGGCAGAGGGAAGAGCCGCGGACTCGGCGACGCTTGTGCGGACAGTGTCGCCGGCGCCCCAACCACTGTCGCCCGACCGCTCCACGAAAATCCTCGCGTACGTGTTGACCAGCGTCTGCGCCCGCTGCGGTGTGAGGCTTTCGGCGCTTAGCTCGATCAGCTGGCTCTGGCTGATCGGAGCGATCTGGACTGACTTTTGCACTTCGGCGGAACTCATCTTGAAGGGTAGCGACTCAGCCACTCGAGTAGCGACGCTGGGTGTCTGTAACAACTCCGCATAGGTCTTGAGGAGCACCTGGTTGGTCTGGGTCGCCTCGTAGTCGCTGCTCGCATTCGAGTCCGACCCCACCAGGACGTAGCTGTTGGTAGCGTAAACGTTGGGCAGGGAGGCGGTGATCGCCGCAACGCCGACCATAACCGTCACGAAGGTGAGGACGAAGCTGACGCGCCGCCGCCACAAAGCGGTGAGAATGTGTCCAGCGCTCACCGCTGGCTGCGTGTTGCTCACTGCGGCTTGACCCGAGACGACGTTCACATCTTCGATGGTACCCGGGGCCTTCATGGCGTCGAGGAGGGCCAGGCCTCGCAGTCCATTTCTTTGCCCTCCGCCATCAACCGGCGCCGGTGCCGCCACCACTTGCCCTGAAAGTAGAAGTGGGCGACGAGGAACCGCAGTGCCAGCTTGGACAGCTGCCGGGACTTCGAGGTGCGTCGGTACCTGTGGATCACTTCAGCTTCGGGCACGTACACGAGGTCGAATCCGGCTTCACGAATTCGAAAGCACCAGTCGGCGTCGTCGGGGCCGTACCATATGCGTCGGTCGATCTCTCCAACAGCATGCTGGGCCCCGGCCCGGAAGAGCTGACACGCGCCGAGAACGTACTCCACTCTCCGTCGGCGGTCGTGGGGATCGTCGTCCATGAGGTGACGCCGAACGGTTGGTCCATGTTCGAAGAAGCGGTCCAGCGGTGGCCGTCTCAAGACCGGAAGCGCTAAAGGGGGGTACCGCCGAGTGCTGGGCTGCAGCGTTCCGTCGGGATAGATGAGCCGGGGCCCCACGAGTCCCACGCTTGGGGACTGTTCCACGGCGGCGACCAGGACAGGCAAGGCGCCGTCGGTCAGCTGCGCATCGCTGTCGAGGAACATGCGGTAGCGGCCACGCGCCCGTCGCAACCCGTGATTTCGAGCCGGCACACCCTCGTTCTTGGGCAATCTGACCATTTCCACTTCGGAGAAGCGTTCGGCCACAGCATCGGCCGTGCCATCGGTGGAACCGTTATCTACAAGGATCGTCTCCACCTGCAGACCCCCGGCGCACCGGCGGACGCTCTCGAGGCAAGTGAGGACATCCTCACGCTCGTTGTAGGCGATGACGATGACGCTTACGTCTGGTCTGCCTTCATCCATACGGACGCTCTTGGCCCATCCAGTGGTCACCGCCGGCCCGTCCGGCTACTTCCGCCGATTGGTCTATGACCAACCAGTATATCATTCTGAGCCATTATTCCATAGGAGGCACCGTGCCGGCCTGCATGTCGAATTTCGTCGAAGCCCCTACGCCCTTGCTCTTCTATGGGGGCTTTCCGCCTGGCTACCACAATCCGGAAGCTGAACAAAAGGCAAAGGCGCTGGCACGGGCGGGATACAGCGTCGTCTACGCACCTGGCGTTGGGTTACGGGACCCAAGGCCCCAGAGTCTGGTCAAGGCACTTCGGTTGTTCACTCAAGTTTTCCGATCACCAGACCCCGTGGGTGAGGAGGACTTGGACGTCACGGTTGCGTCGCTGTTAGTGGCTCCACCCCGCCGATTAGGCACCGTTTTCCGAGCGAACGTCGCCTGGTTGGAGCGGCAAATAGTCGCCCGCCTCGGTCCGCTATCGAGCGCAGTCGTATGGGTCCGAGTCCCCTCTCAGGAACTCGTCGCCGTCCTACGAAAACGACCTCCGGCAGCGTTGGTGTATGAATGCCTGGACGCGATGCATCTTACTTCCGGCGTGCAGGGACGGTGGGCTGAGGTGTTCGAGCGTGCCGAGCGAGAGCTTGTCGAGATGGCGGATATTGTGATCGTCCCGACTCCCGCGCTCGCAGGGCGCTTTGAAGACTGGGGTGCAGATGTAAGGCTGGTACCGCACGGCGTGACGCTCTTCCCGTGGCAGACGCAGGGTGGGTCTGACGGAGGAGTCAAGATCGGGTTCGTAGGCACCCTTGACTTTCGCATTGACGCCGAAGTCCTGGAGCACGTCGCAATTAGCGAGCCCAACTGGAATATCAGCTTGGTCGGGCCAGTGCAGCGCGGCTTTCCTGAAGCTCGCCTTCGACGGCTTCCAAACTTATCAATCCTACCACCGGTGCCGCACGCTGAGGTTGGATATACCTTGAGGCGTTTTAGCGTCGGCATTATGCCTTATTTTGATCACCCGTTCTATCAGGGGATGTCGCCGCTCAAGCTTCTTGAGTTCTTCGCTGCCGGAAAGCCGGTGGTTGCACGGCCGACAGCAGCACTTGAGCCGTTCTCGCAGTGGCTGTGCTTTGCCACTACTCCCGCCGAGTTTCTGGAGCAGATCCGGCATGTACTCTCTCATGACAGCGCCGACAGAGCGCAAGAGCGGCGACAGGTGGCTGAGGCGAACAGTTGGGATCTACGACATGCGCAACTGGTCCAACTCCTCGAAGAGCTGAGCTAGTCAGCGATGCACCGAAAAGGGCGCCCTGTTTAGGGGCCGCGGAGCGAGGGAGCGCCCGTGGCGCCCGACGTGAGCGTCATCATGCCGGTTTGGCGGCCGCGTCGTGACTGGCTGAGGGACGCCGTTAGCAGTGTGCTAGGGCAGACCAACTGCGACCTTGAGCTCATTGTCGTGGATGATGGAAATGACGAGCCCATCGAAAGACTGCTTCGTCGGGCCCCCTTCACGGTCAGAACACTGCGAATCGCGCACGGAGGCGTGAGCGCAGCTCGCAACGCCGGGATGGCGGAGGCGCGAGGTCGATTCCTCCGCTTCACCGATGCGGATGACGTCCTTGAGGACAACAGCACCGCTCGATTGTTGCAACTCGCAGGGGATGACGTGATCGCCTATGGCGCCACCATGTTCTGTGACGAAGCGCTGCGACCACTTTGGAAAATGGAGTCACGGCTCAAAGGGAACGTCGCCGAGGATACATTGCTCGGGCGCTTCTTTGTCCGCCCCCCATCCATGCTCTTCCCGCGCGCAGTTGCTGAAAGGGCCGGTCCCTGGGACGTGGGCCTTCGGATTAGCGAGGACTGGGACTGGGTGTTGCGTGCACTGGAGCATGCCGAGGTGCGCGGAGAACGGGCCGTTGCGACCTACTATCGGCGTCACGCGACGGGGGCTACCTCGAAAATCGATATCGAGGAGGGTCAAGTAGTGGCCCAAGAGGTAGTCCGCCGATGGTTCGAACGCCATCCGGAACAGCTCAGCAGCGCACGGCGGCGTCAGGCGGAGGCCATGCTGGACGCCATGGCCGCACGCGTCTACCTCACACGCGGCCGCCCTGCGGCCGCCATACCGAAGGTGGTCCGCTCCCTCCTATTGGACCCCAGGGCCGTTGTGCATGAGCTCCGTTCTGGCTTGCCCGCGGCACGAGCAAAGTTGCGACAACAACGACGGGCCGGCCACGCATCTTTCCTGAGAGACGATGTGTCCGGTGCAGAGGGCAGACACGACTAGGCGACCCATTCAGGTTCGAGCTTCGAGTTTTGTGGCTCTCCGCGTTGAACTGGGGAGTGTGACGTAAGGGAGGGTCCACCACGCAAGGCAGGGGTCCCGCCATCGTTGCGGCTGTTCGAAGGCTGCGACGAGGGAGGAGACCCCTGCGATGAGCGACGGTAATGGGCTGGCCGAGGCGTTGTTGGGACTGGACGGGTTCCGGGTGCTCGAGGTGTCTGAGACTTCTGCCGAGCTGGTCATCTCCATCGAGACCACCGTCGACCTCGTGGGCTGTGAACGTTGCGGAACCCGGGCCGAGTCGCAGGATCGGATGTCGGTGGAGATCCGTGATCTGGCTTGCTTCGGTCGCCCGGCCCGGCTGGTGTGGAACAAACGCCGTTGGCGTTGTGTCGAGCCTGACTGCGAGGCCAAGACCTGGACCGAGATTTCGCCGCACGTGTCGACGCGCACGGTGCTGACACGCCGAGCGGGCGTTGAGGCGTGTCGCCAGGTGGGTGCCAACGCTCGTCCTGTGGCCAGCCTGGCTCGAGAGCTCGGTGTGTGCTGGTGGACGGTGATGGAGGCGGTGACCGAGCACGGCACGGCCCTGGTGGAGGACCCGCATCGGGTTGGTGTGGTCACCAACCTGGGGGTGGACGAGACCTCCTATCTCAAGGCCACCGCCACCCGTCCGACCCTGTACGCCACCGGCCTGGTCGACCTCGACCGGCCCATGTTGATCGACATGGTGGAGGGCAACAGGGCCCTTGACCTGCAGCGATGGTGCCAGTCCCAGAACCCGTGGTGGCTGGCCGGCATCACCACCGTGGCCACCGATCTGGCCGAGTCCTACCGGGCCGGGCTCAACCCCCACCTGGCCCATGCTCGGCGTGTGGCCGATCCGTTCCATGTCACCAGAACCGCCAACCGCTGCGTGGACACCGTGCGCCGGCGGGTGCAGAACGAATGTCATGAAGGAGGAGGCCTCCCTCGGTGACAGCGTCTTGGTGTCACCGAATCACCGACACCAAAGGAGGCTCAACACAATGTTGCACGCAGGACTGGATCTTTCGAGGCGGCGTTTGGACATTCACGTGCTCGAGGAAGGCGGGTCCACGATCGAGGTCTGCCAGGTGGCGCCGGAGACGAGCGGGCTGAGGAGCCTGGCGTTTCGGATCGGCGCCTCGCACGGTGGCCAGGAGGTCGTGGCGGTGCTGGAGTCGATGAACGGAGCCCGCTTCGTCCACGACACACTGGAGATGGCTGGCTGGCAGGTGGAGATCGCTGACGCCCAACGGGTCAAGGGCCTAGCCCCACTGGCGTGCAAGACCGACCGGATTGACGCATGGGTCCTGGCGGAGCTCAGCCGCCGCGACCTCGTCCCCGCCATCTGGCTACCCAACCCCGAGGTGCGCGCCGGTCGGGAGCGTGCCCGCTGGCGGCTTCACCTGGTTCGTCATCGCACCGCGCTGAAGAACCGGGTGCACGCCGGCCTCGTCGCCTTCGGCAAGCCCTGCCCGTTCTCCGATCTGTTCGGCCCAGGTGGCCGGGCGATGCTCGACGGGCTCGAGCTGCCCGATCCCTGGCGGGGAGATATCGATGCGGCGCTGCGGCTCATCGACGGAATCTCCTCCGAGATCGCCCAACTGGACTCCGAGCTCGTGCGCGAAGCGAAGGGCCATCCGGACGTACCCCTGTTGATGACGGCGCCCGGGATTGGCTGGGTGCTCGGCTACACGATCGCCGCCGAAGTTGGAGACATCACGCGCTTCGCCTCGCCGACCAAGCTGTGCGGCTACACCGGCCTTTGCCCTCGTGTCTATCAGTCGGGTGAGCGCGACCACCGAGGGAGCCTCGCCAAGACCGGTCCCAAGTACCTGCGGTGGGCACTCATCGAAGCCTCCACGCACGCGTCTCGCCACCCCGCCTACGCGGAGCGCTACCAGCGCACCAAGCAGCGCCTCGGCCGAGGACGAGGAAAGCACGTCGCCCGTGTTGACGTGGCACGACGCCTGAGCGAAGCCATCTGGTACATGCTCACCCGACGCGAGCCCTTCGCCCCCGCCGGGGCGAAGGACCGGGCGGCTGCCTGAGCATGTCCATTCACAATCCCGCTTCGGCAGGCGCCGCAGTGTCAATGGCTGCGTGACGGCCCAAGAACGAGATGCGCTACCGGAGCGAGCTTCCCACCGACATAGTCCTTGCCGACGAGCAGGCGATAGAGAGATGAGCGTGGCTCCACAATGATGAGGAAGCACAGGGCATGGTGGCCGATCGCCGCACGAGGCCCGTGACCAGGTTGACACGCCAACGAGGAAACTGTTGACATCGGCCCCCCTCTTCATAGAGAGACCCTCGGCCATCGTGGCCGCAAGGGCGACCCGCTCTATCGGATCCGCAAGCTGTTGCTCACTGGCTCCGAGCGGCTCAATGACCGGGGCCACACCCGAATGCTGCTCGGGCTTCGCATCGGCGATCCTCACGACGAGCTGCTCGGCGCTTGGTTGGCCAAGGAGTCGGTGCGCGACATCTACCTGACCGACGACGCCGCCGAAGCCGTCACCCTGGTGGACAAGGCCATCGCCGGCTGCGCCGACGACGAGGTGGAGGAGATCCGCTCCCTCGCCAAGACGCTGTCCTCGTGGCGCAACGAGATCGTGGCCCACCACCACAGCGGTGCCAGCAACGGACCGACGGAGGGCCTCAACCTGTTGGTGAAGAAGGTGAAGCGCTTATCGGTCACGGCTTCAGGAAGTTCGAGAACTACCGCCTCCGGGTGCTCCTTCACGCCGGCGGTGTCACTTGGCCCAGCCAGCCTGCACCGCCACGTATCAGAACTCGGTCTCCCCACTCAGACGCGTAGGGCCAGTTTTGTTCGAGCAGTGAGTCAGCGCTCCCGCTTCCGCGCCTCAAGGCACATCGCCTCGGCACGGTTGACCCATTCTGCGCCCCCATGCCTCTCGAGGCCGCGCAATGCGGGAATATCGCTCTGCCCGCTGTCCTGCCGTCTGATATGCACGAACCCGGTCGCGAGCAAGCGTGCAGTGAGATCCTCTTGATCATAGATCCACTGGTGTCCCCAAAGCCGGAGGTAGTCGTTAAGGACCTGACACGGGCGATCGTGTGATCGCCCCGTGCTCTTGTCGAGGAAGCGGGCGTATTCCTCCCTTGTTACGACGGGATTGCGATCCTCGTAGATAGCGAGAATCTTGCGGAGGTCTGGTGTCGTCAGCCGGAGGACGCCGCCCGGACGTAGTACTCGATGCAGCTCGGCAATCAGAGTTTCGCCTTCGGCGTCCCTGAGGTGCTCGATAACGTGTTCTCCGAAGACGTAGACGAAAGTGGCGTCCGGAAACGGGAGGCGGCGGCCGAGATCGAGGTACGCCTCGCCGGCTATGAGGTCGGTGTTGAGCCAGCCGAAGAGCCGCTCGCGTCCAGCGCCAACGTGGAGCTTCGGCTGTTCGGAGCTAGCTAGGTACCGGGCGAGAACGTTGCGACGGACGATGTGCCCCCGTGTGGCATAGTGCGCCAGGCCACGGGCTCTAAGGAGGACGTGACGCGCGATAGGGTTCTCGGTGCGCTTGAGACGCTCTACGACGGACGCGGCGATATCTCTCACTTGTTTGCTTCCCTCAGCACGGGATCGCGACGAAGCCGGGCATGCTTGAGCTGCAGGTAATAGAAGTCCCGCAGGGCCCGCCAGCTGCTGCGACCGAACGGCCGGCGGTTCGTCATCTTCTGCCACACGTGCACGATCTCCGCTTCGGGCACGTACTGCACCTCCAAGCCGGCACGCCAGACGCGCATACACCAGTCCATGTCCTCCCCGCCGTACGACGACAAGCGCGAGTCGTACCGCCCGATCCGCCTCGGTAGATCCTCCCGCCACATCTGCGCGGCTCCCGCAACCCACACGACCGGGCGCTGATGATCGTGGCCGAAGTCCTTCATGAGGTGCCACGCGTGCGCCCGCGGGTCTGGGTTGATACGCGCGTAGAGCCCGCGCCGCAGGAGCGGGAGCAGGAGGGGAGGCCAGCGGCGACACGAGAGCTGCAGCTCCCCGTCGGGGAAGACCAGTCTCGGGCCAACGAGGCCGACTTCGGGCCGGGTGTCGAGCACCCGCGCCAGCGCTGCCAGTGCTCCCGGACGCACCTCGGTGTCGGAGTCGAGCATGAGCACTAGGCGGCCGGTGACGAGCGGCAGAGCGTCGTTGCGTCCGGCGACCAAGCCCTCGTTGACGGGCTTCGCGAGCACCTTGGCATGGGGAAAGCGCTCCCGAACGGCCTCGGGAGTGCCGTCCGCCGAGCCGTCGTCGACAACGATCGTCTCATAGGGCACCGCAGCGTGGCGCTCCAGAGACCTGAGACAACGCAGCACGTCCTCGCGGGCCCGCCAGGCAACGACCACCGCCGAGACGTCAGGAGCAGGCACAGATTACCCCGCCCCCTCGAGTTGGTCTTCATTGCCTTGGATCATGGTGACGGCACTCACGAGACCGAGAAGTGCCCAGAAGTAGACGGCGGTCCTCTCCAGCAGGGTGAGATCGAACAGGTTGTGGACCAGGAATGCTGCCAGGGACGCGAGCAACGCGTTGGAGGTCAGCCTGATCCAACGCTCCCTAGCGCGTCGCATACGCAAAATCCAGTGGAGTGAAGCTGCTAGCACGGCGAGCAAGGCCACTAGGCCGGCGACGCCTTGCTCGGCTAGTAGCTGCAAGAACAAGTTGTGAGCGTGGGGAGGTGACTGCAGGGCAGTCGAGGGCAGGAATTGCTTGCCAGCCAGGCGCGTCCGGGCATACGCGCTCGGGAAGCTCCCGAGGCCTGCTCCCAGCACCGGCTGGTCCGCCCAAATCGTGCCCGCCGTGCGCCAGTAATCGCTGCGGCCCGCAACCTCAGCACCCCTAGGGGTCAACGTTGCAAAGCGCTCTTGGATGAGGTCTGGTATGGCTACCAAGGTGATGCAGGCCAACACCGGTACGACCACCAAAGTATGTCTCCAACGTAAGAATGCCAGTGGGACCATGGCTAACGCGACGAGGGCGGCACGGGAGAAGCTGGCATAGATGCCGATTGCGGCTAGGACGACGGCGATGAGATAAAGCGACCGACCGCGCCGACATAGCCCAACACCTGCCATGGCGACTGGAAGGACGAGCAGCAGGAAGCCGCCGAGCTGGTTGGGGTGCCCGAAGCCCGCTGTCACCCGGCCGACCAGCGCGCCCGAGGACGTTATGAATCCGAACGACCCAGAACCACTCACGTACTCCCAAGTCGCGTAGCCGCCGATAAGCAGGGCTCCGACGCTCGCACCGGACACTACCCATTGGATCTGTCTTCTGGTGCGGATTTGACTGGCGATCACGAAGAAGAAGGCGATGCCTGTCGCCGTGCTGCGTAGGACGGGTAGCGCGTCGCCCATGTCTGGCGTCCGTGCCAGCCCGACGATGGTGACTGCCAAGAAGAGGAGCGTGACGAAACCAAGGGTCGGCAGATTGCGCTGTTGACGGCGCTCGATGGCCCACCTTGTCAATGCGACGACCAACAGGAACACTGTCCACAGCGTGCTGAGCGCCCATGGCGGAGCGCCAGCCACGGCTGGGTTCATGGAGGTGATCACGAGCCCCGCCGCTACCCCAATCTCCGGTCGGGAGACGGTTATCGTGCCGAGTGCGGCGAAGGCGAGCATCGCCGGAAGCGCCAGCGGGTGCGCTAAATAGGCGGTAACTGGATAAAGAACGCCGAGTGCGGCAGCCGCAACGATCGGACCAGCGCTCAGCAGCGAGCGAGGCCCATCTAGGGGCCGCGCCGTCTTCGTCAACGAAGTATCGCTAGTCCAGGTCATTGGCACCGACTAGCTCCGATCCGCCTCGGCCCATGGTCCTGGCCGCAAGTTGCAGCCCCTCTCGGATCGTTGATGGATTGACCACGGCCACGACCATGGTGTATGTGACGGCAAGCGCAGCCAGAGAGAGGAGCAGCGACACGAGCGGGAGCAGATCGGCGGTCAATCGGGCTACGCCCCACGTCCCCAACCACCCCATGGGAATGGCAACCGCAATTGGCCAGAGAGCGGATGCCTGAGCTTTAACCGGCACTCCTGAGTAACCGACGACCCACATGTGGAGAGCGAGGGTAATGACTGCCTCACCCAGCATCACCCATGCGACTGCCTCGATGCCTAGCGCCGCAAAAAAGAACGTACCGGGCCCCAGCAACCCCAACGACACAGCCATGAGGACGGCCGACGTTCCCGGTTGCCCTGCCGCATTGAGGAACCAGCTATAGGTCAGCTGCAGGGGCCGGAGCACCGCCCACAGGCCAAGGACGGTCAAGGCACCAATCATCGGGGTCCACCTATTGCCGAACACAGTGAGGACGAAGGCTTCAGAAGCGGCACTCAGCCCTAGACCCACGGGTGCCGTGACGAAAGCAACGAATCGCAGCGTTTTCAGAAACGGTTTCGTGACGTCCTCTTCCCGGCTGCGCATGCGTGCGAAGGCGGGAAACGTGACGGCGGCGATCGGTCCGGCGATTCCGGCGGCCGGTAGCTCCGAGAGACGGTACGCCATTGAATAGTAACCCAAGGAACGCGATCCGAGGACCCGCGCGACGGCGATGTAGTCGAGGTTCTGGCGAACGAAAGTGAGGCCTCCCAGAGCCATGAACCCGCGACCAGCAGCAATCATCTCGCGAGCCACTTTCCAGTCCCAGGTCAGTCGCACACGGTACGGCGACAAGCGCAGCTGAGTCACCCCTTGTGCTGCCATCCCGGCGAGTTGGCCGACCACCAGGCTCCAGATGCCCGCGCCGAGAACGGCCAGGCTGACGGCGGTCACAAGGTTCGTGACCGCTTGGGCCATTAGTGCCACGAATCGCCGGCGGAACTCCAGCTCCCGCGTGAGTACCTGCTCGTAGAACCAAGTGAAGCCGTTGATGAGAAGCGTCACCGATAGTGCCGCCAGGACCGGTCCGAGGCGCGGCTCGCCGAACACGCCGACCGCGAGGGCAGAGACGCCGGCGACTACTCCGGCGCTCAGCCCGCCACCGATGAGCATCAACGACAAGACGGTGCCCTGAGCGCGTCGGTCGAGGTCCTGCCGGATCGTGAACGCGCTTCCGAGCCCAAGCTCGCCGATGAACCCGAAGGCCCCCACCGCCAGGGTGGCGAGCGCTAGTACCCCGAAGTCGCTCGGCTGGAGGAGGCGGGCGAGGACGATGGTGTTGAGCAGGAGGATTGACCTGGTAGCGCCGTACGAGAGCAGCGACCAAGGGGCGCCTCGGATGGCCTTCCTTTCCAATGCGTCCACCCGCTCCTCGTTGTCCGAACCCGACTGAAGGCTATCCGGTGCTTCGGATGAGCCATCATTGTGGAATGGCCACGGTCGCTGTCCTCATTCCCTGCCGCGACGCCTCACCATGGGTCGCAGAGGCCGTCGAGTCGTGTCTGCGGCAGGAGGTCGACGTCGAGATCATCGCGGTGGACGATGGCTCGACGGATGACACCGTTGACATCCTGCGACGCTTCGGTCCGCCGGTGACAGTGCTCTCCTGCCCGGGCACAGGGGCGCCCACCGCTCGCAACATGGCATTCGAGGCTTCCAGCGCTCCGTTCATCCAGTACCTCGATGCCGACGACGTGATCCTGCCAGGCAAGTTGGTGGAGCAGCTCTCCTTTCTCGAAGCCAGCGCCATCGATACCGTGTACGGCGACTGGCGCTACTGGTTCGACGACGGGCGATCGCAACCGCTAGGGCCGGTGCAGCGCACCGGTCTCCAACACGACCCGGTAGAAGCCCTGCTGGACGACTGGTGGATGCCGTCCATGGCACTTCTCCACCGGCGAGAGGCGGTCGCCGCCAGCGGGGGATGGGAACCCTCGATCCCGGTCGGGGACGACCACGACTTCCTGCTGTCCCTCGTGATTGGCGGAGGACACCTTGGCTACCAGCCCGGCTGCCACTCGCTGTACCGGCGGCACACCGACCGCAGCGTGTCACGGGGGGATCAGGTGCAATGGCTGGCCGGCAGGACGGCACTGTTGCAGAAGGCGGAGAGGTCCCTCATTCGAGGTGGGGCGCTCACGACTCAACGCCGCGAGTCCCTTGCTCGGTCGTACCACCGTTTAGCCAGATGGTGGTGGGACCATGATCCTGATCAGGCCCGGCGCATTTACACACGCGCCCGGGAGATACACGCCGACATGGAGCCGGACGCACCCGTCGCCTACCGGGCATTGCGTGCCCTGGCAGGTTTCGATCGGGCTGAGCAGCTGTTATCGATCCGACGACGGGCACTTCATCGTCTCGGCCGGTCAATGGCTGACCCGCACCCCACTCCGGGGCGTTGATCTACCAGCACGCTCTGGTGGCGACGTAGCTCTGATGAGACGGCCGACTTCGCCAGTGCCGTCACGATTGGTCATGTAACGATCACTCACAGTGAGGACGATAAGGTGGTGAAGCAATGAGCGAGCCGGGGGAGAGTAGCGGGGCCCAACCCTCTCTGTCGCCCGAAGAGATCGAGAGCCGCACCTTCTCGAGACGAGTCAGCGGCTACTCGAGTTATGAGGTGACCGCGTTCCTGCAGGCGGTCGCAGCTGCATATCGGCAGGCGCTGAGCTCTGACGGACTCGTCAGCCTAGAGGCAGCACGGGCAACGGCACGTCAGTTGCTGAGCCAGGCTGAGACGGAGGCGGCTGTCATTCGTCAGGAGGCGATTCACGAGGCTGACGCCGTGCTGGCGACGGCGAAGGAGCGAGCCCAAGATCTCGACCGGAGAACCGCTGAGATCCTTGCCGCCGCGCAACTCGACGCGGAGGACATCCGGCGGCGGATGACGGCGGAGAGGGAGAGTTTGCAACGCTCTTGCCGGCTGCTTGAGGAGGCGGCACGGCAGCGAGCGGACGAAGCCAACCGCAGGGCTGAGCAGGCCGAGGAGCGCCTGGCGGCGACCGAAGCCGAGATCAAGGCACTCACCGCCGCCGGCGACGAGGCGGTCATTCAGATGCTGGCCAATGCGGAAGCCGACGCCGCCGACGTGCGCGGAGCTGCCGATGAATATGGAGCCGAGGTCAGCGAGTCAGCTCGACAAGCCGAGGCCGAGGCCCGCCATCGAGCGGACGGAGCCAACCGCAGGGCTGAGCAGGCCGAGGAGCGCCTGGCGGCGACCGAAGCCGAGCTCAAGGCACTGGTCCGTGTCGCCGCGGAGGAGGTGAGCACCATGGTGGCCAAGGCCGAAGCGGACGCCGATGAGGTGCGCCGAGCCGCCGACGACGTTCTCAAGGCGGCGCAACATGTCGAGGCCGAAACGCGCCAGCGAGCGGACGAAGCAAACCGGAGGCTTGGAGTGGCCCAGACATCTGCCGACCCTCTAAACGGCACCGAGTAGCTAGAAACCCGACACTCCAGCGGGTCCGCCGGCGGGCCAACCCCTGACGTGGATCTCGCTAGGCAGCCAATGCTGGCCCACCGGTGATACTCGATTGTCGGCGCAGTCGAGCACCTGTAGCCGATCCACCCCGGCTTCCAGGGTGATCTTTCAGGCGTACTGGCACTGGGACATCCGGCTAGTGCGGGCCACCGGGGGCGGGCCACGTAGCCGCACGGGTGGTCAGGGCGCTTCAGCAGGCCCGTTCGGCATCGTAGTTACCTCGGGCCAACCCACACCGTCGTTTCTTCGTCAGCCGCTTCGGCGGACCGAAGCAGTCGGAAGCCGACGGAGGACGAACGGGAGGAGTTTCTCGGTGTTCAGGTCACCCGGCCGACCGAGATCATCGACAACCGTCCTGAACGATGAGGCCACTTCCGGCTCCAATGGCCCCCGGCGCGCGACAGCGCCCCGCACCGAGTGGTGGGGGGCGCTGTTCCCGTGGGGTTTGCCCGGTCTCAGCGGCGATAAGCGGAGCCCGGGTTGCTATCGGCCGTCGGCGTGGGGGCGGGGACCGGGGCGCTCTCCCTGTAGGAAGTGCCGGGGTTGTTGCTCGCCGTCGGCGTGGCGGCCGGGGCCCGGGTGGTGCCGGGGTTGTTGCTCGCCGTCGGCGTCATGGCCGGGCGCTGCGAGCCGGGATTGGCGGGCTGGAAGCGCTCGCGAGCGTCGTTGCTCACGCTCTGTCCGAAGTCCCTGCCCTTGTCCTCGGTGCTCTGGGCCCGGTTGGAGACGTCGGCGCCGAAGTTGTCCTCGGCATTGGGGTTGCGCTGGTCGGAGGGATCCTCCGCCTTGTCAGCGGCGTCGCCGTCCTGGCGGTGTTCGCCGTCCTGGCGCTTGTCGGCGCTGTCGGGAAGGTCGAAGGGGCTCAGCGCCTCGACGGCGGCGGCCACACGGTCCTGGGCCACCCGGGGCAGCACGTCGGCCGCAGCCGCGCCCGTGGTGGTCAGGGCCAGGCCGGCCAGCACAGCGGCTGCCTTGGCCGCGGCACTGGCGAAGATGGTCTCGATCATTGACTTTCTCCTCTTCGGTAGTCCGGCCGCCTGCGGCGCAGGCCCGGTGACGTTGCTTGCTGCCATCGCTGGCAGGTCGCCTTTGTCGGTTGTGGTGAGTCCGTTCGCCAGGATGGCCGCCAGATCCGCGCCCAGCTTGGGAGCGGGGCCCGCCGCCACACTGCGCACCTCGGAGAAGAAGGCGGCCAGCTCGTCGATCTCGGGCCGGGCCGAGGAGGTCCGGCCGGTGAGGATCGACTCGATGGTCTGATCGTCTAGGAGGGGCTGCGTTCGCATCTCGTAGTGTTCATCGTCAACCAGGCTCAAAGGGGTACGCCCTCTCGTGAGATTTCCTTGCGCAGCGCCGTCAGTCCTCGCCGCTGGAGGGCCTTGACGGCGCCGACGCTCTTGCCCAGGGTCTCGGCTGTTCGCTCCACGGTGAGGTCGGCCACGACCCTGAGGAGCAGGACATCGCGCTGGTCGTCGGGCAGTCGGGCGAGGCGCTCGCGGACCCGAGCATTGCCCAGTGACGACAAGGCGTCGTCCTCGGCATCGCCGCCCACGAACTCGTACACGGCGTCGCTGGTCTCGAGGGGACGGCGCCCGAGCCGGCGACGCTCGTCGATGAGTCGGCGGTGGGCGATGGTGAAGACCCAGGACCGGAAGTCGTCCTCGTCGCCCTCGAAGTTGGCGATGCTGGAGAAGGCTCCGAGGAAGGCCTCGTTGACCAGATCGTCGGGCTCCCGCTTGCCCTGCATCCGCAGGTAGCCGGCGACGGGGCCCGCCAGCTCAGCGAAGAGCCGCTGGAACGCCCAGGACTGGTTGGCCCGGGCCGCGTCCAGGACCTCGGCGAAGGCGGCGCCGGCCATCCGTCGGTTGTCCATCAGCTCTTTGTATCGGCAGTTTCACTCGATGCCTGGAGCCCGGACGGCGACGCTGCCACCCGGGGCGACGCCGCCGACGATCGGGACTCCCCGGCGCAGGCCAGGAGGGAGACTTCGGCTCGCATCGCACTCATGTAATCGCCGAGGAAGCCCAAAAGGTTGCGCCCGAATCGGGATTTCTCTCGTTGAACCCTCTGGCAGGGACCGCCTTGTCCGTCGGGAAGGCGGGATTTGAACCCGCGACCTCAGCGTCCCGAACGCTGCGCGCTGCCAAGCTGCGCTACTTCCCGTGGGCCCGATGTTACCGGGGCCCCGTACCGCAGGTTCCTAGGCGGGCGTAGG
>JALZKD010000168.1 GCA_030859405.1 Actinomycetota bacterium | reverse complement strand
AGGGTCAGGTCCTTGGTGTCGTAGTTCTCCATGTCGAACCACACGTAGGCTCCACGCTCGGCTGCCATCCGCAGGATGGGCCACAATCGAGCTCGGGCCTGGGCCAGCCCCTGCTCGGCGGTCACCGGTGCGTAGAGCGACGCCAGAGCCGTGGCCTTCATGCTCACGTTGGCCCGGGGAAGCGGCCCGAGGTCGTCAGCCTCGAGGCCGTCGTCGGGGGCCCAGCCCGCGGTGGCCTCCAGCAATGCGGTCACCAGGTCGCTCAGGCGGGCGGCGTAGTGATCGGCCTCGGCTTCGGTGACCGTCTTCTCACCGAGCAGGTCCACCGTGAACGCGCTTCCCGCCTGCCACAGCCGGTGCAGGCCCTCGATGGCCTCGTCCGGGCCCTGGCCGATGATGAATTGCCGGCCCATGCGTTCGATGTTGCGGCGGGCGACGGCGGCGGACAGCTTGGTGCCGAGGGGCAGGGTGCCGGCCATGTGAACGCCGCGTCCCAAGAGCCTGGGGACCTCGGTGCCGGCGAAGTACTCCTGCACGTGGCGCAGAACGTCGTCGTCCCCACGGGTGGAGGGGAAGACGTCCACGAAGCGAAAGAGCTGAGTCTTGAAGGCGGGGTGGGACATGGCCCACCTGAGGACGAGCTCGCTCCAGCGGGACATGGAGTAGACACCGGCATCCTCACCGGCTCCCAGCTCGGTGATGCGCCGGGCCAGAGCCCTCACCTCCTGCTCCAGGCCGGACGCCACCGGTGCTGATCCTACCGGGGCCCCAATAGCCGTTCTCCCCGGCCGGTGGCCCTATCGCTTGCCGGCGCGCCGGCGGTCCTGCTCCCGCAGGAGGCGCTTGCGGGCCCGCACCGACGAGGGCGTCACCTCCACCAGCTCGTCGTCTGCCACCAGCTCTACCGCCGTTTCGATGGTCAGCACGCGCCACGGCGTGAGCTTGATGGCGTCGTCCGCGGCGTGGGTCCGAATGTTGGTCTTCTGCTTCTCGCGGGTGACGTTCACCATCATGTCGCCCGGCCGGGAGCTCTCGCCCACGACCATCCCCTCGTACACCGGCTCCCCAGGCCCGATGAACAGCTCGCCGCGGAGCTGGAGGTTGTCGAGGGCGTAGCCCGTGGAGACGCCCTGCCGGTCGGCCACCATTGCCCCGCCCCGGCGGTGCGGCAGGTCGCCGGCCCACGGCGCCCAGCCACGGTGGCGGGTGTGGAGCAGAGCGGTGCCGCGCGTGACCGTCAGGAGCATGGAGCGGAAGCCGAGCAGCCCCCGTGCCGGCGCCTCGAAGCTGATGATGGTGCGCCCGGGATCACCGGAGCGCAGGTCGAGCACCACTCCCTTGCGGGGTGCCAAGGCCTGGGGCACCGTACCCACGTGCTCGTCGGCGACGTCGATGACGCCCTCTTCGACCGGTTCGTGACGCTTGCCATCGATCTCGCGGGTGAAGACCTCGGGGCGGCTCACCTCCAGCTCGTATCCCTCTCGGCGCATGGACTCGATCAGCACCGCCAGCTGCAGCTCACCGCGCCCTGCCACCTGCAGAACGTCGGGAGAGTCGGTGTCGCTCACCCGAATGGCGACGTTTCCCAACACCTCGCGCGCCAGGCGCTCGCGTAGGTGCCGGGCGGTGAGGTAGCGCCCCTCCCGACCAGCCAACGGTGACGTGTTGACCCCGAAGGTCATGCGCAGGACGGGCTCGTCGACGGTGAGGCGTGGCAACGGATCCGGGTTGTAAGGATCGGCGAGGGTGTCGCCGATCTCCACCTCGGGGAAGCCGGCGAGCACGAACAGATCGCCCGCTCTGAGCTCGTCGGCCTCGGTCCGTCCCAGTCCCTCCACGGCGAGGAGCTGACCGGGTCGGCGGGGAGGAGGAGGCGTGTCGGCGCCGTTCACCAGAGCGACCGGTCGCCTGGCGCTGAGGGTGCCCCGCATCACCCGACCCACGGCGAGGCGCCCGAGGTAGTCCGACGCGTCGAGGTTGGTGACCAGGGCCTGGAGCGGCGCCGACGGGTCGCCCAGCGGCGCCGGCACGCTGTGGAGCACGGCGTCCAGGAGCGGGGCCAGGTCGGCCTCGGGAGGCGGCAGCCCAATGCCTTCGGCGGTCCGGCCCTCGCGCGCCACGGCCGAGACCACAGGAAACTCGATGTGGCGGTCGGGCACCTCCAGGTCGAGAAAGAGCTGGTAGATCTCGTCGAGGACCTCGTGGGGGCGGGCGTCGGAGCGGTCGACCTTGTTCAGCACCACCACCGCCGGCAGGTCGGCGGCCACCGCTTTGGAGAGCACGTACCGGGTCTGCGGCAGAGGGCCCTCGGCGGCGTCCACCAGCAGCAGCACGCCGTCCACCATGGCGAGGGCCCGCTCCACCTCGCCGCCGAAATCAGCATGGCCCGGGGTGTCCACGAGGTTGATCTTCACGCCCTGCCAGTGCACGGACGCGGCCTTGGCCAGGATCGTGATTCCGCGTTCGCGCTCCTGATCGTTGGAGTCGAGCACGCGGTCCACCAACTCCTGATTGGCGCGGAACACACCCGTGTGTCGGAGGATGGCATCGACGAGCGTGGTCTTGCCGTGGTCGACGTGGGCGACGAGCGCCACGTTGCGGATGGCTGCGGGTTCCATGGGGGGAGCCGCGCAGCCTAACGGCGTGGCAGGTCCGGCTGCTGCCGGTGCTCCTAGGTCCGGGAGGGCGGCCGCTCCTCGGCCCTCGATACCCGCAACGACGGGTCGGTGGTGCCCAAGCCGGTGGCCGCCGCCAGCTCGGCAGCTGCCTGTCTCTCGATCTCCTCTCGGGAAGTCGGCGTCGGCTTCTTGAACAGTCGCTTCATCTTGAGCTCCTTGAGGGCATCGGGTGCGAGACCCCGGGCCCGAAGTGTCGCTGGATCGGCCCTGCGCGGCAGGGGTAGCTCTATTGTTGCATAACTAGTAAGTGCTCTGACCACTTAGCCGGAGGACGCTGACGAGCCAGTGGTGGGACGCTGGGGGCATGAAGGACAGCGCCTCCGAGGTCAGCTACGTCAACCCCGCCGGAGAGTTCGACCGGGACACCGACTACATCACCACACGCATCACCTCCGACGGTCGTGACGGTTATCCCGTCGAGCCGGGCAGATATCGCCTCGTGGTAGCCAGAGCGTGTCCGTGGGCGAGCCGGGCCATCATCGTGCGCCGGCTGTTGGGCCTGGAACCAGTGCTTTCCATGGGCGTGGCCGGGCCGACGCACGACGAGCGGAGCTGGGCCTTCGACCTGGATCCCGGCGGACGCGATCCGGTGCTCGGGATCGAGCGCCTGCAGCAGGCGTACTTCGCCCGTTTCCCCGGCTACGACCGGGGCATCACGGTCCCCGCCATCGTCGACATCCCCAG
>JALZKD010000167.1 GCA_030859405.1 Actinomycetota bacterium | reverse complement strand
CGTCGTGGTACAGCGAGCCCAGGTGCACGAGCTCCACCGAGATGCCACCCTCGACGACGTCTCCGGTCACGTCGGCCCCTCCAGCGATGGCAGAAGCCATGACCAGGGCCGGCCGCAGGCGCTTGCCTCCCGCCTGGATGAGGTGCCCTGCGACCTCCGTGAGGAAGGGGTCCGCAGTGTGGACCGACCGGCGGAGGGAGTCCTCGAAGCCGGTCAACTCGTCGTCCAAGGCGGGAAGGTTCAGCAGCTGGGCGATGTTGACCACTGGCTAAGGACGTTACGCTACGCCGTCGATATCCGAACAACCGAAGGTGTGAGGGCCTACCAGGCACGACGGCGGGTAGGCTGGAGGTCAAACACTCGCCCCACCAGAGAGGCGATCACTTGTTCGAACGATTTACAGACCGAGCCCGCAGGGTCCTCGTGTTGGCCCAAGAGGAAGCGCGGCTCCTCAATCACAACTTCATCGGCACCGAGCACATCCTGCTCGGCTTGATCCACGAGGGTGAGGGGGTGGCAGCCAAGGCCCTGGAGTCGCTCGGGATCTCGCTCGAGGCCGTCCGAGAGAAGGTGGAGGAGACCATCGGCCCCGCCGGGTCGTCCACCACCGGGTCCCCGCCCTTCACCCCCCGGGCCAAGAAGGTCCTGGAGCTCTCCCTTCGAGAGGCGCTCCAGCTGGGTCACAACTACATCGGCACCGAGCACATGCTCCTCGGCCTCGTCCGCGAGGGCGAGGGTGTGGCCGCTCAGGTCCTCGTCAACCTCGGGGCCGACCTGTCACGGGTCCGCCAGCAGGTCATCCAGCTGCTTTCCGGCTACGCCGGCAAGGAGGGCCCCGCCGGCGCCAGCTCGCCGGGCGCATCCGGCGCCGAGACGCCGTCGGGCTCACCCGTACTCGACCAGTTCGGCCGCAACCTCACCACCCAGGCCCGTGAGCACAAGCTGGATCCTGTCATCGGGCGGACGCGTGAGATCGAGCGGGTCATGCAGGTGTTGTCCCGGCGCACCAAGAACAACCCCGTCCTCATCGGCGAGCCGGGCGTGGGCAAGACCGCCATCGTGGAGGGCCTGTCGCAGCAGATCGTGGCCAACGACGTGCCCGAGACGCTGAAGGGCAAGCAGCTCTACACGCTGGACCTGGGGGCCCTCGTCGCCGGCTCCCGATACCGGGGCGACTTCGAGGAGCGCCTCAAGAAGGTCCTGAAGGAGATCCGCACCCGGGGAGACATCATCCTGTTCATCGATGAGCTCCACACCCTCGTGGGCGCAGGTGCTGCCGAGGGGGCCATCGACGCCGCCTCCATCCTCAAGCCCATGCTGGCTCGGGGCGAGCTTCAGACCATCGGTGCCACCACCCTGGACGAGTATCGCAAGCACCTGGAGAAGGACGCCGCCCTGGAGCGTCGCTTCCAGCCCATCAAGGTGGACGAGCCCACCCTGTCGCACACCATCGAGATACTGAAGGGCCTACGGGATCGCTACGAGTCCCACCACAACGTCACCATCACCGACCAGGCCCTGGTGGCGGCGGCCAACCTGGCCGACCGCTACATCTCCGATCGCTACCTGCCGGACAAGGCCATCGACCTCATCGACGAGGCCGGCTCCCGGCTGCGCATCAGGCGGATGGCCACGCCCAGCGACTTCAAGCAGCTGGAGGACGAGATCGGTCGGGTGCGCCAGGAGAAGGAGCAGCACATCGAGCGCCAGGCCTTCGATCAAGCCCGCGTCTCGTCGGAGCAGGAGAAGTCGCTGCGCGAGCGCAAGGACGCCAAGGAGGCCGAACTGCTGGCGGCCGGCGACAACCTGTTCGACGTCGTGGACGAGGAGGTCATCGCCGAGGTCCTCGCCAACTGGACGGGGATCCCCGTCACCCAGCTCACCGAGGAGGAGACGGCCAAGCTCCTGCGCATGGAGGAGGAGCTGCACAAGCGGATCGTCGGCCAGCACGACGCCCTCACGGCCCTCTCCCGGTCGATCAGGCGCACCCGCGCCGGCCTCAAGGACCCGAAGCGGCCCAGTGGCTCGTTCATCTTCCTCGGGCCCACCGGGGTGGGAAAGACCGAGTTGGCCAAGGCGCTGTCCGAGTTCCTCTTCGGGGACGAGTCCTCGCTCATCCAGCTCGACATGTCCGAGTACATGGAGAAGCACACGGTCAGCCGTCTGGTGGGGTCGCCCCCCGGCTACGTGGGCTACGAGGAGGGGGGCCAGCTCACCGAGGCGGTGCGGCGCAAGCCCTTCTCGGTGGTGCTTTTCGACGAGATCGAGAAGGCCCATCCCGACGTGTTCAACACCCTGCTCCAGATCCTGGAGGACGGGCGCCTCACCGACGCCCAGGGTCGCTCGGTCGACTTCAAGAACACCGTGCTCATCATGACCTCGAACCTCGGAACCGCCGACCTGCGCAAGGCCACGGTCGGCTTCGGCAAGGCCACCGAGGGCATGACCTACGAGCGCATGAAGGAGAAGGTCAACGACGCCCTCAAGCAACACTTCCGCCCTGAGTTCCTGAACCGGATCGACGAGGTGATCGTGTTCCACGAGCTGTCCAGGCTCGAGGTCACCGAGATCGTGGACTTCATGATCCGTCGGGTGCGCGAGCAGCTGGAGGGCCAGGGACTCGGCCTCGAGCTCACCCAGGAGGCCAAGCTGGCGTTGGCCGAGCGCGGCTACGACCCCACGCTGGGGGCCCGCCCGCTTCGCCGGGCCATCCAGCAGATGGTGGAGGATGCGCTGTCGGAGCGGATCCTCTGGAAGGAGTTCCGCGCTGGGGAGACGATCATCGTCGACGCCGAGGACGGCGAGATCGTGTTCCGGTCGGTGGAGGGCTTCGAGCCGCCCCCGGTCGAGCTCGCCGCTGCCGAGTAGGGGTTCCGGCTCGCAAGCAAGCCCTACTGAATCGGTGCCGACCGGCAAAGCCGGTTCGGCACCGATTCCCATGGCTCTTCGCCGGCATCCATGGTGGCCGCCTTGGGCGGCTTCCAGTGGCCGCCGCCCGGGGCGACTCTGGCCGGCGCTCGGTGCCCTCGGAATCCTCTTCCTCAGTGGTTGTCAGGTTCGGCTGGACGTCGATCTCTCCGCCCGGCCGGACGGGGGCGGGGAGGTTCGGGCCTTGGTGGTCCTCGACAAGGACGCCACGGCCCAGGTACCAGACCTGGCCCGAGATCTGCGGCTCGACGACCTGGAGGCCGCGGGCTGGAGCATCGAGGGGCCGTCCCGCTTGGAGGACGGCCAGACCCGGATCGAGGCGTCGAAGTCCTTCAGCACTCCCGCCGGTGCCAGCCGTGCGGTGGAGGAGCTGAGTGGTCCGAGGGGCCCCTTCGGAGAGCTCCGGCTTCGGGTCGACCGTTCCTTTCTCGAGACCCGGACGTCGGTGAC
>JALZKD010000071.1 GCA_030859405.1 Actinomycetota bacterium | reverse complement strand
AGGTGCCGTCGACCAGGTGCACCGGCGTGGGCGTCACCGCCGGCTCGGGCTCACTCCTGGTGGGTGTGGGGCGTTTCCACGCTGCCCCCCAGGGCCCGCCACACAGCCTGTGCGGTTCCGTACTCCTCGTCGGGCGGGAGCTCGCCCAGGGCCTGCATCAGGTCGTCGGGGGCGTGGTCCGCCTCGGCGGCGGCCAGCAGCTCGTCCCGCCGGGCCGGGAAGTGGGCCCCGGCCACATGGCGGGACAGCTCCGCCCGCTTCTCCACCTCGGCGTCGGTGATGTCCACACCCGGGAGCGGGTCGTCGAACCGCCTCCCGGGTCCGACTGCCGGGTCCTCCTGGAGCCGCTCTTCCTGAGCCCGCGACTCCTCGGGGACGCCGTGGAGAAGGGAGTCCACGTCGTGGGCCATGGCGTCGTCGACTCTGGGGCTGTGCTTGTTGCTCTCACGGTCCATGGGTGCATTCTGCCCCCGGCGGACCCGGGGAGGTACTGCGAGCTACGCCTCCACGTCCCGGCGTCCCTGTAGGGCTCGACCGAGGGTCAGCTCGTCGGCGTACTCGAGGTCGCCTCCCACGGGCAGGCCGCTGGCGATCCGCGTGACCCGCAGCCCGGCGGGGCCCAGCAGGCGAGCCAGGTACATGGCCGTGGCCTCACCCTCGATGTTGGGATTGGTGCACAGGATCACCTCTGTGATCCCCTCGTCCTGGACCCGGGCCAGCAGCTCTCGCACCCGGAGCTGCTCGGGGCCGATGCCCTCGATGGGGCTGATGGCCCCCTGGAGGACGTGGTAGCGACCCCGGTACTCCTGGGTCTTCTCCACGGCCACGATGTCGCGCGGCTCCTCCACCACGCACACCACTGCCTGGTCCCTTCTGTCGTCGAGGCAGATGGCGCACGTCTCGCCCTCGGCCACGTTGAAGCACCGGCGGCAGAAGGAGATCCGCTCCTTCATCTCGGTGATGGCCCGGGCCAGGCGCAGCGCGTCCTCCTTGGCCAGCTTGAGCAGGTGGAAGGCGATCCGCTGCGCCGACTTGGGCCCTATCCCGGGCAGACGGCCCAGCTCGTCGATCAGATCCTGGACGGCGCCGGCGTACAAGAGCGCGGCCTACGGCTCGGGAGGCCCACCCGAGCCGGCGTCCCCGGGGCCGAGAGCACCTCCGCCGACTGCGCCTCCACCGCCGCCTTCGCCTTCGCCGAGGCCAGCTCCGCCGAGGCCGCCCAGGTCCAGGCCGTCGAGCGTCTCTTGACCGACGCTTCGAGCCCGAGCCACGGCGTCGTTGCACGCCGCCAGGACCAGGTCCTCGAGCATGGAAGCGTCATCCGGATCCACCGCTCGGGGATCGATGGTCACCGAGTGAAAGGTCATGTCACCGCCGACCCGGACCTTGACCACGCCTCCGCCGGCCTGGCCCTCCACCACCTGCTCGGCCGCGGCCGCCTGGGCAGCCAAGACCTGGTCCTGCATGGCCCGGGCCTGCTCGAGCAGAGCCTCCATGTCGAAACCTTCGCTCATCGTTCGCTCATCGTTCGCTCATCGTCGTACGACCCTCATGGGGTGACCTCCTCGGCCCCGGGGAACGCCTCCATCAGACGGTCCTCGGCCGAGGCTACCGGTGGGACCACCTCGCTCATGATCTCTCCGGTGATCTCCTCGTCCGCCTCGTCCTCCGCCGGCTCGCGGGCGGTTGGGGGCTCAGCCCCCCCTACGACCAGGCGAAGACCCACTGGGGTGCCGAAGTGGGCGGACAGAGCTGCTTCGACCTCGGCCCTGACTTCCTCGCAGCGTTCGCGGTGGAACTGGTTTGGGAGCGAGAACAGGGCCTGGCCGCCCTCGACGGCCACGAACCGCCCGGCCGCGAAGCGAGACTTGGCCCGGGGCGAAAGGGACCCGAGAACGGTGTCGCCCCAGGCGATGGTGAGCTCGTCCCGGGAGGGAAGCGAGCCGGAGACCTCCGCGGCCACGACGGGCGGTGCTACGGCGGCCGGGGGGGCCGCAGCCGGTGGCCGGCCGGGTGGCTGCGGTTGGCTGGGCGGGCCTCCGCGGGGCTCCGGTTGTGGGGGGGATTCCCGCACGGCTTGGCGGGCCGCCTCCCGAGCCGGCTGGTCGGCCCGACCCGCCAGCTGCTTCTCCAGGCGCTCGACTCGCTCGAGGAGGGCGGCAGGGGAAGCGTCGGCCTCGGGATGGGCCAGGCGCACGACGGCCGTCTCCAGGCACACGCGGGGGTCCAGGGCCTCCCGCATGTCGATCTGGGCCTGTCCCAGCGCCTCCATGGCTCGGACCAGGCCCGGGGCGCCGAAACGGTGACCCTGGGCCTCTACCCGCTCCCGCGCTGTGTCGGCCAATGCGACCAGCCCGGGCGCCATCACCGCGAGGAAGGCGCTCCGGAGGTGGTCAAGGAGGTCCCCGGCCAGGCGGGGGGCGTCACGGCCGGCGGCACAGCCCTGGGCCACCGCCACCAGGGCCCGGCCGGCGTCGCGCTCACAGAGGGCGTCCACGAGCTCGTCGGTGACGGCTGGCTCCTCGTCCACCTCCCCGGCGGCGGCCACCTGGTCGAGGGCGGACAAGGCGTCGCGAGCCGAGCCCCTTCCCCGTCGCACTACCAGCTCGACGGCTTCGGGCGGCACGCCGAGGCCTGCGGCAGCGTTGACGTCGGCCAGCAGTGACGACAGCACCTCACCAGGGAGAAGCCGGAACTCGTAGTGCTGGGTGCGGCTGCGGATGGTGGGCAGCACCTTCTGGGGGTCGGTGGTGGCGAGCACGAAGATCACGTGGGCGGGCGGCTCCTCGAGGGTCTTGAGCAGGGCGTTCGAGGCCGCCGTGGAGAGCATGTGGACCTCGTCCACGATGTAGACCTTCCACCGCCCCGGTGTACCCAGCGAGGCCCGGGCCACCAGGTCCCGCATGGCGTCCACCCCGTTGTTGGAGGCGGCATCGAGCTCGTGGACGTCGAGGGACCTGCCTTGCTCGACGGCAAGGCAGGAGGGGCAGGCCCCGCATGGTTCCCCGTCGCGCACGTCGGCACAGTTGAGGGCCTTGGCCAGGATGCGGGCCGTGGAGGTCTTGCCCGTGCCCCGGGGCCCGCTGAACAGGTAGGCATGGCCGACCTTGGCCTCGGCCACGGCGTTGCGCAGGGCCCGGCTGACGTGGTCCTGGCCGCGGAGCTCGGCGAACCGCTGGGGCCGGAACCGGCGATACAGCGACTGGTACTGCTGCTCGGTGGCCATGCCGGCGAGACTATGCCCCTGACCGGCAACGAGAGCCACAGGCACCGGCAGAGGGGTTAGCGGGCCCGTCACTCGTGAGACGGTCAGGCTGGCCTGCGGCACACGCCGCCGTCCGCTGAGAGCTGCTGCCTTCCGGCCCTGACTCGGTTCACGGGACGCCGTTGCGCAGGACCCGACCGTCTCACGAAGCGACGGGCCCGAAGCTGCACAGATTACCCTCTCGCTTCCCGGGAGGGATGCGAGAGCGGCCGAATCGGCACGCCTGGAGAGCGTGTGTGGCGCAAGTCACCGTGGGTTCAAATCCCACTCCCTCCGCTGACACCATCACCCGTGACCGACGAGGGAGCCGTGGAGCCCCTGAGCGACGAGGGAGCAATGGAGCTGGCCCTCAAGGAGGCTGCCCTGGCGCCCTCCCACGGGGACGTGCCGGTGGGAGCCGTCGCCGTGATCGGGGGCCGGGTAGTGGCCCGTCGTCACAACGAACGCGAGCTGCTCGGCGACCCCACCGCCCACGCCGAGCTGCTCGCTCTCCGGGATGCAGCTCGGGCCCTCGGGGACTGGCGCCTCGACGCCGTGACCCTGGTGGTGACGCTCGAGCCTTGTCCCATGTGCGCGGGGGCCCTGGTTGCCGGGAGGGTGGCCCGTGTGGTGTTCGCGGCGCCCGACCCCAAAGCCGGCGCGTGCGGCTCGCTGTACAACCTGTGCGTCGACCCCCGCCTCAACCATGAGGTGGCCGTCACTCCGGGTGTGCTGGCCGACCGGGGCGCCCTGATCCTTCGCCAGTTCTTCGCCGGCCGGCGGGACCCCGCTGGAGGCTCGGTAACCTAGACGGTCGCTGCAAACCCGGGAGGGGTGCGAGAGCGGCCGAATCGGACGGTCTCGAAAACCGTTGTGGGGGCGACCTCACCGTGGGTTCAAATCCCACCCCCTCCGCTTTCCGACAGCGCCGGAACCGCTGAGGGCTCTTCCTATCTCGAAAGGCGCCCTCGTAGCGCTCCGCCTGGAAACTCGGCGTTGTGGACCTCGACGTAGTAGCCGGAAGGCTTCCTGCTCAGGTTCTCGAGCACTTGGCCACCTACCGGCACGCAGCCCACGTCGCTCGGTAACAGGCTGGCGACGATGGGGCCGACGGCCGCGCCTGTCGGTTCGTGGAGGTGAACGCTCGTCACCGGAGAGATGCCTGACACGGTGAGCGACAGGCACAGCATGCCCCGGTCGGGGTGGAGGGTGACGATGGCAATGCCTTCACCATCCCGGTCTCCCGGGCCCGGCCCTCTGCCCGATCCGTGGAGCGTCGCCGTGCGCTGGGTGGCAGCGGCCGTGTCCGACGGAGTAGAGGGCCTGCGGGCGGGAACGGGACGAGCCTTCCGCCCCGGGGATTCCTCATCAGGCCTCCCGTCGGCTTGCTCGCGGCCGGGCGGGACCGGGGGCGGGCCTTCCCCACCCGGCTCTGCGGCGGCCGAAGGAGCCTTGGCCTCCGGGCTGTAGCCGGGACTGGTGATGCCCGGGACGACGCGGACGCCGCCGCCTCCGTTCTCCGATGGGTGGACGTCACCGTCGTCGGGGAGCTCGAAGGGAGTGAGGACCTCCACGGCCCGGGCCACGACTTTATGCGCCGGGCCAGGGAGCACCCGAGCGGCACCGGCGACGGTGACGGTTGCTGCCATGACCAAGACCACGAGCGCGGCCTTGGATGCCAACCGGGCAGCCGCTCCCCTCGACCACGCCGGACGGCGTTCGATCAACGTCCTGTGCCGCCGTCTTGGTGCCGGATCCCCGGCGGCACCGTCGCTCGTTGGACGCCCAGCCAGGATCCGGGCCAAGATCGGAGACGGTGGTGGCGCCGGCCGTCTCCCAAGGGACCGGACGTCCTCGACGAAGACAGACAGGGGATCGAGGTCGCCTGTTCGAGACTTGCCACGGCCAGCCATCAGGTCCTCGACGGTGGCGTCATCGAGGGGCCGGCCAGTAACAAGCTTCTTTTTGTCGTGAACGGATGGGCTCACTCTGCCCTCTCTGCCTCTCTCGACAATGTACGACGAAGGGCGGCGAGCGCCCTGCGCTGGAGAGCCTTGACTGCCCCCGGCTGCTTGCCGACTACCGCAGCGACGTCCTCGACGCTGAGGTCGCTCAGGATCCGCAAGGCGACGACATCGCGTTGCTCTGGAGACAGGCTGGCGAGAAGGCGCTGGATTCGCGCTTCGCCCATGTGCTGCAAGGCGGCGTCCTCGGCGGAGACGGAGATTCGAGATCCCTTGTCACCGTTGAGGACGCCGGTGTCGAGGGGGTCCATCTCTGGTCTTCGCTCCGTGGTTCGCCTGATGTCGACCATCCGCCGGTAGGCGATCGTGAAGACCCAGCTCCGGAGCTGGGCCTCGGTGCCGGTGAACGACTGGACGCGGGACAGAACCACCACGAAGACCTCGTTGGTGACGTCGTCGAAGTCGCGCACACCCTGGGCTCGAAGGTAGCCAGCAAGGGCGGGAGCGAGTGCCTCGTACAGCCGCGTTAGCGCCCATCCTGCGCCTTGCTGCGCCGCGGTCAGTACCTCATGGAAGTCAGGGCCAAAGCTCAGCCGAGCGGGTCCCCGACCGCTCACCATCGCCGGCGACCTACTCAACGTTGAGCAGAACGAGAAACCTCCGCCACCGTTTCCGGGCGCCGTGGTGAGGTAGCTCGGGACGAGCGCCTCCTCTCTGGTGGGCGCATGACTGGACTTCTTCGCGCATGCCGGTTCCTCGCTTCTCAGGAGAAGGAGCTCAGCGCCGCGGGGACGGGACGGAGCATGAGGGCCGCCGGCGGCGGCCCCCGTCGGTCCGACCCCTCGGCAACAGTCGTCGACGACGTCCGGCTCGGACCGAACGCGGCTGGACCCGCCGTGCCCACCACCGTGACGGTGAGCATGACGGGTCGGAATCAGCCAGGGCTCGTCGTTACAGCTACAGCAGGTCCACGGAGCCGCCCGGTAACAGGCAGGCGTAGACCAGGTTGTCGACACGGATGAAGGTGCCGCCCGACTTCACGCACAGTCTTCCAGCCCGGTCACGCGGCGGAGGGTTGGTGCTGGGAGTCCCCACGTCCAGCAGGTCCACGGAGCCGCCCGGGAACAGCCAGGCGTAGACCAGGTTGTCGACGCGGATGAAGGTACCGCCCGACCTCTCGCACAACCGGCGCGCCTGGTCACCCTGCTTGGCCGTGTGCTTGGGCTTGTGGTTCGCCGACGCTGATCCGGCCGTGCCGGCCAGCAAGAGCCCGGCCCACCCCAACACTCGCAATCAATCTCCGCATCGCATCCCCTTCGCTCCGTTTCACCCGCCTCCCCCACGTCGGTCGTGTCCCGGGCAGGCAGAGGCGTACGCCTCCCGGCAGAGCAATCGAACGAGTGGCCCGTTTGGTTACGGCTTGCTGCAAGATTCTGTACTTTCTGGTTCGGCCCCCGGTCCACATCGCGTCCCATGCGTGATTTTCCGGCTGCCCCCAGGGGCAGCGCTCCAGGGAGCCGAACGGGAAGGCGGCTAGGGCCACCCGTCGCCAAGGTCGGGGTGCTGGGGGAGCGTCGGTGAGACCGAGGCCGGTCACTCCCACTTCGGCGTGGCCACCTGAGGCCGGGGCGCTACGCGGTGGCGTGCCCCATGAGCGAGCGCGAGAGCGGTTCGCCCATGCCGCTCCGGTGGCCACGTGTCGGTGCATATCACCCTGTCGGGCCGGATCCGATCGGGCCGGCCATTGCGTGCAGTAGTCGGCGATGTCACGCTGTGCAATCTGCTGGTTCGTTCGGATGGGGTGACGGGGAGGGGAGCAGCCATGACGGAGGTCGACAAGCTCGGCCTCGACGTCGATCCCGCCGATGGTGTGGCGGCTGAGGAGTTGAGCCCACCACCTCCAGACTCAACTGTTCGCTTTGCCCTGGTTAAGCGCCAATCCCAGCTCACCACTGCGATCGAAGCCAGGTTGGCTGCCACCACGACCGGAGACCTGAGCGCCGACGTCGAAAGCAGGCCCGTCTCGGACGAGGCCCGAAGGGCCATTGCGCTCATAGAGGAGCTGAACGACTGCATTGCCCTCGTTGTCGATGGTCAGCCAGACGTCGAACGTGTTGCCCTCGACTACCGAGCGTCACTCGTGGATCGGCGCCTGGCAGGACTGAAGGGGCGCACGCGTAGATCAGCGCTCGCGGAGTGGATGCCATGGGATGTGGATCGCTGGCCGAGGTTGCTTCGCTTCGTCCCGAAGGTCGACCAGGCAACCGTCAAACTGGCCAGAGCCGCGCTTGGCGCCGGACGCATCGCCGTTGTCATCGCCAGCCTGGAAGGTGAACGGGCAACACTCAGCGAGCAATCGTCTGCGTTCGACGAGGTCATCGACGACCAGGCAAGAGCTCTGCAGCGGTTGAGACCTCTCATCCGTGAGCTGGGGTCCTTGAACCTTCCCGAGGACACACCGGTGCGCGTCTTGTGGAGAGAACATGCACAGGCCAGACGGTCGGAACCGCGCAATGTGGTCTTCGAAGAGGTCCTCGATGATCTCCTCCACGAAGAGCGAGGCCCCCGCACCAGTGGAACTCTCGGCCCCGCCCAGCTCGAGGAGCTCCGAGAACGAGGAGCCGGGCTGGAAAGGGAGACCGCAGAACAAATACGAGAGATCGCCAAGGTGCCGACACGGGGTCAGATAGAAGAGGAAGCAGGTGCAGCCGAGCAGGCCAAGGCCAAGATGCTGGGCGCCGGAATCTGGGTTGACCACTGGCACGAAGCCCAAACCCAGCTCGATGCCTGGTTGACCGCTCGTACCAGTGGAAGACAGTTCCCAGCGCGCGTTCGTATGCTGTTGTCGAGCGGCGACGACACGGGGCAAGCATCAAACTTCTTGGCGCAGTCGGACCGGTCTGCGCTGTCAGAGGCCCTCAGAGAGTTGGAGCAACGCCGAAGCAAGATCGCTTCTCTTGCCAGGGCCAATGGTGACCGACGGTCGAGTCAGCTTCAAAAGGTGATCAAGGGACTCGAGGAGCTTGCCGCGTTGGAGGTGCTCATCGCCCACTCCGAAGAGGCGATGCACAGCGGGCGTGCACTATCACCTCCCGAGACGACAACCAAGGCCGAAATGGATCTGAGCTTGGGGAGCGTTCCCTTGGCCGGATTCCACAAGCCTCCCATGACTCAGGAGCAACTTCACTACGCTTCGCATGTGCCAGAGTCTGCGCCTCGTCGGCTTGATCGGGCGGCGGGGTTCGGAGGTGCTGGAGGATGAGCCGCTGGTCCCTCTTCCTCTTTCCGGGAGCCCTCGTCTGTGGAGTCGTTGCCGCGCTCAGCGGCCGGTGGCTCGTGGCACTGCTCTCTTACCTCATCGCCGTGGTGAGCACGCTGAACATCGTCGCCGATCTGGATCCGGAAGGCGAGAGCCGGCCGGCGGCGATCGAGCTGGCACAGGACGTGATCGTCGTGCCCAAGCCGAGAACGAAGACGGTGAGGCTGGCCTCGGCTGGACTTGCGATGAAGGCTGGCCTGGCCCTGACCCTGCCGGCGCTGGCTGGCGCGGCAACCGGAATACTGCCCCCCACAGTCCAGAACTGGGTGGCCGACGCCGTGCGACAGACAGTAGGCCTCGACATCCCCGGAGGAAGGCCGGCTGACGAACGGCGAGGTGCCAGCAATCCCGGGCAGGCCGAGGGTGGGCCCGTCGATCCCGCGCCGGCCCCCGGTGCAGGCGCTTCGGGTGCATCGCCCCCCGTGGCGTCCCCAGGCGACGCGGGCGCACCCTCGGCAGACCAAGGCGGGCCTCCGAACGCCACATCCTCCGAGGGTCCCAGCGAGGGCGGGGACGGGCTCAGCCCACCGTTGCGGGTGCCGCAGGAGCCTGACCCGAAGATTGAGGTCCCCACTCCGCCGCCCCCGCTCCCGCTCACCCCGGTCCTGCCGCCGGTAGACCCGGGCGTGCCCGAGGTGGGCAACGAGGGCGGGCTCGGGCTCAATAATCAGAGCCTGCCCAGCGTGGACAAGAAGCCCGTGCCCAGGGTGGCTGACCAGGGGGTGCCCAGCGTGGCCGACCCAGTGGGTGCCAAAGGAGAAGCAATCCAGGCCGTGCCCACCGTGGCCGACCCAGTGAGTGCCAAAGGAGAAGCAATCCAGCACGTGCCCAGCGTGGCTGACCAGCGCCTGCTCAGCGTGTCCGACCCAGTGGGTGCAAAAAGAGAGGCAATCCAGCACGTGCCCCGTCGCGGCCAAACCAACGCGTGCCCCGAGGCGGGCAAGCCAGCGCTTGTCGCGAGGCGGGCTACCGGGGCATGCCCGAGTCTTGCTGAGCTAACTGAGAAGGCGGAATCCACGCAGCGCTGATCCGCGGGGACTGTTGAGCCCTCCCCCTGGTCGGTCTCCGTCCGTGGGCCCCAAACTCAGGTCAGGTTGAGCGGCGCTACCGCCTCCGTCACTCCCCGGCCCGTGGCGCCATGGGAAGTAGTTACGGAGTGGTGGCTTCGGGCCTAGAGACCAGGACCAACGCAGCGCGCAGGGCATCGAGGGCCCGCTCGGCAATCGGTCCCGGCCTGCTTGTGAAGCCATCCGCTTGCAGCCGGGCGATGGTCCGTTCGATGGGCGAACGACTGCCCTCTGCCGCCTCCGCCAGCCGG
>JALZKD010000166.1 GCA_030859405.1 Actinomycetota bacterium | reverse complement strand
GTCGCGGGGCGGCCGGGGCCGAGGCCGTCCGGCGCAGGCTCCGACCGAGCGCTCCGAGCGCGGGGAGTCGACTGAGCAGGGACAACCGCCCAAGCCGGCCGTGAAGGGGGAGGCGACCAGTCGCGGTCCCCGGATCGGTGACAGCCGCCCGGCCCCCGTGCTCGTGCCCAAGTTCCCTCCACCCAAGCTGCGGCCGTCCGGGAAGGAGGCCATCTCCACGGCCGGAAGCAGTGCGGACTCCGGCTCGGGCGGAGACGGGCAGACCAGGTCGCCGAAGCGACGGCGCCGGGGTGGGCGGGGCCGAGGAGGCGCTGACCGACGCCCTCCCCAGGGCGGCGCCGCCGACCAGGTGGCTCCCGTCGACCCAGAGGTCCTCGAGCGCCGGCGGGGCCGGGAGCGCAAGGGACGTCCCCTCGGCCGGTACCTGATGGTCGTGCACGTGCAGGAGTCGGCCACGCAACTGGCCGTCCTCGAAGGGCTGGCGCTGACGGAGCACTACGTGAGCCGGCGGCAGGGCGATGCCAACCAGATCGACGGGAACATCTACGTCGGTCGAGTTCAGAACGTGCTGCCAGGCATGGAGGCGGCCTTCGTGGACATCGGAACGCCCAAGAACGCTGTGCTCTACCGGGGCGACGTCCGCTACGACCGCGACGACCTGCTGTCCCAGAACGATGGGGGATCGGGCCGGTCCCAGGCCGGAGCCAGCCAGTCGCCCGCCAATCGGTCGGGAGCACGCATCGAGGACCTCCTTCGTCCCGGCCAGTTCATCTTGTGCCAGGTGACCAAGAACCCCATCGGCGCCAAGGGGGGCCGCCTCACCCAGGAGGTGTCCATCCCCGGCCGCTTCGTGGTCCTGATCCCGGAGTCGGACAGCTATGGGATCTCCAAGCGCCTTCCCGACGAGGAACGAAAGAGACTGCGGCGGATCCTCGACGAGATCCGGCCCCAGGGCCACGGCCTCATCGTGCGCACCGCCGCCGAGGGGGCCACGGCCGAGGAGCTCGGCCGGGACGTGAGCAGCCTGGTCGAGCGCTGGCAGGAGATCGACAAGGCGGCTCAGGCCACCAAGGTCCCCACCCTGCTCTACGCCGAGCCGGAGATGGCCGTCCGGATCATCCGGGAGGAGTTCAACTCCAACTACCGGGGGGTCGTCATCGACGACCGCCACCTCTACGAGGAGGTCCGGGGGTACGTGGCCAGCATCAGCCCGGAGCTTGCCGACCGGGTGGAGCTCTACGACACCGAAGAGGACCCGCTCCCCATCTTCGAGCGCTTCCACGTCCACGAGCAGCTGCACAAGGCTCTCGACCGCAAGGTGTGGCTGCCGTCAGGGGGTTCCCTCATCATCGAGCACACCGAGGCCCTCACCGTGGTCGACGTCAACACGGGCAAGAACGTGGGCATCTCGAACCTGGAGGAGACGGTCTATCGCAACAACCTCGAAGCGGCCGAGGAGATCGCTCGACAGCTGCGGCTACGTGACATCGGGGGCATCATCGTCATCGACTTCATCGACATGGAGAACGAGCGCAACCGCGCCGACGTGATCCGGGCCTTCCGCGACGCCCTCGGACGGGACAAGACCCGTACTCAGGTGTTCGACATCTCCGAGCTGGGGCTGGTGCAGATGACCCGGAAGCGGGTCTCCGAGGGCCTGGTGGAAGCCTTCTCCTCCACCTGCCCGACCTGCAAGGGCCGCGGGATCGTCTTCGACGAGGGCCTGCTCTAGTTCGGTCGCTTCGGAAGCGAGCTTCCCCGGCCGAGCCACGCATTAGGATGGCTCGGTCATGTACGCGGTCATAGCTACTGGGGGAAAGCAACACCGGGTGGAGGAGGGTGAGCGGCTCGATGTCGAGCGCCTGCCCGCGGGCGGGGAAGAGCTGAGCTTTACGCCCGTGCTGGTGGTGGACGGCGAGCAGGTCGTCACCGGCAGCGAGCTGGGTGGCGCCCGGGTCACGGCTCGGGTGGTGGGCGAAGCCAAGGGGCCCAAGATCAGGGGCTTCACCTACCGACCCAAGGCCCGAACCCGCCGCCGCTGGGGTCACCGCCAGCACTACACCACCATCGAAGTCACCGGCATCAGCCGTTAACGGGAGCGTCAACCATGTCCAAGACCAAAGGCGGCGGCTCGACACGGAACGGGCGGGACTCAGCCGCCCAGCGCCTCGGGGTGAAGGTGTTCGACGGCACTGCGGTGAGCGCCGGCGCCATCATCGTGCGCCAGCGCGGCACCCGCTTCCATCCCGGGCAGAACGTAGGACGGGGCAGCGACGACACCCTCTTCGCCACCACGGCTGGCAAGGTGAAGTTCGGCTCCCGCAAGGGCCGCAAGCTGGTCGACATCGTCGTCGAGTAGCTGTTTCGCTCCTATCCTCGTGGCCCGTGGCCGGCTTCGTCGACGAGGCGCAACTGCACGTCAAGGGGGGAGACGGTGGCGCCGGCGCCGTCTCCTTTCGCCGAGAGGCCCATACGCCGCGAGGAGGCCCCGACGGCGGTGATGGTGGCAAGGGCGGTGACGTGTGGCTGGCCGCCGATCCGAGCGTCGTCTCGCTGCTGGCCTTCAGGGACCATCCTCACCGCCGGGCGGCCAATGGGGCCCACGGGCAGGGGAAACGTCGACATGGTTCGAGGGGCGCCGACTCGGTAGTACCGGTCCCGGTGGGGACCGTGGTCAAGGACCGCAGCGGGAGCGTCGTCGCCGACCTGTCCGAGGCCAATTCCCGCTTCATGGCGGCCGAGGGTGGCCGGGGGGGCCGGGGCAACGCAAGGTTCCTCTCCAACCGGCGCCGGGCGCCGTCCTTCGCCGAGCAGGCCGAGGCGGGGGAGGAACGCTGGCTCCACCTCGAGCTGAAGTTGATGGCCGACGTGGCCCTGGTGGGATTCCCGAACGCGGGCAAGAGCACGCTGATCTCGAGCATCTCCGCGGCCAGGCCCAAGATCGCCGACTACCCCTTCACCACCCTCGAGCCCCACTTGGGCGTCGTGCGCTTCGACGAGCACGAGCTGGTGGTGGCCGACATCCCGGGTCTCATCGAGGGGGCCAGCGAGGGACGAGGCCTCGGGCACCGCTTCCTCCGCCACGTCGAGCGGGCACGGGTCCTGCTGGTGCTCGTCGACCTGGCCCCGGCCGACGCCCGCCCACCAGAGCACCAGGAGGCCGTCCTGCTGGAGGAGCTCGGCCGCTACCAGCCGGCGTTGCTCGAACGGCCCCGAGTCGTGGTGGGCACCAAGGCCGACGTGGCGACCGAGCCCTTCGACGGTCTGGCCGTCTCGGCCGTGACGGGGGCGGGGCTGCGACCGCTGCTCGGACGAGTCGCCGAGCTCGTGGAGGCGGCGCGACTCGTGGAGCCGGCCAGCGAGGGGTTCGTGGTGCATCGGCCCGCGCCCGAGGACCTGCTGGTCG
>JALZKD010000070.1 GCA_030859405.1 Actinomycetota bacterium | reverse complement strand
CCCGTCATGCCGGCCAACTTCTCGTAGAGACGGAAGTAGTTCTGGAGGGTGACGGTGGCCCACGTGTGGTTCTCGTCCTTGATCTTGACCCGCTCCTTGGCCTCGACGGCCTGATGCAGGCCGTCCGACCAGCGCCGGCCCTCGAGGAAGCGCCCCGTGAACTCGTCGACGATCTTCACCTCGCCGTCCATTACGACGTAGTCCTTGTCCCGCTTGTACAGCTCCTTGGCTTTGAGGCCGTTCTCCAGGTGGTGCACGTAGTTGGTGGACACTTCGTCGTACAGGTTGTCGACCCCGAGCTGGGCCTCGACCTTCTCGATGCCCGACTCGGTGGGCACGACGGAGTGCTTCTTCTCGTCGACCTCGTAGTCGAGGTCTCGCTGGAGCGAGCGCACCACTCCGGCGAACTGGTAGTAGAGCTGGGCCGACTCGGCGGCCGGCCCGCTGATGATGAGGGGAGTGCGGGCCTCGTCGACGAGGATCGAGTCGACCTCGTCGACGATGGCATAGACGTGGCCGCGCTGGGCCATCGCTTCCCGGGAGCGGGCCATGTTGTCCCGCAGGTAGTCGAAGCCGAACTCGGTGTTGGTTCCGTAGGTGACGTCGCATTCGTAGGCCTGGCGCTTCAGGTTGTCGTCGTCGACCTCGGGCACCACCAGGCCGACGGTCAGACCGAGGAACCGATGGATCTGGCCCATCCACTCGGCGTCGCGCCTGGCCAGGTAGTCGTTCACCGTGACCACGTGCACACCGCGGCCCGCCAGGCCGTTGAGGTAGACGGGCAGGGTGGACACCAGGGTCTTGCCCTCACCCGTCTTCATCTCCGCGATCCAGCCGAAGTGCAGGGCCGCACCACCCATGAGCTGAACGTCGAAGTGGCGCTGACCGATGACCCTGCGAGCGGCCTCCCGGACGACGGCGAAGGACTCCACCAACAGGTCGTTGAGCCGGTCCGCCATCGGCATGGCGTCGCCGACGTCGCGATGCAGCCGCTCGCGGAACTCCACCGTCTTGTGGCGCAGCTCGTCGTCCGACAGCGCCTCCATTGCCGGCTCGTAGGCGTTGATGTCAGGCACGATGGCCTGGAGGGCCCGAGCCTTCTTGCCCTCGCCGGCCCGAAGGACCTTTCCGAAAATGGTCATAGCCCCCAAATCCTAAGCGTGAAGGAGCCCCTGATCAGCACGGGGACGAACCCACCCGGGTCGTGGCCGCCGTCGTTCTCACCCAGCGGAGCGGGCCAGCGCGCCCCGCGCCGTTGAGGAGTCCTCGAGTCAGGAGCCTTCGATGAGGCCGACGTCGCCGTCCTTGCGGCGATAGACCACCGCGGCAGCGCTGGTCTCGGCATTGGTGAAGAGGAAGAAGTCATGCCCCAGCAGCTCCATCTGCAGGGCTGCCTCCGGAGGAGTCATGGGCTTGATGTCGAACCGCTTGGCCCTGACGATCCTCACGTCTTCGACCCCGTACGAGTCCTCGTCGACATCGAAGAGCTCGTCGGGGATGCCGAGAGGTTCGGCCGCAAAGGGATCGGCATGGCCCTGACGACGTGGGTGGGACCGGCTCACGAGCTTGCCCTTGAGCTTCCTCAGGCGATGCGTGAGCTTGTCCACCACCAGATCCACGGCGGCCAGAGCGTCGGGAGCGGCGGCCCGGGCGCGCACCACGTGGCCGTGACCGTGCAGGGTCACCTCGCATACCTCCTTCTCGGAGATCCGGGGATTGCGCTCTTCGGTGAAGACCACTTCGGCGCGCTCCATGCCATCGAGAAAGCGTTCCAACCGACCGACCTTCTCCTCCACCGCGCTGCGCACGGACCTCGAGATCTCGACCTTGCGGCCTCCGATGGTGATCTCCAACCCGACCCCTCTCTCGCACCCCGACCGGGGGGAGTGTACGCCCGTCGTGGAACAGTGCCCGGGGCGTGAGGGCCGGCTCCCGACCGTCAGGCCCTGCGAGCCGCCACCACCACTCGGACCTCACGGGCCCCAGCGTCCGCGAGGACGCGGGCGGCGGCGGTCAGGGTGGCCCCCGTGGTGACCACGTCGTCCACCAGCAGCACGTGTGGCGGGACGGGGCCGCCCCCGCGGACATCGAACGCCGGTCCGAGGAGGCGCTGAGTCCGAGGTCGTCCCGTCTGGGGGGGACCCGACCGACGCCGGAGCAGGGCCCGGCAGGGCAGACCCAGCCGGCGAGCCACAGCCACAGCCAGGACACGTCCCTGGTCGAAACCCCGCTGCCGCCGGCGGGCAGTGGTGGTCGGCACCGGCACCACCACGTCGATCGCCCCGTCCATCGCCGGGTCGTCCACGAGGCTCGCCATCTCCGCCGCCAGCCAGGGCACCACGCAGCGCGCGTTGCGATACTTGAGCCGAGCCACGATCTCGCGGCCCACTCCCTCGTAGGCCATGCGGGCCGAGCAGGCGCTGACCCCAGGGGGTGGACCCAGCGCCGGGGCCGGCCTTATGGCTGCCTGACACCTGGCGCACGGTGACGGGCCCGGGCAGCGACAAACGGGACACGTCGTAGGAAGGAGCATGGGCATCCGCATGGGCATCTGCATGGGCAAAGGATGACGCCGGGCTGTGACACCTGAACCCGACCACCCCTGTCGCTCGGGTGACAGAAGGCCCTTAGGAGGTCAGTAGCGTGGCCGCAATGTTCCAGCTCCCGGCCCGTGCCGACCTACGCCGGCGCCTCCTCCAGCTCTTCCCCGGCCTTGTCGCTTGTGGCCTGGGGCTGGCCCTCATGGTGCTGGCCCGGTTGGGACTGGGGCCCTGGGACGTGCTGCACCAGGGCATCTCCGAGCGGACGGCTCTGCCCATGGGCACTCTGGTCATCCTCGTCGGGTTCCTGGTGCTGCTGGGCTGGGTGCCCCTGCGCCAACGGCTGGGTATCGGCACAGTGTGCAACGTCGTCCTGATCGGCCTGGTGATCGACGCCGTCCTGGCCGTGGCGCCTGAGCCCGAGGGGCTGGCCACCCGATGGACATACCTGCTGGTCGGCTTGATGCTGATGGGCCTCGGCTCGGGCATGTACATCGGCGCCGGGCTCGGTCCGGGCCCCCGGGACGGCTTGATGACGGGACTGGCCGCCCGCGGCTACTCGCTTCGCCTCGTGCGCACCCTCATCGAGCTGTCAGCGTTGGGTGCGGGCTGGGTCCTGGGCGGCACCGTGGGTGTGGGAACGCTGCTCTTCGCCGTGGGCATCGGACCCCTGGTCCAACTCTTCCTGGGAAGGATGACGATCCCAGCCCTGCCCACAACCGCCGAGTAGTGGGACCGCCGCCGCTGGCGGCGGCGGCGGCGAACCTAGGTTCCCACCGTCCACGAGGAGAGGTACTCCTCCTGGGCGGGGGTGAGGCGATCGAGGTCCACGCCCATGGTCTCGAGCTTGAGACGGGCGATCTCGCGGTCGATCTCGGCGGGGACGTCGTAGACCCGCTTCTCGAGATCGTCAGCGTTCTGCTTGATCCACTCCGCCGCCAACGCCTGGTTGGCGAAGCTCATGTCCATGACCGCGGCCGGGTGGCCCTCGGCGGCGCTGAGGTTCACCAGTCGGCCCTCAGCCACCACCATGACCCGATGTTCCCCACCTCGACCGGACACGAGGTACTCCTCGACGAAGGGCCGGACAGCTCGGCTGCGCTGGCCGTCCACCTCCCGTGCCATGTCGGCCAGGGTGACCAGGTCGATCTCGATGTCGAAGTGGCCCGAGTTGGCCACGATGGCGCCGTCCTTCATGGCCTCGAAGTGCTCCTTGCGCAGCACGTCGCGATTGCCGGTGACGGTGATGAAGACGTCACCCTCGGCCGCGGCCTCCTCCATGGGCACCACGCGAAAGCCGTCCATCACCGCTTCGAGGGCCCGAAGAGGGTCGATCTCCGTGACGTAGACCTGCGCTCCCATGCCCCGGGCCCGACTGGCCACGCCCTTGCCGCAGTACCCGTAGCCGGCCACCACCACCCGGCTGCCGGCCAGGAGGATGTTGGTGGCCCGGATGACGCCATCCAGCGTGGACTGGCCGGTGCCATAGCGGTTGTCGAACATGTGCTTGGTGGCGGCGTCGTTGACGGCGACGATGGGAAAGCGCAGGGCCTTGTCGGCCTCCATGGCCCGGAGGCGGATCACGCCGGTGGTGGTCTCCTCTGTGCCTGCCAGCACCTCCGGCACCTGGTCGCCACGCTGCTGGTGAAGTCGGGAGACGAGGTCACACCCGTCATCCATGGTGAGGTTGGGGTGCTGGTCGAGCACGGCGTCCATGTGGCGGAAGTAGGTGTCGGTGTCCTCACCCTTGATGGCGTAGGTGGCAATGGCCTCGTCACGCACCAGTGAGGCGGCCACGTCGTCCTGGGTGGAAAGGGGGTTGGAGGCGCAGGCGTTCACCTCGGCCCCGCCTGCCTTCAGCGTGCGAAGAAGGTTGGCCGTCTCAGTGGTGATGTGAAGGCAGGCCCCCACCGTGACGCCATCGAGCGGGCGCTCCTTGGCAAAGCGCTCCCGGATGGACGCCAGCACCGGCATGTGGCCGTCGGCCCAGGCGATGCGCTGCTGGCCGAGGTCGGCCGAGCCGGGGTCGGCGACGTCGAAGGTGGGAGTGGTCACAGTGGAAACCTCACGTTTCAGGAGTGGATTGGGAAGTGATTCAGGAAGTGGGGGCGAACTCTTGCTTGATGCCGCTCAGCGTCGGCACCGGCCCGGGATCGATTCCCTCGTTGTCAGCCAGGTGCAGTGACACGAAGTCGCCGAAGATCACCAGGTCGAGGAGCTGGGCCAGCTCGCCGTCCCCCTCAGCGTAGACCTCGTGCATGCTAACCACCTTGTCGGCCACCAGCTCTGCCACCAGCTCGTAACGACGCTGGACCTGCGGATGCTCGGCGTCGTGCCGCAGCGCCACCAGGCTCAGCACCTGGCGGGTGAGGTCGCTGTGTTGGCCCCACCCCTGGACCTCGTTGTGGCACAGCTCGGGCTGGACGTTCCAGAAGGCCGGAGCGTTGGCGTTCTCGTTCACCTGTGTCTTCCATCGCTGGGCCGCTGCCCCGCCCAATGCTCCGGAGGAGTGGATCAGAGGGATGGTGGAGCCGATGCGACGGGCCAGCTCCGAGGCCGGGTTGTCGGTCCTGATCAGTTGGTCCCGCCGTCGTCTCAGCTGTTCCACCGCCTGCTCTGTCCACCGGGCGGCACCGGGGAACAACCCCACCTCCTCGAGCATGATGAGCGGGGGGATGGCCAGCGCGCCCACTGCGGCTCGGGGCTGGGGAATGTGGTCGGGAAGGTTCACCACGCGCGAGCCCCAGGAGGAGGCCAGCCGGCCCAGCTCCCCCCCGCTGGTGACAGCCACCACCGTGGCGCCCTGGACGGCTGCCTGCGTGGCCGCCTCGATGGTCTCCTCGGTGTCCCCCGAGAACGAGACGGCGAACACCAACGAGCCGTCCCCGACGAAACCGGGGAGCGTGTAGGACTTGACCACGACCGCGGGCACAGCCATGAAAGCCCCGGCGGTGGCCAGCAGGATGTCGCCGGCGATCCCGCTGCCGCCCATCCCCACCACCACGACGTTCTCGATTGCATCGTGCTCCGGAAGGCCGTCGGCGCCACGTGCCTGGCTTGCCGCATCCTCCACCTGCTCGGGCAGGCCGGCCGTGGCCTCCCAGAGACCCACGCTGTCGAGGGCGGCTGGGGTCATCGTGCCACAAGAAAGGTCGTCATCCCTCCACGAGAGGGGACGTCATGGCGCTTCGAACGTGGGGCGGATCCCTTCGGCCTGCGCCTTGGCCGTAAGGCGCTGGTGCTCGTCGTCGGCCACCGTCTCGGCCTCGTCGATGAGCATTATGGGGATGTCGTCCCGGATGGCATACCGCCGCTTGAGGCGGGGGTTGTAGAGGCTGGACTCGTCCTCGAAGTACCAGAGGGGCCCCTTGTCCTCCGGGCAGGCCAGGATCTCGAGCAACTGCGGATCGAGCGCCATCCTCAGCCCCGGTCCCCCGACTCGTCCTTGGCTGGGCTGTCCTCTCGAACCAGAGCCAGGACCTCCTCCACGTGCTGGTCGCACTCCTCTCGGGTGGGGGCCTCCAGGTTCAGCCGCAGCTTCGGCTCGGTGTTCGAGGGGCGCAGGTTGAACCACCACTCTCCCAAGTCCACGGTGAGGCCGTCGGTGCGGTCCTGCTCGGCGTCCTCATAAGCCTCGGCCACCTTGTCCATGACCGCCTGCTGGTCCGACACCTCGCTGTTGATCTCACCCGACGCGGCATAGCGCTCGAACGGCTTTCGCAGCTCGGAGAGGGGTTTCTCCTCCTTGCTCAACAGCTCGAGGACCACGAGGGCGGCGATCAGCCCGGAGTCGGCCCCGTAGTTGTCCTTGAAGTAGTAGTGGCCCGAGTGCTCCCCGCCGAAGACCGCGCCCGTCTCGGCCATGACGCCCTTGATGAAGGAGTGCCCGACCCGGCTTCGCACCGGCTCGCCACCGTTCTCCTCGATGATCTCGGGAACGGCCTTGGAGCAGATCAGGTTGTAGATGATCTTCGATCCTGGATGCTTGTCGAGGATGGACTTGGCCACCATCACCGTGGTCAGCGAACCGGACAGGGGCTCGGCCTTCTCGTCGACCAGGAACACCCGGTCGGCGTCCCCGTCGAATGCCAGGCCCACGTCGGCGCCCACCTCGAGGACCCGTTCCTTCAGAGCCTTCAGGTTCTCGGGGTCGATCGGGTCGGGCGGGTGGTTGGGGAAGGACCCGTCGAGGTCCTCGAACAGGATCTCGATGTCGAAGGGCAGGCCCTCGAACACCCGGGGAGCGACCAGGCCGCCCATCCCGTTGGCAGCGTCGGCCACCACCTTGAGGGGCCGAAGGGCGTCACGGTCGACGAAGGACCTCACGTGTTCGGCGTAGTCATCGAGCAGATCCTGCTCGCTCACCTCGCCCTGCTCGTCGGCGGGGGGGAGATCGTCTTTCTCGACCTCTTCCTTGATCTCGGCCAGGCCCGACTCCAGACCGACGGGCTTGGCGCCCGGCAGGCACATCTTGATCCCGTTGTAGTTGGCAGGATTGTGGGAGGCGGTGAACATGGCGCCGGCGGAGTCGAGCTTGCCGGCGGCGAAGTACAAGAGGTCCGTGGACGCCAGCCCGAGGTCCACCACGTCCACGCCCTGGGAGGTCGCCCCTTCGGCGAAGGCCTTGGCCAGCTCTACTCCCGATTCCCGCATGTCACGGGCCACCAGGATGCGGTCTGCGTCCACGAAACGGGCGAAGGCGGCGCCGACCTTGCGGACCAGCTCGGCGTCGAGTTCGTCCGGCACCGTGCCGCGGACGTCGTAGGCCTTGAAGATGTCGTCGAGATTCCCCATACCGTCGTCAGAGCCTAGTGACTCTCCTCCCACGCTCGCCTTGTGCGCCTCCCACGCCTCGATGGCCGGCCCCCTGGGTGTCCGCGGCACCGGCCGCAGGTCACGTAGGTCAGCGGCGGGTGGTTGCCATCTCCAGCACCCGGGGCAGGGCCAGGTTCTCTCCCTGGCTGTCCCACCACCGGCTGTCACACCGCGAGCAGCTGTGCATCGTCACCCGCTGCTCACGCAGGGTGACAGCGATCTCCACCAGCTGGGATGTCTTGCACCGCGAACACTTCATGTTGAGAGCCCTCCGCTCCGCTACACCCATTGGTGTTGACCGACTTCTTTCGACCATCCGCAGCATCGGCGTGCTCGGCGCTCGGCTTGAGCTCCTTGTCAATGGCTCTGTCAATGGCTCCGCCCCGACCGGCGCCGGCGAAGGCAGCCCCGCGGCTCAGCGGATCACCGCCAGCAGCACGACGGCGGTGGCATTGAAGGCGGCGTGGGCCATGATTCCCGGGCCCAGGCGGCCGGTCCTCTGGGCAAGCAGGCCCAGCACCACGCCGAAGGCCAGAAGGCCGAGGAGCTGGAGGGGCTGGTAGTGGGTGAGGCCGAAGGCCAGAGACGAGCCCGCCACAGCCCACCCCGGCCCCGCCCGGCGACCGAGAGCTCGCTGCAGCAGTCCCCGAAAGAACAGCTCTTCGACCAGCGGAGCCCCTACCACCAGGCAGACGGCCAACAGCGCCAAACCCGGCCCCTGGACGGGATCGAGCAGACGTTTGGCCTCGGCGGAGACGTCCAGGTCGGGGTTCAAGAGCGTGAACGGCAGGTACAACAGGAGCACCAGGCCCTGGCAGGCCACCCCTGCGGCGAGGCCCGGGAGAACGTCACGGACCTCGATGACGAAGCCGTAGTCCTCCCGTAGAGACCCGCTGCCCTTGAACCGGCTGGTCAAGATGGTGGCCCCGACCAGGCCCGCCCACAAGGCGGCCAGCGTGGCCAGGATCGAGCCCAGGGAAGGGTCCTCCTGGCCCGTCACGCCGTACCAGATGCTCCCGACCAGGTTCAGCAGGGTGAAGGCGACCAGGTAACCGGCGACGGCCTCCCCCAGGCCCCAGCGAATCGGGCGCCCGCCCGACGGCCGTTCTTCGGTGACCGGCTCGTCACTCATGGGAGGTCTTGGGGGGGGGCCGCTCCGAGTGAGCTCTTCGCCAACATCGGCCACGCGGCCCTGAGGCGGGCGGGAAGGGGGCCAGCGGCGGCGGCGAGGCCCATCGCCCAGATCGTACCGGCACCACTCATCCCGGGCCCGGGCGGGCGGGCGCCGCGTGTCACCCTTTCCCGCCGCATACCATTGGGCCATGGTCCGCCCCCTCCAGAAGCCGCCTGGCAGGACGCGTGAGCGCGCCCCGCGTGCTCACTGCCGGCTCAGCCAGCTCGTCACCAGACAGGGCGGCATCGTCCGAAGGATGGTGCCTGAATGAGTCCTGAGCCGGAGGACGGCTCCCCCCGCCGGTCAGGCCGGCCAAACCGGCCCCTGGCCACCGGCTCCGGGCAGGAACCCACCTTCCGGTGGGCCATGATCGCCCTCTTCGCCTTGGTGGTGGCCGTCCTCGTGCTGCCCCCTCTGTTCGGGACCAAGACCCGTCCCGAGGTGAGCTACGACGAGTTCATCCGCAGAGCCGACGAGGGCAAGGTCGCCGAGGCCGTCGTGAACAACGACACCGGCCACATCGCCGGCGAGCTCAAGGACGGTGGGTCGTTCACCGTGAAGGGGCCCAATCCCCTGCCCGACGAAGACGCGGCCATTCTCAGGAACAAGGTCAGGCTTCGCTTCGAGAACACCCAGCCCAACCTCTTGGCCGCGCTCATCCCCTTCCTGCTGCCCGTGGGCCTCCTCATCGGGTTCTTCCTGTGGATGAACCGGCGGGCCCAGGGCCAGATGACCGGGATCATGTCCATCGGGCGGTCGAAGGCCAAGGTGTACACCACCGAGCGGCCCAAGACCACCTTCGGTGACGTGGCCGGCTACGAGGGGGTCAAGCAGGAGATCCGCGAGGTCGTCGACTTCTTGAAGTCCAAGGAACGCTTCGCGGAGATCGGCGCCCGCATCCCGAAGGGCGTGCTCCTCGTGGGGCCGCCTGGAACGGGCAAGACCCTGCTGGCCCGGGCCGTGGCCGGCGAGGCGGGGGTGCCGTTCATGTCCGTGACCGGCTCCGACTTCATGGAGATGTTCGTGGGCGTCGGGGCCAGCCGGGTACGGGACCTGTTCCAGACCGCCCGCAAACAGGCCCCGGCCATCATCTTCGTGGACGAGGTGGACTCCATCGGCCGCAAGCGGGGAGCCGGACTGGGCGGTGGCCACGACGAGCGGGAGCAGACCCTCAACCAGATGCTCTCGGAGATGGACGGCTTCGACACCACCGAGGGAATAGTGATGATGGCCGCCACCAACCGGCCCGACATCCTCGACCCCGCCCTGCTGCGGCCCGGCCGCTTCGACCGCCAGATCGTGGTCCCCCTCCCCGACCTCGAGGAGCGCCTCCCGATCCTCGAGGTGCACTGCAAGGACAAGCGCATCGCCGACGACGTGGACCTCGGGTTGGTGGCCCGGGGAACTCCAGGGATGAGCGGTGCCGACCTGTCCAACCTCG
>JALZKD010000165.1 GCA_030859405.1 Actinomycetota bacterium | reverse complement strand
GCCGGTGGTGTTCCTCAACCGCTACCGGGAGGAGAATCCTCTGCACGCCGGAAACGCCAGGTGGCTGCGAGACCGAAGCGGCCTCGACGTGGTGACCGGCGTGGAGGCCTTGGTCAACCGGCTCTCGTCGTGACGCTGACGTGCTGGCCGCAGCGAGCCACGAAGCGCCTGGGCGTCACCTCCACCGCCATCGCCGCCCGCAGCGCTCGCTCACAACACCTTGGACAACGCGGCCACAGGCATGCGCAGGTCGGCCAGCATCTGCAGGTCCTGCTCGGGCGAGCGACCCACTGTGGTGAGGTAGTTCCCCACGATCAAGGCGTTGATCCCGGCCGTCAACCCCATGGCCTGGAGATCGCGCAGGGTCACCTCCCGCCCACCGGCGTAGCGAAGCACGACGCTCGGCAGGGCCAGGCGAAACAGAGCGATCCAACGGATGGCCTCGAGCGGGTCGAGCAGCGGCTTTTGGGCCAGCGGGGTCCCGGGGCGGGGATTCAAGAAGTTGACGGGGACCTCGGCCGGAGCCACGTCCCGCAGCTGACCGAGCAGCTCGAGGCGATGAGCGCTGGTCTCTCCCAGACCGAGCAGGACACCGCAGCACAGCTCCATTCCTGCCCCGTGCACCAGTTGGCAGGTGTGAAACCGCTCCTCCCAGGTGTGGGTGGTGACCACCCGAGGGAAGAAGGAGCGCGCCGTCTCGAGGTTGTGGTTGTAACGGTGGGTCCCGGCGGCGGCCAGTCGCTCCGCCTGCCCTTCATCGAGGATGCCGGCGCTGACCGCCACATTGAGGCCGGTTTCCTCACGGACGAGGGGGACCAGCTCCACCAGGCGGCGGAGGGTGCGCTCGTCAGGGCCGCGCACGGCGAGGACGATGCAGAACTCGGTGGCGCCGCTGGCTGCCGTCTCCCTTGCCGCGGCCAGCACCTCCTCCGCCTCCAGAAAGGCACTGGCCCTCACCGGCGAGTCGAACCGGGCCGACTGACTGCAGAACCCGCAGTCCTCCGGGCATCCGCCGGTCTTGGCCGAGAGGATGCCCTCGACCTCGACCTCGGGGCCACACCAGGCCAGACGAACCTCATGCGCCAGGGAGGCCAGCGCCGGCACCGACTCCGCGGGTAGCGCCCAAAGCGTGTGCAACTCCTCGGGCCCCAGCTGACGGCGCTCCTCGAGCAGGGCGCTGCCCGCGGCCGCGAGGACGGCGCGCGCATCGCTCACAGCTGTTCCGACCCCATGAACAGATCCTTGAGTGAGTCGAAAGCCTCGAGGCACTTGCCGGCGCCCATCACCACGCACTCGAGCGGGGCCTGGACCAGGCGCACGGGGACGGCCGTCTCCTCGGCAAGCCGGCGGTCCAGGCCTCGCAGCATCCCGCCGCCGCCCACCAGGTGGATGCCCTGCACGATCAGGTCCTGGGCCAGCTCGGGAGGAGCCTGGCCCAGGCACTGCACCACCGAGTCCACGATGGCGGTCACCTGCTCGTCGATGGCGGTGCGGACCTCGTCGGGCGAAAGGATCACCGTCTTCGGGAGCCCGGTCATCAGGTCTCGGCCCCGGACTTCGGCCTTCACGGCGTCGTCGGTGGGGTAAGCGGTGCCGATGGCCACTTTGATCTCCTCAGCCGTGCGTTCCCCGATGGCGATGCCGTACTCCCGGCGGACCCAGCCCTGGAGGGCGGCGTCGATGTCGAAGCTACCCACGCGGATGGCGCGGAGCGCCACCACGCCGCCGAGCGAGATGACGGCTGTCTCGCTCGTGCCTCCACCCACGTCCACCACCATGTTCCCCAGAGGCTCGTGGATGGGGAGGCCGGCCCCGAGGGCGGCGGCCATGGGCTGGCCGATCAGGTAGGTCTCGGCGGCGCCGGCCCTACGGGCCGCCTCCTCCACGGCTCGGCGCTCCACCTCGGTGATGGCCGATGGGACGCAGATCAACACCCGGGGCCGGTTCATGCGGCTGACACCGGCCCGCTTGAGCAGGAGGCGGATCATGCGCTGGGTGATCTCGAAGTCGGTGATGGCGCCCTTGCGCAGGGGGCGCACGGCCACGATGTAACCGGGCGTCCTCCCGATCATCTGCCAAGCCTCGTGACCCATGGCCAGCACGTCCTGGGTCTTCTCGTTCAGCGCGATCACCGTGGGCTCGTTGAGCAGGATGCCCCTGTTGCGGGCGTAGACCAGAGTGTTGGCCGTCCCCAGGTCGATGGCGAGGTCCTTGCCCACTAGGACAGCCCCGGGCGCACTACGGAACCCGCCGGCGCTTCCGCCAGCCCGGGCCCGGCACCGTGTCACCACCCGGCGCAAGGGCCCGGAGGCCCCGTTGGAACTCGTCGATACCCGACTCGACCGACGTGGGCTTGCGGTTACGAGCCCAGAGGATGAGGGAGCCGACGACGCTGCCAGCCAGAGCTAGGACCAGGTAGAGGAGGTTGCTCACCGGCCCAGCTCGTCGGTTGGACGGCGAGCCGCGACGCCGGTCAGGGCGGGGGGGGAAGGTTGCACGCCGCCCAATGCTAGGAGCATTGTGGCCTGACCGGGCTGCCTTTGCAGACGCCGGGGGACGGCGACCGTCCTGCCCTCGTCTCGCTGACCCTACGATGGCGCCGTGAGCACGCCTGGAAACCCGTTCGAGGGAATCTTCGGCGAGCTGGCCAAGCTGTTCACCAACCAGGGGCCGGTGAACCTTCAGATAGCTCGGCAGATGGCTCGGTGGCTGGCCGTGGAGGGCGGGGCCGAGGCCAACATCGAACCGCTCGAGCGCATCCGCTACGAGGAGCTGTCGCGGGCTGCCGACCTCCAGGTGAGCACGGCCACGGGGCTGTCCACGTCGGTGACGGGAGGGGTGCTCGAGGTACGGCCCGTTGGCAGGGCTGACTTCGCGGGACGCACCCTCGACGCCTACCAGCCTCTGTTCGAGGGACTGGCGAAGAGCTTCAGCGGCGCCACCCAGGACGACGAGGCCGCGGCAGGCCAGAGCGAAGTCGACCCCACCGCCCAGCTCCTGGGTGGCGTAACCGAGGTGGTCGGGCCGTTCCTCCTCGGGCTACAGGCGGGCTCGCTGGTGGGCCACCAGGCCCGACGAGCAATGGGCCAGTACGACCTGCCCGTTCCCCGGCCTCCCTCCGACGAGCTGTTGGTGTTGCCGGCCAGCGTGAACGCCTTCGCCGCCGACTGGAGCCTGGACCCCGACGACGTGCGCATGTGGGTGTGCCTCGTGCAGATCACTCACCACGCCGTGCTCGGGCGGCCCCACGTGAACGAACGGCTCGGGGGGCTGCTTCGTCAGTACGCGGAGGGTTTCCAGACTGACCCCAGCGTCTTCGAGGACAAGCTCGGCGCCATCGACCCCACCAATCCCGCCTCCCTTCAGGAGGCCCTCGGCGACCCCAGTGAGCTGCTCGGCGCCATGCAGACGCCTGCTCAACGAGCGCTGCTCACCCGCCTCAAGGCCCTGGTGGCGACCATCGAGGGCTACGTCGACC
>JALZKD010000069.1 GCA_030859405.1 Actinomycetota bacterium | reverse complement strand
ATCACCGAGCGGTAGGCCTCGGACATCTCCACACCCTGGAGCGGGCCGTACTTGCCGTGGTACACGACCTCTCCGAGGCTGGCGTCGAAGAAGAAGCTGAGGAAGACGCCGGTCACCACCAGCACCACGAAGCAGTACATGGCCAGCTCACCGAGCATGAACGACCAGTGGTCGGGGAAGACCTTTCTCAGGGCGGTGCGGGCGAAGCGGGAGACGCCCAGGCGGTCGTCGGACCAGCGACCGAGCCGCCTTCCCTTCATGTCCCTCGACGCTTTGGAACCGTCGCTCCTGGTGTCCGTCGTGGCCATGTCGGACTCATTGTTGTGCACCGCCGAGGCTGTTGCCAGTACGCCGCCCAGCGGGTCAGGGAGTAGGTTCGCCGATCCCCTCGCCGGCACCCGACGCGTCGTCGTCCATCAGCTCGTTCTCGAGCGCCTCCCGCCTGGTCACCTCGTCGTCGCCCTGGCGGTCGGCGTCCTCTTGCACCTCTTCCTGGGTCGCCCGTTCGGGCTCGCTCAACTTGTCGGAGTGGCTCTCGTCCATGGCAATCTTCTAATCCATGTCCGGCCCCTCCATCGCCATTGCCTTGGGCGGCGCCGTCGTTCGCGGTGGCGATGGGCCAGGGGCCGAGCAAACCGGCGCCCGTGAGGTGCGCCGATGCATCCAGTACGATCCCCAGCCGCCGGTCTGACTTCTATGGACACTCGAGAGCTCACATTCGACACCCGCGGCCAGAACCTCGTCGACATCACGGACGAGGTGACTGAGTTCTGTCATGGCAAGGGTGACGGCATTGTCCACCTCTTCGCCCCCCACGCCACCGCCGGCTTGGCCCTCATGGAGCTGGGCGCCGGCTCCGAGCCCGACCTTCAGGAGCTCCTCGGTCGGCTCCTGCCCCGCGACGACCGCTACACCCACAGTCATGGTGCCACTGGTCACGGGGCCGACCACCTCCTGCCCGTGCTGGTGAGCCCCTCACTCGTTCTCCCCGTGCTGGATGACCGACCCGCCCTCGGCACGTGGCAGCACGTGGTCCTCCTCGACCTCAACCAGGACATCGCCGAGCGCCGGGTCCGGGCCAGCTTCCTGTCCGGCTGAAGCCATGGCAAACGCCGTTTCGTCCCAGTTCGATCGCACCATCGCCGACGGCGAGCACCGCCTGAGCCGGAGCCTTCCGTCCCTCCTGGCCACAGGGGCGGTGGGCGGCATCGACGTGGGTGTGGGTGTCTTCGCCCTGCTGCTCGTGGAGCACGCCACTCACAACGAGCTCCTGGCGGGCCTGGCCTTCGGCATCGGCTTCATCGCCCTCACCCTGGCCAACAGCGAGCTGTTCACCGAGAACTTCCTCGTGCCCATCGCCACCGTGACGGCCAGGAGGGCGCGCCCTATCGCCGTGTTGCGGCTGTGGCTCGGGACCGCCGTCACCAACCTGGCGGGGGGATGGCTGATCATGGCTGTGGTCCTGGCGGCCGTGCCCAAGCTGCATGACACGGCTCTCAAGTCGGCCACGCACTACACCGAGCTCGGGTTGGGATGGGAGTCGTTCGCGTCGGCCATCCTGGGCGGGGCCATCATCACCCTCATGACGTGGATGGAGCGGGGCAGCGACTCACAAGGGGGAAAGATGGTGGCCGCGGTGGCGGCCGCCTTCCTCTTGGGGGCCGGGAAGCTGACTCACGCCATCGTGGTCTCCCTTCTCCTCTTCGCCGGCCTCCAAGCAGGCGCCCCGTACGGCTACCTCGACTGGTTGGGCTTCCTCGGCTGGGCCACGTTGGGCAACATGGTGGGCGGGATAGGGCTCATCACCGGCCTCCGCCTGGTCCAGGTGGGAAGGGCCTCGGTGACCGACCAGCACCACACGGCATCGGGGGAGACCGAAACCGAGGGCGAGGGCGAAGGCGAGGGCGAGACCCAAGCCGAGCCCGAGGGCGAGACCGGCCAGACCGAAACCGAGGCCGAGCCCAGGCCTGAGCTCGAACCCAAGCCCTGACCCGGGCTGGACTGGCTGTTCGGGGCCGCGGGCAAACCGGCCTACGGTGTGGGCATGGATTGGAACATCAGCCTTCCCGAGACCGAGAGCGAAGAAGGCCTGGTCAAGTGCAGCTTCTGCAGCAGCACCCAGGTCCCCGAGGCCCAGGCCTTCACCGGGCCCGACGTCGTCATCTGCCACACCTGCGTGCAGCTCATGGCCGGCCAGGTGAGCGCCTCAGCGGCGCCGCCGGCCGACCCGGGGGCTGAGCTCGACAACCCGCGGACGTGCAACTTCTGCCAGCGCCAGCAGGAGTTCGCCGACGCCATCTTCGCCGCCAACGCCAAGGACCTCTACATCTGCACCGACTGCGTGACCGGCTTCAGCCAATCCCTCGGTCAGGGCGTGGGCTGATTCCGCCGGCGCCGTCAGCCCGGGAGGGCGGGCGACGCTTCCCGGCCCTCTGCGAAGACGTCCCTGGGCTCCCTGGGCTCCCTGGGCTCCCTGGGCAAGGTCAGCGCCGTCCGTAGGACCACGGTGGCGCACACGACGGCCAGCACCAGCAGGCAGGCCAGGCGGGTGGGCCCGCCCAGGCCACTGGACAGGAGCACGGTCCGGCTGTTGGTGAGCAGGATGACACCGCCCACCAGCGTCCCCATCACCCGGGGGTGCAGGCGGTGCACCAGCCACGCCGCCAGGGGAGCGGCGCACACGCCGCCGGCCAGCAGGGCGGTGACGAGGCGAAGGTCGACGCCCGACCGGCCCAGCGACCACAGGAAGCCGGCGCTGGCGCTGACGGCAACCAGGAACTCCGAGGCCGACGCCGAGCCGATGGCTCGCCTGGGCTCCATGCGGCCGGCGGTCATGAGCGTCGGTGTGGTGATTGGCCCCCAGCCACCTCCGCCGATGGCGTCGAGGAAACCGGCACCGAGCCCAAGGGGGCCGAGGAAACGGGGTCGCATGTGCTGCTCGGGCACCGAGCGAAGGCTGCCGCCGAAGGCGAAGCGCCACACGATGAACGCTCCCAGGCTCAGAAGGATCACCGCCACCAGGGGCTTTACGCTCTGGGCCGAGAACGAGCTCAGGACGACGGCGCCGAAAAACCCACCTGCGGCGCCGGGGACCCCGATCCAGCCCACCGTCCGCCAGCTCACGTTCCCGAAGCGCCAGTGTGAGAGGCCCGAGGCCAGGGTGGTGCCCACCTCGGCCAGGTGCACGCTGGCCGACGCCACGGCGGGGGCGCTACCCGTGGACAGGAGGAGTGTGGTGGCCGTGACTCCGTAGGCCATCCCCAGGGCACCGTCGATGAGCTGAGCCACCAGCCCCACGACAGCGAAGATGAACAGTCTCTGCACCCAAACCCCCAAAGCTGATAACTCCGATCATCTTTATCAGCAATTGGGCCAGCGTCAAAGTCAGCTGCCCCGAATCAGCGAACCTCGGCGCCGACGGCGACCTGAGATCGCCGCTTCAGACTCCGAGCGTGGCCGCCACGACCTCGAAAGCGTCGCCCACTGTGCGCACGTCGTCGGGCTCGAAGTCGGGGAGCTTCACCGAGAACGCCTCGTTCAGCGCCAGGGTGATCTCGATCACGGCCAGGCTGTCGGCGCCCAGGTCCTTGTCCCAGAGAGCAGGGGGGACCACCCGGTCCTGGTCCACGTCGAGCACTTCAGCGACGCATTCCTGAAAGGTCTTGTAGGCGCTCTCTCGGTCCACGGGGGTCACTGTATCCCCGACGGTCGACGGCGCACGGCCCGACGAAGAGAGGAAGGGGCGACCGCTACGCTCGGCCCGCATGCGTCCCGACGAGCTGCTTCCCCACCGGCCGCCCTTCCTGTTCGTCGACGAGATCGTCGCCGTGGTGCCCGGTGAGTCGGCCACGGGCCGCTGGCACCTGACCGGCGAGGAGGCCTTCTTCGCCGGTCACTTCCCCTGCCGGCCCACGCTGCCGGGCGTGCTCATGGTGGAGGCCATCGCCCAGCTGGGCGGGGTGGCCCTCCTGGCTCATGACTCCTACCGCGGCAAGCTCCCTCTCTTCGCCGGCATCGACAAGGCCCGGTTCCGCCGCCAGGCCGCTCCCGGCGACACCCTCGACTTGGAGGTGACCCTCCACCACATGGGCCACAGCGCCGGCAAGGGAACGGGACGGGCCCTCCTCGACGGCGCCGTGGCCTGCCAGGCCGACATGTTCTTCGCTCTGGTTCCCTACCAGACGTGCGACGACCCCGAGGGCCAAGAGTGAACCGGACAGCCCTGGGACTGGCCTCCCTGATCGCCGTCCTGTCGATAGGGGCATGCTCCTCGGGAGACAAGGAGAGTGAGCCAGCGGCCACACAGGCGGGAATCGGACCCAGCACGAACAAGCACGCCGACCTGGTGGGCGCCGTCCAACAGCGGCTCAGCGCCCTTGCCAGCGCCTACACGATGGGGAACCCGGATGCCGCCGCCTCGCTGAGCACCGGAGACCAGGCTCTCATGGACCAGGCATCGGCCAGAGGTTTCCAGGGGCAGCGGGCAGCTGGTGACACCACCGATCACGGGTTCGAGGTGGTCAGGGTCCAGGCCTACCCGCTGGACGGAGGAGCCACCGACTTCGTTGCCTATGCGAAGACCCGGAGCCTCTCCGACGCCGCTGTCCACAACCTGGTCGAGTTGTACCACCGGGACAACGCGTCCGCTCCCTGGAAAACGACGGCCCGGGTCAATCTCGCCGACAACATCGATCTACCTCAGCTCAAGCTCGACGGCAACGGCAACGCCCACCTGCTTGACGCCGAGGAGATGCGAGCTCTCAACGCAGCGCCCGCCGACGTGGCGGCCAGGTATGCGGGGGCAATGAACAACGGAGGGCCTTCGGGGAAGCTGCCCTCTGGCTCATTCACCCCGGGTCAGTACACGACTGGCGAGATCCAGGCGATAGGCAGCTTCCTGAACAGGTTCAGGGAGCACGGCTCGGCGGAGCAGCGGTGGGAGCCCCGGCCTGGTGGCCAGGCCGTCGCCCTCACCGCTGGGACGCTGGTGTTCGCTCGGCTCCAGCAAACCCGGGCCGTTCAACATGAGGGCGAGGGTGACAAGGCCTTCTTCGTGACCCAGGACCGGCGACGGCTCGCTTTCGGTGGACTTCTTGCTCCGGGCGACTACGACGACTTGAGCTGGACCTCCATGGCCGTCATCGCCGTGGTCCTACCCCAGCAGGGACTGCCTGACGTGGTAGGCCGGGCACAAGTCAACACAGCCCTCACTGGGCGGATGGTCGAGTAGTGGCGAGGGTTCAGGGCCGGCGGAACACCAGGGTGGCGTTGTGCCCGCCGAAGCCGAAGCTGTTGCTCACGGCCATCTCGATGGCCGACTCTCGGGCTCTGTTGGGCACGTAGTCGAGGTCACAGTTGGGGTCCGGTTCCTCGTAGTTCACCGTGGGAGGAAGGACTCCTGTCCCCAGCGCGCTGAGGCACGCGAAGGCCTCGAAGGCTCCGGCGGCCCCGATCATGTGCCCGGTCATCGACTTGGTGGAGGAGACGGGTACAGCGCTGCCGAAGACGGCCTTCACCGCCGCGGTCTCGATGCGGTCGTTGGGCTGGGTGGAGGTGCCGTGGGCGTTGATGTAGCCCACGTCCTCGGCTGCGATGCCCGCGTCGGCCAGGGCCATGCGCATGGCCCCGATGGCCCCCGTGCCCTCGGGGTGAGGGGCGGTCATGTGATAGGCGTCACAGGTGGCGCCGTAGCCGATGACCTCACCGAGGACGGGGGCACCCCTGGCCAGCGCCGACTCCCGCTCCTCGAGCACGAGGGTGGCGGCCCCCTCGGCGGCCACGAAGCCGTCCCTGCCGGCATCGAAGGGACGTGACGCCCGCTCCGGCTCGTCGTTGCGCTCGGAAAGAGCCTTGAGGGCGGAGAAACCGGCCACGCCAATGGGCGTGATCATGGACTCGGAGCCCCCGCACACCATGGCGTCGGCCCGGTTCAGGCGGATCTGGTCGTAGGCGTCGCCGATGGCGTGGGCCGAGGCCGCGCAGGCGGTGACGGTGCAGCTGTTGGGCCCTTGGAGCCCGTGCTCCAGGGCGATCTCCCCCGCGGCCATGTTGGGGATCATCATGGGGCACAGGTACGGGCTGACCCACTCCGGGCCTCGTTCGCAGAGCACGTGCACTTGCTGCTCCAGGGTGGCCAGCCCGCCGATGCCGCTCCCGTAGACCACTCCCACCCGGTGGGGCGCCGCCGACGCGTCGAGGCCGCTGCTCTCCATCGCCTCACGGGTGGCGACGAGCGCTAGCTGGGCGAAGCGGTCGAGGTGGCGGGCCCGGCGCTTGCCGAAGATGGCTTGGCCGTCGAAGTCCTTGACCTCTCCGGCAATGCGCACCGCGAAGTCGGAGGCGTCGAAGATGGTGATCTTGGACACGCCCGACTGCCCGGAGGTCAAGGCCTGCCAGCTCTCCTCGGCGTTGTTGCCCACCGGGCTGACGACGCCCATGCCCGTGACCACCACCCGTCGATCTACCTCAATGGCCAACGCCAGCTCCCCTCTTGGGGGGTGATCCTAGGTCGGTGGGCGACCGCCATCGCCGTGAGCGGCCTTGTGGGAGACTGAGGGTGCGGGAGCTCCGTCCAAGGGGGCTGAGAGGGCAAGGTGCCGACCGCTAGGGACTGACCGGTCCCTTACCTGATCCGGGTAATGCCGGCGGAGGGAGAGAACCATGGGCTCGAGGTCGAAGGTCTACGTCGAGGGCGGCGCCGGCATCCGGGTGCCGTTCGCGGAGGTCCCGCTGGGGGACTCACCCGACGGGCGGGCCAACCCCGCGGTGCGCCTCTACGACACCAGCGGGCCCGGATCACGGCCCGACGTCGGTCTCCCTGCCCTTCGCCAGCCATGGATCACCGGGCGCGGTGACATCGAGGAGTATGAGGGTCGCAACGCCAGCCTGCGCGACGACGGGCGGGGAGCGCAGCGCCGAGGAAGCGCGGCGCGGTCATTCGCCGGCCACCGTTGCCCCCCGCTGCGGGCCAGACCGGGGCGGACCGTCACCCAGATGCACTACGCCCGCCGGGGCGAGGTCACGCCCGAGATGGCCTTCGTGGCCGCCCGTGAGGGCCTGAGCGCCGAGCTGGTGCGAGACGAGGTGGCCCGGGGCCGGGCCATCCTGCCCGCCAACGTCAACCACCCCGAGTCCGAGCCCATGGTCATCGGACGCAGCTTCTTGGTGAAGGTCAACGCCAACATCGGCAACTCCGCAGTCACCTCTTCGGTCGACGAGGAGGTGGAGAAGCTCACGTGGGCCACCCGGTGGGGCGCCGACACGGTGATGGACCTGTCCACCGGCGTCGACATCCACACCACCCGTGAGTGGGTCGTCCGCAACTCGCCGGTGCCCATCGGCACCGTGCCCATCTACCAGGCCCTAGAGAAGGTGGACGGTCGGGCCGAGGAGCTCACCTGGGAGGTCTACCGGGACACGCTGGTGGAGCAGGCCGAGCAGGGAGTCGACTACTTCACCGTCCACGCCGGCGTGCTGCTGCGCTACGTGCCCCTCACGGCCAAGCGGGTCACGGGCATCGTGAGCCGGGGCGGCTCGATCCTGGCCGCCTGGTGCCTGGCCCACCACCGGGAGAACTTCCTCTACACCCACTTCGAAGAGATCTGCGAGATCATGGCCGCCTACGACGTGGCCTTCTCGCTCGGCGACGGCCTGCGTCCGGGCTCCGTGGCCGACGCCAACGACGAGGCCCAGCTGGCCGAGCTGCGCACCCTGGGGGAGCTCACCGAGGTGGCCTGGCGCCACGACGTGCAGGTGATGATCGAGGGCCCCGGTCACGTGCCCATGCACAAGATCAAGGAGAACGTCGACCTGCAGCTGGAGGTTTGCCACGAGGCGCCCTTCTACACCCTCGGCCCTCTGGTCACCGACGTGGCGCCCGGCTACGACCACATCACGTCGGCGGTCGGGGCGGCCATGATCGGGATGTTCGGCACGGCCATGCTCTGCTACGTCACGCCCAAGGAGCACCTGGGCCTGCCCGACCGCGACGACGTCAAACAGGGGGTGATCGCCTACAAGATCGCGGCCCACGCCGCCGACGTGGCCAAGGGGCATCCCGGCGCCCAGGCGTGGGACGATGCCCTGTCCAAGGCTCGCTTCGAGTTCCGCTGGGAGGACCAGTTCGAGCTCGCCCTCGACCCGGAGACGGCCCGCAGGTACCACGACGAGACCCTGCCGGCGGAGCCGGCCAAGACGGCCCACTTCTGTTCCATGTGCGGACCCAAGTTCTGCTCCATGCGCATCAGCCAGGACGTGCGCGACTACGCCGCCGCCCATGGCGTGGGCGACGGGGACGCCATCGAGCTCGGGATGAAGGAGAAGTCCGCAGAGTTCGCCGCCACCGGCTCCGACGTCTACGTGCGGGCCGACGGCGGAGCCCCCGCCTCCCCGTAGGCTCAGTTGGTTCCGTAGCGCAGTCCCGGTTCACGTTGTCTCCGGCGTGGCCGGCGCAGGTACGCTCGGGAACCGATGCCCACCTACGAGTACGCCTGCAGGGCCTGCGCCGAGCATGTCGAGGTCGTTCAGTCGTTCAAGGACGATCCCCTCACCGTCTGCCCCAACTGCGGCGGCGAGTTGCGCAAGGTCTTCGGAGCCATCGGCATCGCCTTCAAGGGCAGTGGCTTCTACCGCAACGACAGCCGGTCTCAGGACCCAGGGGAAAAGGCTCCCAAGGAGAGGTCGGAGCCCAAGGGAGAGGGCGCCAAGGACGGGTCCAAGTCAGGCAAGTCGGGCCAGGCCGAACCGGCGGGCGCCAGCTCCGGCGCCGGCAGCTCCGCCAACTCCGGCACCGGCAGCTCCGGAGCTGGCGGCAGCGCCCGCGACAAGGCCAGGACCTCCCAGAGCGACCGGACGTCCGCGGCCTCGTCGTGAGCCGCCGCCCTGCGGGGATCGGCGTCCTCGTCGGCTAGCCTGGCCCCTGCTGCTGCTCCTCCGGAGGCCCTGGCGGGCGGTTTAGGCCCCCGAGTCCCTCCAGGCCTGGCTCCGGCGCTTCCCCCCCCGGTCCCTCCGCCCGAGGAGAAGTCGCCGTGCTCCTTCGCCGCCGCCCCTGGTCGTTCTGGTCCTTTGCCGTGATCCTGGCCCTGCTCACCGGCCTGACCGTCGCTCGATTGGTCCGGGAGGCCAACACTCGAGCGGAGCGGCTCGGGGGCCTACGCGAGGTGCCCGTGGCGGCCCGAGCCGTAGACGCCGGCCAGGTGGTCTCGCCCGTCGACGTGGTGATGCGCCGCCTGCCGGCGGCCGCCCTGCCCGAGGGGCCGGTAGCGGCATCACCCGCCCACCACGCCGCGCTCGTTCCCCTGCTGCCGGGAGAGGTCCTGCTGGAGGCCAAGCTGGCCCCGTGGGGCGTGCAGGGCGTGGCCGCCCTGGTGCCCCCGGGGCGTCGGGCGCTGGCGGTCCCCGCCACGAGGGGTGGGCTGTCGCTTCGCCGGGGAAACCACGTCGACGTGCTCGCCACCTTCGACACCACCGAGGGCGACACGGAGCCAACCTTCGCCGTGGCCACGTCCGCCCTCGTGGTGGACGTCTCCGAGGAGTCCGTGACCGTGGCCGTGAGCCCCGACGAGGCTTCCCGGGTCGCCCTGGCCACGGCCCGGGGCACGGTCACCCTGGCGGTTACGGCCCCCTGAGCAGGCCCGTCGGTCATGATGAGCCTCAGGGAGGGCTGGCAAGAATGGCGGCATGGGTGAAGCTGGTATTGGTGGGGGCTGGATCGCTGGTGGCGTCATGGGCGCTGCTCGTGCTCCTCGCCCGCCGTCTCCCGCCCGGACTTCTCAAGGACCTGGCCGGCTTCCTTCCGGCCTGCCTCACCCTCGTGCGCCGGCTGCGCCGCCACCCTGTAGTGCCCCGGCGGGCCAAGGTCGCCCTGCTCGTGGCCGGCCTCTGGGTCGCCTCACCAATCGATCTGGTGCCCGAGTTCCTCCCCGTGATCGGCCCCCTCGACGACGTGGTGGCCGTGGCCCTGCTGCTTCGCTACGCGGCCCGCCAGGTGCCTCGTGAGGTGTTGTTGGAGGCGTGGCCCGCCGACCCGCGCGTCCTCGAGCGCCTGCTCGGGCCGGCGCAGCCCACCGCCTGAGCGAGCCGGAGGCGAGCGAACCAATGGGTAGAGCACCCGTGGCTCACGGCCGACCGC
>JALZKD010000164.1 GCA_030859405.1 Actinomycetota bacterium | reverse complement strand
CCGGATCGGGGTGTTCTCACCCACGAGGAGTCAGGCCTTCGACGCCTTCGAGTTCGCGTCTTGATCAGGGATTGGGAGCTGCCAGCGCCAGATGGGACCGTCTTCAGGGTCGATCAGCTCGTCGACCTTCGTGAAGCCGCATCGCGCGAGCACCGTCGTCGACGGCGACTCCTCCGCCCGCGTGTGCCCGATCACCTTGCGTAGGCCTGCGGCAGCGGCACGAGCGACAAGCTCGCGCACCACTGCAGTTGCGATCCCACGCCCCTGCCGGGAGGGTGCCACCGCGTACCCCAACTCCGCCGCTCCATTGACCGGTTCGCCCTTCCACCCAGCGTTGCCGACGAGCGCGCCATCGTCGTCGAAGATGAGGTACAGCCCCCACTCCGAGAGAGCCTCGGGCCGGTTCGCCTCGGCGAGGAAGCGGATCACCTCGGGGAAGCCCTCCCAATTCGCCTCGACCGCCACAGCAAACCGCTCGGAGAACACGTCGTCCCCCTGTGCCAAAGCAGCAGCCCACCCCTTGGTGACCGGCTCGACCCGAACCACCCCACGAGGATGCCATGGATTCGAGCAACTGCCGCCGTAGGGGCCGGCAACAACGTCCACTAATCCCATACCCGCTTCGCCGAAGCCCGTGCCCCCTACCGCCGGCTTGGGGTCGCGGCCCAGCGCGAGAAAACCGGCGCAGTGTGGCAGGTAGACCGCCCGATAACCGCGGCGCCGACGGCCGGTCCCATGCGAGGCAACGTGCGAAGCACCGAACGCCGCAACCGAACGCTCGCCGTTGAGGCGGAGCACCCCGAGCAGATCGACGGATAGGGCTTGTCCCCCCCGGCAGTCGCGAGTCCCCGCCAGTACGGAAGGCTGCGAGGAGCTGAAGGGAAGACCTGATGATGCCCTCGCTGCCGCTGCGTGCCGTCGATGCGAGGTGCACGAGACGCCGTTCCTCGACAAGGAGGCGGTCAAGGGACCGGCCGCAGGCCGAGCGAGGATGTGAGCGCAGCGAGCCCCGCAGTGTGCCCTTGACGGCCGGTAGTGATTGCTCTCCGGGAAGCCACCATGGAATCAGCCAGCCGCCGAGCGGCTGGCCTGCTCGCCTCGGACGTTCTCTCACCCGGGAGTGACCCCGCCCTACGGACGCCGTTGAGCGAACGCCGGATGAGCACAAGTCACCAGCCGAGATCCATGCTCAGGCTCTGCTCCAAGGCGGGTTCGGGGAGCCGGGGTGCCAGCTCTTGGGCTTGCTCCAGCTGCACAACCCAGCCCTCTGGGCTGAGCTCCCGCAGCGGGTCGGTGTCGAGCGAGAGTTGATTACCGGCGGCCACGAGGTCGCCGGCGCGGGCCAACAGCTGGTGCAGGTGCTCCTGGTCGGCATGCAGGCCCGGGTCATGCCAACGGGACACCTCCTCGTCCAGGCCCCGGCCGGGGTGGCGGTCGCGGAAGGCCTCCACCTCGACGGCCAGCGCGGACCACACGGCACGTGGCCCTGGACCCTCGGGGAGCGGCCCGAGGGCGTCGACCAGGTGGGCGGGGGCGATCTCCTGGCGGGCCAGGGACGGCACCCGCTCGGGGCGGGTTCGCTCCAGGGCGTCATCGAGGTCCGCCACCGCCTGGCTCAGCTCCCGACGCTCGGAGGCGGTGGCGGCCAGGGCGTGCTCATAGCGGGCCTGTTGGGCGCGGACGTCGGCGAGGTGTTCTCGGGCTTGCTTCACGCCGGCGTCGGCACCCTCGAGCCCGGACCTGGCCCAGCGGTGACGTCGAAGGGCAGTCTCTCTGGCGTCTCGGTCGATGCGACCCCACCGGCGTTGGCTGGCCAGCGCCAGCGCCCGCTCGGCCTCCTGCATCTGGTGGAGGACATCGCTGCGGTTCCGCTCGACCCGGCGGACCTCAGCCTCGGCGCGGGTCACGTCGTCGCCGGCGTTGCGGGGCAGGCTGGCCCGGAGACGGTCGAGGTCGGCGGCGTAGGTGGCTCGGGCCTCACGCAGGCGCTCGGTGCCGAAGGCCAGGGGATCGCTCTGGCGGGCGACGGCCAGGGAGGCCTGCGCCCAGTGATGGGACAGGACCCGGGAGACCTCGGCTGCCTTGGCCTCCCGCCACCCCTCGGCGGCGTCGAAGGACGCTCGCCGGTGCTGGGCCCGTTGCAGGTTGGCCAGGCGGGCTTGGCGGGCCTCGACCTGCTCTCGTGCCTCCCTCACGTCCCGGCTGGCTCTGTCCATGGCCTCCATGCGCCGGGCGTGGTCGTGTCGACCCTCCCGGCGCAGGCGAGTGAGGGGGTTGTGGTACTCGAGCCGGTCCCGGGCGTAGGCGGCGCGATGCACAGCCGCTCGGTGGGTCTCCTCGGCCCGGTGCAGGCCCGCACCGGCCTGCTCTAGCTCCTGAGACACGTCGGCGGGCCGATCGGCCAGCACGGCGATGTGCTCGGCCAGCTGGGCCGACAACTCACGGTCGAGAACGTTCGGGTCGTCGGCCGCGGCCAGGGTGGCGAGGGGACGACGCGCCATGGCGGCGGCCACCGCCTCCGGCGCGCTGCGGTCATCGGCCAGGCGCCCGCCGTGGTCGTCGTCGACCAGCCGGGCCACGTTCCAGGTGTGGGTGGGAAGGCGCGAGCGGCTCTGGCCCACGTAGCCGCTGGGATGGGACAGGGCCGCATTGCCGAGCAGGTGGACCTGCTCGAAGGTGGCCCCCTGGGCCCCGTCGATGGTGCGGGCCCAGGCATGGGAGACCTTGGGCGTGGCGTCCGACCGCCGTCCCTCCACGAAGGCCCGGGGCAGGCTCAACTCGGCTCCGGCGTCGGTGCGCACCACCAGGCCGGCCTCGCTCACCTGGGTCACGGTGGCGGTCGTGCCGTTGTGGACCCGGGCCTTGCCGCGGCCCACCGAGGCATGCAGCAGCACCCGGTCCCCGGCCGCGTAGGTCCGGGTGCAAGTCCAGCCAGGCCCGGTGAGGATGGGGCCGGACAGCCGGCCGGCTTCCGCCAGCCGGGCCCGGATGCGATCGGCCAGATCCTCGCAGTCGCCATGGGACACGGCCAGGGCCGCGACGCTCTTCGTTCCGTGACGAGTGACGTCGCCCACCACGGCCTCGGCCAGGGCCTCCCGGGTGGCGGCCGGGGTGGCGGCCTCGTGCTCCCAACCGGCTTCTGTCCTCATGGCCTGGCTGTGGGCCACCTCTCCGACCCGGAGGGCGGCCAGGGCCTGCTGGTCCAGCGGGTCGTGCTGGCGGCGGTTGACGCCGAGTGTCGGCGCCGGCACGGCGCCGTCGATGGCCAGTCGCTCCAGCTCGGTGGCCAGCCCGCCCGCTCTGACCGACGGCGACTGGCGGGGATCGCCCAGACACCACAGCTGGGCCCCGGGGGTGGCCGCCACGGCGTCGAGCACCACGACCGCATCGGCGGTGGAGGTCTGGGACATCTCATCCAGGATGACGGTGGTGTCGGGAGCAAGGCGGTGGCCTTCTAGGTCCATCCCCAGGCGAGCGATGGTGCTGGCCGGGATACCGACT
>JALZKD010000068.1 GCA_030859405.1 Actinomycetota bacterium | reverse complement strand
AGATGGCGGCACAGGCGACGACAGCGACAGCGATGACAACGACAACGACGATGACGAGAAGAGTTGATGACTGACGTCTCCATCACCTCCATGGGCTCGCACGAGTTCGGGGTACAGGTCCGCGAGGGCCAGACCGAGACCAACCACAGGGTCACTGTCCCCGAGAGCCTCATCGAGGACCTCCAGCTCGGCGAGGACGATCTGGAGCGGGTCGTGCGGGAGTCCTTCCACTTCCTGCTGGAGCGCGAGCCGGCCTCGTCGATCCTTCCCGAGTTCTCGTTGAACGAGATCTCCCGCTACTTTCCCGAGTACTCCGAGGAGCTCACCACCCGCCTCGCTTGAGCCACCTCACTGGCTCAGGGTCTGGACGCCTCGATGCACTGGACGCCGTCGGGACCCACGGTGGCGGCGTGATCGGTCCCTGGCTCCACGTCGAGGCGGTCACCCGCGTCGAGCTCCAGGTCACCGTCGTCCCTGGTGTGGAACACGATGCTTCCCGCCAGGCAGTAGAGGACCTTGTGATAGCCGTGGGCGTGCCAGCCATAGGTGTCTCCGGGGCCGTTCCCCCACTCCCGAGGGCTCATGCCCTCGGCCTGAAACCGGCGGCGGAGCTCGTCGGCGGTGGGTCGCTCCCCCGCCGCCTTCTGAACACGAGCAGGCATCCCTTAGGCTCCTTCCAGGCAGTTCGTGGAGTACATACCCCGCGCTAGTCACAGGGTATGTACTCCGGCACCAAGACCGAGGGAGCCCGAGCGATGAGTCCGGACGTGACCAGGAGCGAAGAGGAGTGGAAAGAGTCGCTGACCCCCGAGCAGTACCGGGTTCTCCGGCAGAAAGGGACTGAACGGCCGTTCAGTGGTAAGTACGTCAGCGCCAAGGACGATGGCATCTACCGGTGTGCCGCCTGTGGCGCCGAGCTCTTCGACTCGGGCACAAAGTTCGACTCTGGCACCGGGTGGCCGAGCTTCACCGAGCCGGCCAACGCCGAGAACGTCCGGCTCGTCCCCGACCGGAGCCACGGCATGGCGCGCACCGAGGTGGTGTGTGCACGCTGCGGCTCCCATCTCGGCCACGTCTTCGACGACGGACCGATGCCCACGGGCGTGCGCTACTGCATCAACTCCGTGTCCCTGGACCTCGATCAGGCCTGATCGTCCCTCGAAGGGTCTGGCATCTCGTCCAGGAACCCGACCAGGGCCTGGTTGAAGGCGTCGGGGACCTCGAGGTTCGAGAGGTGCCCGGCGTTGGGGAGCACCTCCAGGCGGGAGCTCGAGATCCGCTCGTGCACGGCCTGCGCCACCTCCGGGGGCGAAGTTTGGTCATGGGCGCCAACCAGAACGAGGGTGGGTACGTCGATGGCTTCGAGCTGGGCCGTGGAGTCGGGCCGGGATTTCATGGCCTCCAACGCCCCCAAGAAACCGGCCGGGGGGTTGTCCATCAGCCGTCGGGCCTCCACCACGACCTCGGGACGGTGCTCCCGGCTGTGCTCGGACAGCAGGGTCTCCAGCAGGGTGTCGATCACGCCCACCGTTCCTTCTCGGCGCACCCGCTGCTGCTGGTCGGTCCGGCGCTGGAGGACCTGCTCGGAGTCGGCGTCGGCGCGGGTGTCGGCCAAGACCAGGGCCGAGACCAGGCGACGGTGGCGCTTCAGCAGGGAGAAGGCCACGTAGCCGCCCATGGAAAGACCCACCACCACCACCCGGCCGAGGCCGAGGGCAGCCAGCATTCCCGCCACGTCGTCGGCCCAACCGGCCACCGAGTAGGACGACGGTTCCTCTGGGGCATCGGAGCTTCCGAAGCCCTTGAGGTCCGGGGCGATCACGCGGAAGCGGGGGGTCAGGGCGTCGATCTGGGGCCGCCACATGCCTGAGTGCAACGGGAAGGCGTGCAGGAACACCACCGCCGGTCCGTCGACGGCGGCGCCGGTGTCGACGTAGTGCATGGTGGTTCCCTCGACGTTGACGGTGGGCATCTCCAACCTCCTGCTCCGGGGTCTCCCAGTGGCTTAGTACAGCCGTGCGAGGCTCGTTGCCCATGAGCGTCAGCGAAGATGCTGCCGAGTACCTGGTCCGCTCCGCCCGCGCCCACGACGTGGAGCAGGTTCTCGACCTCCTGGAGCAGGTTGCGGCCGAGGGTCGATGGATCGGGACCGAGACCCCGATCGATCGGATCGCCCGCCGGCGCCAGATCAGCGAGACCATCGAAGGCGGCGATCAGGCCGCTCGCTTCGTCGCCGATGCCGACGGAGACGTCGTGGGCAACCTATGGATCGACCTGAGGAGCTACAACGTGGCGGAGCTGGGCATGGTGGTGAGTCGCCAGTGGCGCCGGCGGGGGGTGGGCAGCGCCCTGATGGACGCCGGACTCGGCTGGGCTCGCTCGGCCGGCGCTCACAAGGTGGCTCTTCAGGTCTGGCCCCACAACCACGGCGCTCTGGCTCTCTACCGCAAGTTCGGCTTCGTGCAGGAGGGACTGCTGCGCCGCCACTACCCCCGCCGCAACGGGGAGCTGTGGGATGCGGTGGTGATGGGCCTCGTCCTTGACGGGGACGCCCCGGGGTCGTCGTGGTCTGAGTGACTGAGGGGGCTGAGCTCAGTCCCTCCTCGGGCCGGACGGAGCCGAGTCGTCTGCGACACCCTCGGGCCCATCCCAGCCCAGCAGCTCCTGCTGCGTCGCCAACACCTCGTGGTAGGCGGCTTGAAACTCGGCACGCACCGTGTCGAGCACCTCCTGAGGCGCCGCCACCGGCTCCCAACGCCCGCGTACCGACTTTGGCGCCACGAGGGCTTCGAGCTCCTGTGAGGCCCTTCGCAGGCCGTGGTGGGCCCGGCGGATGCGCTCGAGGTCCTCCTCGCCCAGGTCCTTTCCTCCAGGTCCCCCGCTGTTCACCGGTCCCCTCCTATTGGGTCGCCGGACGCCGCCTCTCGCAGGCCCTCGCCGAGCCAGCCTCGCTCGACGAGGCCGGAGACGAAGCGACGGTAGCTGGCGTCCAGCTCGTCCCGTTCCTCCTCTACGGGCTCGACCCTCTCCTCCACCCGGACCATGGCCCGGCTGGCGCCGGCCAGGTTGTCGTGGAGCCGGCCTGCTGCAGCCAGAAGGCAGGCGCCGAACGACGTCTCGGCCCGCTCGGGCACCACCAGTGGCACGCCGAGCACCGTGGCTCGAACCCGGTTCCACACCTCGCTCCGGCTGGCTGCCCCGGCCACGGCCAGGGGTGGCTCGGGCTCGGCCCCCAGGTAGGCGAGATGAGCAAGGGCGAGGCGCTCGAGGAAGGCCACGCCCTCGAGCGTTGCCCGGTACGCCTCCACCTCGCCGCTCGGAGACCCCAGTCGGAAACCCTCGGCATCGGACCGCACGAACGGGAACCTCTCGCCCCTGCCGACGAGGGGATAGGCCACGCACCCCGCCGGACCGTGGGCTGCGGCCTCACGGTCGAGGGAGGCCAGGTCGGCGTCGGGGAACGCCTCCCGCAGGGCCGCCCCACCCGTGTTGGAGGCGCCGCCCGGCAGCCACCATCCGTCGGGATGCCAGTGGCTGTACACGGCGCCGGTCGGGTCCCGAAGCAGCTCACGAGTGGCGCCCTTCATGGCCATGGTGGTCCCCAGCACGGAGACGAACCGGCCCGGCTGGTCCGCTCCGGCCGCCACCTGGCTGGCGCAGCTGTCGGTCATGCCCAGGTGCACCTGGCAGCCGGTGGGCAGACCCGTCCGGGACGCCGCCCCGGGGCTGACCGACCCAATCGAGGTGGTGGGCGGCACCACCTCGGGCAGGATCTCCATGGGGATGCCCAGTGCTTCCATGGCCTCCTCGGCCCACTGGTGGCGCAGCGGGTCGTAGCCGCTCTTGAGGGCGTGGCTGGTGTCTGTGGGCGGCAGGTCACCGGTCAGCTTGGAGAGGACCAGGTCGGACACGTGCCACGCATGTCTCGCCCTGTCGCCCATTTCGCCCTCCGAGAGGAGCCATGCCCACTTGGGCAGGCCGAACGAGGACGACATGGCCAGGCCCAGGGACTCCCACCGCTGCCGCCCCGCCTCCTGAGCCCGCTCCGCCTCCTCCGATGCCCGCTGGTCGTCGTACATCAGCGCCGGTCCCATCGCCTCGCCGTCGGCGTCGGCAAGCAGCACGGTGCCCGAGGTGGCCGAGACGCAGAGCGACACGATGCGCTCGCCGTCACCGTCAAGGGCATCGGTGGCCTGGCGCAGGGCCGACACCACGCCCGGCCACCACACCGAGGGGTCCTGCTCGGACCAACCGGGCCGGGGCCGGGCCACGTCGGGGAGAGGCTCGGTGGCGAACGCCCGCACGTGGCCTTCGTCGTCGGATATGGCCACCCGAACGTCCTTGGTCGCCACGTCCACGCCCGCCACCAGGTCGCCGGCCCGGGCGCTCATGGTGACATGGCCTCCTCCAGCCACGGCCGGAGCCGGGCTTCGGGACCGGCGGTTCTGACAACCACCCGCTGCATCGAGGACTTCTTAGCCCCACCCGAGGCTCTCGTGCCGTGCGAAGCTTCGGGGTCCCGAGCACGAAGGCGAGAGAACGTGGACGCCACACGCCATCCACCCGTCGGTACCAGCCCGTCGTGACGTCCGACGCAGCGGCTGCCTGAGGCGTCGAGGGACATGCTCGAGCTGCAGGGCCTGACCCGCCGCTACGGCGATCTGGTGGCCCTGGACAACCTGTCGTTCAGCGTGCCACCGGGCCAGATATTCGGTTTCCTGGGGCCCAACGGCGCCGGCAAGACGACCACCTTGCGCACGGTCCTCGGCCTGTCGCAACCCGACGCCGGCACGGTGCGCTGGCAGGGCCAGCTCGTCGGCCCCGAGGAGCGCCTGGCGTTCGGGTACATGCCCGAGGAACGAGGGCTGTATCCCAGGATGAGGGTGGACGAGCACCTCGTGTACCTGGGCCGGCTTCACGGCTTGAGCGCCGCTGACGCATCGTCGGCGGCGAACGGATGGCTGGACCGCCTCGGGCTCGGCGAACGCCGCCACGCCCGCGTCGACACTCTCTCCCAAGGCAACCAGCAGCGGGTGCAGCTGGCCGCGGCCGTGGTGCACGAGCCCGAGCTGCTGGTGCTCGACGAACCCTTCTCCGGGCTCGACCCGGTGGCCGTCGACACCCTTTCCGAGGTGCTGGCCGAGAAAGCCGCTGCCGGCGCCGGCGTGCTGTTCTCCAGTCACCAGCTCGACCTGGTGGAGGACCTCTGTCAATCGGTAGCCATCATCCATCGAGGCCGATTGGTCACGGCCGGAACCGTGGACGACCTGGCCACACGCGGCTTCAACCGCCTGGCGGTGGAGGTCGGGGGCGACACCACCGGCGCCTGGGCCAGGAGCTTGGCCGGTGTTCGGGTGCTCGAGGGCGAGGGGGCACGTCTGCGCCTGGTGCTCGAGGACGGGATCGATCCCCAGCTCGTGCTGGACGCGGCTCGAAGGGCTGGACCGGTGACCCACTTCGGCTTCGAGCGCCGCCGCCTTTCCGAGGTCTTCCGCCAGGCGGTGGAGGGAACACGACCATGAGTGGGGCCGACCGAATGCGCCTTGTCGCCGCTCGCGAGATACGCGAACGGGTGCGGGCCCGCTCGTTCCAGATCACGACGGTCCTCATGGCTGTGGGCGTGGCCGCGGTCATCATCGTGCCCAACCTGGCCGACGAGGGTCCCGACACCGTTCGGGTGGGCGAGATCGGCACGCCCACGCCCGCCCGGCGCGAGGCCCTTCTGGCCGCCGGCCGGCTGGCCGGCGTGCAGGTGGCGTTGGTCTCCGTGCCCGACCCCGGAGCCGCCGAACGGGGCCTGCGAGCCGAGGAGCTCGATCTCGCCCTCCTGGCGAGGACGGAGACGGAGGGGCCCGAGCTCCTGGTGAACAAGAGGCCGGAGCCTGAGTCAGGGCTCGGCCGCCTGGTGGACGCTGTCTCCCAGGCCCTCGGCGTGCAGTCCGGACTCGAGCGGGCCGGGCTCACACCCGAGGCGGCCGCGGCCGCGTTGGACGCTCCCCCGTTGCCGTTGCGAAGCCTCGAACCTCCCCGTCCCGACCGCCAGCGCCAGGCCGGCGCCCTCAGCTTCATCGTCGCCATCGTGCTCTACCTGATGCTGCTCCAGTACGGAGCGTGGACCCTCTACGGCGTCGTGGAGGAGAAGTCGTCCCGAGTGGTGGAGGTGATCTTGGCCGCGGTGCGCCCGACCCAATTGCTGGTGGGCAAGGTGCTCGGCATCGGCGTGGTCGCCCTGGGGCAGGGCCTGGTCCTGGCGGGAACGGCCCTCGTGACGGGAATGGCCGTGGGCCTCGACCGCCTCCCGGAGGGCACGCCGGTCACCATCGCAGTGACACTCATGTGGTTCATGCTCGGCTTCAGCCTGTACAGCTTCGCCTTCGCCACCGTGGGCTCGTTGGCCTCCCGCCAGGAGGACGCCCAGAACGCCTCGTTCCCGCTCACCGCCATCATGACCCTCGGCTACTTCGTTGGCGTCGGGGAGGCCTCGAGCCCCGACGCCCTCCTGGCACGGGTGCTGTCCTTCCTGCCCCCCACGGCGCCCTTCGTGATGCCCGCCCGCGCCGCTTCGGGCGTGGCGCCCTGGGAGGTACCCCTCGCCGTGGCCCTCTCGGTGTCCGGCATCGTCCTCACCGCCCGCCTGGCCGGCTTCGTGTACACCCGCGCCGTGCTGCGCGGGGGTGCCCGCCTCAAGCTGCGCCAAGCCTGGAGGGCGCAGCCGGCCTGACCGATTCCGTGCTTCCGGGTGGCTGGTGTCAAAGGCTGCGATGGCCGACACCGGGACCCTAGCCTGGCCCGATGCATCCTTCGCCGACCCAGCACTAGCCGTGGCCCACATCGGGATAGACCTCGGAGGCACCAAGATCTACGGCGTGGTCCTCGACGACGGAATCGTCGCCCGAGAGGCCAAGCGCAAGACCCCTGTCCGGGGTGGGCCCATGGGCGTGGTCGACGCCATCGCCGACGTCGTCGGCCAGCTCGGCGGCCACGACGGCGTCTCCGGCGTGGGCATCGGCGCGCCTGGCGCCGTCGACGCCCAAGGCGTGGTGCAGCGGGCGCCGAACCTGCCGGGCTGGGACCAGCCTTTCGCCCTCGGGGAGGCCATGAGCGAGTCCCTCGACGGGGTGCCCGTGGCCGTCGACAACGACGTGAACGTGGGCACCCTGGCCGAGCTGCGGCTGGGTGCCGCAGTCGGCGGCACCGACGTCCTCGGGATCTTCGTGGGCACGGGAGTAGGCGGGGCGGTGGTGCTCGACGGACAGGTCCGGCGGGGGGCCACGGGCGTCGCCGGCGAGATCGGACACATGATCGTCCGCCAGGGTGCGCGCCGCTGCGGCTGCGGTGGCCGTGGCCACCTCGAGGCCTATGCCGGAAGATGGGCCATGGAGAAGCGGGCGCGCCGTCTGGCCGCCGACGGCCAGGACAGCCTCCTGCTCGAGCTGAGCAAGAAGAACCGGCTCACCTCGAGCACCTTTGCCAAGGCCCGGGCCGCCGGCGACCCGGTCACCATCGAGCTGCTGGACGAGGGCGTCGAGGCCCTCGGCACGGCCATTGCCTCCTGCGTGGCCCTTCTCGACCTGGACACAGTGGTGGTCGGCGGTGGGCTGGCCGACCGGCTGGGCCCTGACTTCGTGGCCGACATCGAGCAGGCAGCCCGGGGCCAGCTCTTCCTCCAAGCGGCCCCCCTCCGAGTGGTCCCCGCCTCCCTGGGCGACCAGGGTGGGGCTGTGGGCGCGGCGCTGGCGGCGGCCGAGTCCAGCGCCGGTCCGGCGCCAGGAGACGATCGATAGCCTGAGCCCATGGCCGCGCACGTCTCAGCGTCAGAGGTCTCGGATCCGGACGCCCCGGCTAGGGACGACGTCTCCGACGGACAGGGCCCCTACCATTCCGAGGACCGGACCGACGGGGCCGAAGAAGCTCGATACCTCAGCCGGGACCTGTCCTGGCTCGAGTTCAACGCCCGGGTCCTGAGCCTCGCCGATGACGCCGCCGTCCCCCTCCTGGAGCGGGCCAAGTTCCTCGCCATCTTCAGCCAGAATCTCGACGAGTTCTTTCAGATCCGGGTGGCGGGCCTCAAAGACCAGGTGGTGGCCGGCGTGGGCGCCACCTCACCCGACGGCCTGACGCCCCAGGAGGAGCTCGAGCGCATCAGAGCCCGCGTCAAGGAGCTGGGCCAGATCGAGGACCGCAGCTTCTTGGACCAGCTGGTGCCTGCGCTAGCCGAGAAGGGCATCCGCCTGTCGGATTGGGAGTCTCTCGACGACGACGACCGGGAAGACCTGGTGAAGGTCTTCCACGAGCAGATCTTCCCCGTGCTCACCCCGCTCTCCGTGGACCCTGGTCACCCCTTCCCCTACATCTCCAACCTCTCCCTCAACCTCGCGGTCATGGTGCGCGATCCCAAATCCAATGAGCGCCGTTTCGCCCGGGTGAAGGTCCCTCCCCTCCTGCCCCGCTTCGTGGTGATGCCCGACGGTGAGCGGTTCGTACCTCTGGAGCAGGTCATCGCCGCCCACCTGGACAGCATGTTCCCGGGGATGGTCATCGAGTCCCACCATCCCTTCCGCGTCATTCGAAACGCCGACCTCAGCCTCGAGGAGGACGAAGCCGACGACCTGCTGGCGGCGCTGGAGACGGAGCTGCAACGCCGGCGCTTCGGCAAGGCCGTCCGCCTCGAGATCGATCCCAACATGACCGACGAGGTCCGCAGCCTCTTGGTCGACGAGCTCGAGGTCGGCCCCGACGACGTCTACGTCCTGCGGGCCCCGCTGGACCTCACCGGCCTGTGGGCCGTCCACGACCTCGCTCGGCCCGATCTGAAGGACGAGCCGTGGAACGCCGTCACCCAACCCCGGTTGGCCCGCGCCGACGGCAGCGTCGATCTCTTCTCGGTGCTCCGCCAAGGTGACGTGCTCGTCCACCACCCCTACGAGTCGTTCGCCACCTCGGTCGAGGCCTTCATCAAGCAGGCGGCCGCCGACCCCGACGTTCTGGCCATCAAGCAGACCTTGTACCGGACCTCGGGCGACAGCCCCATCATCAAGGCCCTCATCCGAGCCTCCGAGCGGGGCAAGCAGGTGGCTGCGCTGGTGGAGCTCAAGGCCCGCTTCGACGAACAGGCCAACATCGCCTGGGCCCGTGCCCTGGAAGAGGCGGGCGTCCACGTGGTCTACGGCCTGTTGGGGCTGAAGACCCACAGCAAGACGGCTCTGGTCGTCCGCCAGGAGGAGGACGGCATTCGCCGTTACTCTCACGTCGGGACGGGCAACTACAACCCGAGGACGGCACGGATCTACGAGGACCTTGGCCTCCTGTCGGCCGACCCCGACCTCGGCGCCGATCTGACCAACATGTTCAACTACCTCACCGGCTACAGCCGCCGGATGAGCTACCGCAAGCTGCTGGTGGCTCCCGGCGAGCTGCGGGATCGGTTGTTGGAGCTGATCCGCGACCAGACCGAGGCCGGCTCGCAGGGGCGGATCGTCATGAAGATGAACAGCCTCGTCGACAAGGCCGTCATCGACGCCCTCTACGAGGCGTCGGCGGCGGGGGTCTCCGTCGACTTGATCGTGCGGGGCATCTGCTGCCTGCACCCGGGCGTGGCCGGTCTGTCGGACAACATCAGGGTGCGGTCGATCGTGGGCCGCTACCTCGAGCACTCCAGGATCTTCGCTTTTGGGGACGGCGAGCACCGGCCCGTGCGGTACTTCATCGGTTCCGCCGACGCCATGCCCCGCAACTTCGACCTGAGGGTCGAGGCAGTGACCCCCGTGGAGTCGGAGGAGCTGTGCCGGCGGCTCCAGGAGATCCTGGACCTGGCGCTGGAGGACGATCTCCACGCCTGGCAGCTGGGACCGGACTGCTGTTGGAAGCGGGTTCTCACCTCCGAGGGCGTCGGCCTGCACGAGGCGCTCCGGGAGCGGGCTCTGGAACGCTCCAACACGCCGCCCAGATCAGAGGAATGACCGAAGAGGTCGTGAGGGCGGCCGGCGGGGTCGTATGGCGCAGGCCGGACGGGGGCGACATCGAGGTGCTGCTCGTGCACCGCCCGAAGTACGACGACTGGTCACTGCCCAAGGGCAAGGCCGACCAAGCCGAGAGCGACGAGGCCTGCGCCCTACGCGAGGTGCGAGAGGAGACCGGCCTGTGCTGCGAGCTGGGCCCCTATCTGGGTGAG